>NZ_JBIBZN010000002.1:0-389975 GCF_043084305.1 Streptomyces sp. NPDC014656
GTGGAGTGGCTGATCTTGGTGACCGCGTGGGCGTCGCCGGCGGCGGTGAGGGCGCCGAAGCCGGGGGCGAAGAGGGCGCCGAGGACGAGGGCGACTGCGGTGAGGACGGAGCGGAGCTTCACGGGGGTTGCCTCCTGCTGGGGACCGTGACGGGTGGGGACGGCTGTGCAGGTGGTGCTCGTCGCGCAGGGAGATGGTGCCGCAGTTCTACGCGCGTCCGCCAGAGGGCGTCGGCGTTTTCGCGGGGCCGTCCGGGCGAACCTCCGCACCAGATGTTGAAAGTTGAACGGAATGGGGCTACAGTCATTCTCGTTGAAGGTTCAACAACACCCCGCCTTCGACGACACCCCCCGACAAGGAGCACGCCATGGGTCTCTTCGGCCGCAAGAACACCGAGTCCGCCGCCACCACCGCCACCCTCCCCGTGGACCCGGCCCTGGCCGCCCTGACCGGCGACTACACCATCGACGCCGCGCACAGCAGCATCGGCTTCACCGTCCGCCACGCCATGGTCACCAACGTCCGCGGCTCCTTCGGCGAGCACGAGGGCTCCCTGAAGCTGAACGGCAGCGACCCGGCCGCCTCCAGCGCCGCCATCGACGTGAAGATCGCCTCCATCGACACCGGCATCGGCGACCGCGACAACCACCTGCGCAGCGGCGACTTCTTCGACGCCGAGCAGTTCCCCCTGATGAGCTTCCGCTCCACCGAGGCGGCCCAGCTGGGCGGCGACAAGTACCGGATCACCGGCGACCTGACCATCAAGGACGTCACCAAGCCGATCTCCATCGACCTGGAGTTCAACGGCACGGCCACCGACCCGTACGGCAACGAGCGCGTCGGCTTCGAGGGCTCCGCCGAGATCCTCCGCTCCGAGTGGGGCCTCACCTGGAACGCGGCCCTGGAGACCGGCGGCGTCATGGTCAGCGACAAGGTCAAGCTGAACTTCGACATCTCCGCGATCAAGAACGCCGCCTGACCCGCCCCCTCCCCCCCCTCGGCCCCCGGGCCCGGACACCGAGCGCGCCCGCCCTCCGCGAACCCCGCGGACGGCGGGCGCTCGGCGTTCTCGTGCCCGGGGGCCGCGCGCCGACGCCGTTGTCAGAGGCGGCCGTTAGCGTCGGCGGCATGGAGATCCACATCGACAGTGCCGCGCTGACCGAAGCCGTCGCGTGGGCCGCGCGCGTGCTGCCCGCCCGCTCCCCCGTGCCCGTGCTCGGCGGACTGCTCCTGGAGGCCGGCGACGACGGCCGGCTGAGCGTCTCCGGACTCGACCACGAGGCCTCCGCGCGCGTGGAGACCGAGGCCGGGACCGAGGTGCCGGGCCGGGCGCTGGTGCTCGGCCGGCGGCTGCTCGACATCTGCAAGGTGCTGCCGCCGGGGCGGACCGGGCTGGCCGTGGAGGGCGCCCGGCTCTCGGTCACCTCCGGCGAGGCCCGCTTCGGCCTCTCGCTGCTGCCGCTCGACTCCTATCCGGCCGCCCCGGCGCTCCCCCCGGTCCTCGGCGAGGTCGACGGGACCGCCTTCGCCGAGGCGGTCGGCCAGGTCGCGGCGGCGGCCGGCCGGGACGACTCGCTGCCGGTCCTCACCGGGATACGGCTCGCGCTCGACGGCCCGGTGATGACCCTGGCCGCCACCGACCGCTACCGCTACGCGGTCCGCGCCCTGGAGTGGTACCCGGACTTCGGCGCGGCCCCCGCCGAGCCCGCCGACGTGGTCGTCCCGGCCCGCCGGCTCGCCGAGACCGCCCGCTCCCTCGCGGGCGAGGGCCGGATCCGGATCGGGCTCGACGCCCACTCCATCGGCTTCGAGCGGGCCGGCCTGCGCACCACCGCCCGGCTGCTCGACGGCCGGCTACCCCGCCACGACAAGCTCTTCGCCCTGGGCGACCACGCCGTCGCGGTCACCGGCCGGGCGGCGCTCGTCGAGGCCGTGAAGCGGGTCGCGGTGGTCGCCGAGGGCGACAGCCCGGTCCAGCTCGCCTTCGAGGGCACCACCCTGCGCCTGCGGGCCGGCTACGAGGACGACGTGGCCTCCCAGCGGCTGCCCGCCGTCCTCGACGGCGCCGGCGCGCTGACGGTCGCCTTCAACCCCGGCTACCTGCTGGACGCCCTGACCCGCTTCACCGCCGAGGACGTCCGCCTCCACCTCCTCGGCCCCGGCCAGCGCGCCCTCCTGACCGACGGCGACGACGACCGCCACCGCCACCTGCTGATGTCGGTGAAGCCGCTGGTCTGACGGGGCCCTCAAGCCCGTCCGGCGGGAGCCGTCAGAAGCCCCCGCCGCCGTCGAAGCCGCCTCCGCCGCCGAAGTCTCCGCCGCCTCCGTAGTCCCCGCCGCCGAAGTCGGTGCCGCCGAAGTCGGTGCCGCCGAAGCCGCCGCCGTAGTCCCCTCCCCCGAAGTCCCCGAAGTCGCCGCCGCCGTACTCCGCCGCGTAGGCGGGGGTGGAGAGGGCCGAGCCGAGCAGGGTGCCGACGAGCAGGCCGGGCAGCAGGCCGCCGCCGAAGTAGCCGCCCGCCCAGGGGCCGTACGCCGGGCCCGCCTCCCAGTAGGGGCGGCGGCCGGCGTCGGTCTCGACCGTACGGGCGCGCGGGTCCTCGCCGTCGTCCAGGCGGGCCGCGTCGGCGGCGCAGACGGGGACCTCGCGGGAGGCGCCGCCGGCCGGCGTCCAGGTGCGGTCCGCGGTGGAGGGGCCGTGGCGCGGGTCGAAGAAGCACGGGGGGCGGCGCTCGGGCAGCGGGCGGGAGCCGCGGCGGGCGTCCAGCACCGCGAGCGAGTAGCGCCCGTCCTCCAGGGCCCGGGTGACCCCGCGGACCTCGTGCGGGTGCCGTACCCCGCCCATCAGCGTCTTCGCCCGGTCGTAGGAGTCCAGGGCGGCCTCGTAGTCGGCGCGCATCGCCTCGTCGGCGCCGGCCTCGGCGGGGTGGAAGTCGAGCCGTTCCAGCTCCTCGCCGAAGGCGGTGATGTCCTCGTCGACGACGACCCGGAGCTTCTCCAGGGCGGCCCGCTCCTCGGCCTCCTTCCGCTTCCGCCGGCCGCGCACCACGGCGTAGGCGGCCGTGCCGCCGACGGCGGCGACCGCGCCGAGGGTGACGAGTCCGGCGACCGGGACGCCGGAGTCGGAGGAGGCGCCGCCGGGCCAGGCCCCGGGCGCGGAGCCGCGCATCGCGGGGAGGGCCTGGTCGGCGAAGGCGTTCAGTTCGGCGGCGGCGTCGCCACCGGGCCGGTCGGCGGTGGCGACCATGTTCGCCACCGCGCCGGGCGACAGCACGCGGCTGTCGGCCTTGGCGGCGAAGTCGTCGCCGAGCCGGACCGCGTACACCCCGGCGATGCCGGTCTGGGCCCGCAGGTTCTCGATGAGGCCCTTCGGCGGGTACTGCGCGCCCTGCGGCAGGACGGCCACGAACAGGGGCTTGTCCGCGTCCTCGATCTTCTGCGCGAGGGCGGCCGCGTCGGACTCCGAGAGCTGGTCGGCGGCGCCCGGGTCGACGTAGACGGGGCCCTGTCTCAGGGCGGCGGCCGCGTCGGGGACGCCGGTGGCCCTGGCGCCCGCCGACGCGGGGGCCAGGGCCAGGAGCAGCAGGAGGATCAGCCCGGCGAGGGCCGGCCACACCGAGAACGCCCTGGTCTTCATGGTTCGAAATTACCCGAACGGGATCGAACTAGACATGTCGGGCGGACATCGGTCTCACTCGGCGGGGTCGACCCCGGCCCGCAGCAGCCCGTAGGTGAAGGCGTCCTCCAGGGCCTGCCAGGAGGCCGCGATCACGTTCTCGCCGACGCCGACGGTCGACCACTCGGCGTTGCCGTCGCTCGTGGTGACGAGGACCCGGGTGGTGGACTCGGTGCCGTGCCGGCCTTCGAGGATGCGGACCTTGTAGTCGACCAGCTCGAACTTGGCGAGCTGGGGGTAGATCCGCTCCAGGGCGACCCGCAGGGCGCGGTCGAGGGCGTTGACCGGGCCGTTGCCCTCGGCGGTGGCGAGCATCCGCTCGCCCTTGGCCCAGAGCTTGACGGTGGCCTCGTTGGCGTGGGTGCCGTCGGGGCGGTTCTCGGTGATCGCGCGCCAGGACTCGGTGCGGAAGTAGCGGCGGGCCCGGCCCTCGGCCTCGGCGCGGAGCAGCAGCTCGAAGGAGGCGTCGGCGGCCTCGTACGTGTAGCCCTGGAGCTCGCGCTCCTTGACCCGCTCGACGACCCGGGCGACGAGCGCGCGGTCGTCGCCGAGGTCGACGCCCAGCTCCTTGCCCTTGAGCTCGATGGAGGCGCGGCCGGCCATGTCGGAGACGAGCATCCGCATGGTGTTGCCGACCAGCTCGGGGTCGATGTGCTGGTAGAGGTCGGGGTCGACCTTGATGGCGGAGGCGTGCAGGCCGGCCTTGTGGGCGAAGGCGGAGACGCCCACGTACGGCTGGTGGGTGGAGGGGGTGAGGTTGACGACCTCGGCGATGGCGTGCGAGATGCGGGTCATCTCGGCGAGGGCGCCGTCGGGCAGGACCCGCTTGCCGTACTTGAGTTCCAGGGCGGCGACGACGGGGAAGAGGTTGGCGTTGCCGACCCGCTCGCCGTAGCCGTTGGCGGTGCACTGGACGTGGGTGGCGCCCGCGTCGACGGCGGCGAGGGTGTTGGCGACGGCGCAGCCGGTGTCGTCCTGGGCGTGGATGCCGAGCCGGGCGCCGGTGTCGGCGAGGACGGTGGCGACGACGGCCTGGATCTGGGCGGGGAGCATGCCGCCGTTGGTGTCGCAGAGGATGACGACGTCGGCGCCGGCCTCGTGCGCGGCGCGGACGACGGCCTTGGCGTAGTCGGGGTTGGCCTTGTAGCCGTCGAAGAAGTGCTCCATGTCGACGAAGACGCGGCGGCCCTGGTCGCGCAGGAAGGCGACGGTGTCGCGGACCATCTCCAGGTTCTCGTCCAGGGTGGTGCGCAGGGCGAGTTCGACGTGCCGGTCGTGGGACTTGGCCACCAGGGTGATCACCGGGGCGCCGGAGTCGAGCAGCGCCTTGACCTGCGGGTCGTCGGCGGCGGTGCCGCCGGCCCGGCGGGTGGCGCCGAAGGCCACGAGCTGCGCGTGCTTGAAGCGGATCTCCTGGCGGGCGCGGGCGAAGAACTCGGTGTCCCGCGGGTTGGCGCCGGGCCAGCCGCCCTCGATGAAGCCGACGCCGAACTCGTCGAGGTGCCGGGCGATGGTCAGCTTGTCCGCGACGGTGAGGTTGATGCCCTCACGCTGGGCTCCGTCGCGGAGCGTCGTGTCGAAGACGTGGAAGCTGTCGTCGGCCGGGCCGGCGCCCGGACGGGGGCTCTCGCCGTTCTCGGTGGTCATGACTGTGTTGGCTCCTGTCGGATGTGGCTCCGGAAGGTATGGATCCACTTGCCCCCATTCTCACGCGCGGTCCGTCTCCGGCACGGGTGGGGCCGGAAAACGAAAAAACCCCTCGCGGGTGCGAGAGGTCTGCGCGCGGGTCTGGGGCACGGTGGCCGCCGCCGCGGGGGTGGGGTCCCGGGGATCAGCGGTCACTGCGGACCGGCGCGCTGCTGCCCATAATCATCGTGGTAGCAAGCACGCCCGCAGTCTGCCACAGGCCCGCGCGCGTCAGGACTCGGATCTCACGATGCGGAATCCACGGCGACCCCGGTCTTCCCGGCCGCCGGTACGGGGCCGGGCGCGGCGGCGGTGCCCACCCGGGCCAGGTCGATGTCGCGGGTCTCCCGCATGGCGAGGTAGACGACCAGGGAGACGGCCGCGCAGCCCGCGACGTACCAGGAGTAGCCGGACTCGATCCCGGCGTCCTTGAACCACAGGGCCACGTACTCCGCCGTGCCGCCGAAGAGGGCGTTGGCGATCGCGTACGGCAGGGCGACGCCGAGGGCGCGGACGCCGGTGGGGAACAGCTCGGCCTTCACGCAGGCGTTGATCGAGGTGTAGCCGGTGACGACGAGCAGGGCGAGCAGGGAGAGGCCGAGGGCCGGCCAGAAGGAACCCGCGTGCTTGAGCATCGTCATGATCGGCACGGTGAGGAACGTCGAGCCGACCGCGAAGGCGATGAGCAGCGGGCGGCGGCCGATCCGGTCGGAGAGCCGGCCGGCGAGCGGCTGGAGGCAGGCGAAGACGATCAGCGCGCAGAAGGAGACGAGGGTGGCGGTCCGCTTGGGCAGGCCGGCGCTGTTGGAGAGGTACTTGGTGAGGTAGGTCGTGTACGTGTAGTAGGCGACGGTGCCGCCCATGGTGAGCGCGACGACGAGGAAGGCCTCGCGGCGGTGCGCCCAGAGGGCCTTGAGGGTGCCCTGCTCGCCGCGCGCGACCCCGGCGTCGGCGGTCTCCTCGTACACCTCGGTCTCCAGCATGGTGCGGCGCAGGTAGAAGACGACGGCGGCGCCGAGGGCGCCGATGACGAAGGGGACGCGCCAGCCCCAGGCGTGCAGGGCCTCGGTGGACATCGTGTGCTGGAGGACGATCAGCAGGCCGAGGCCGAGGACCTGTCCGGCGGTCATGGAGACGTACTGGAAGCTGGAGGCGAAGCCGCGGTGGCCGGGGGCGGAGGCCTCGGTGAGGTAGGTGGCGCTGGCCGCGTACTCGCCGCCGACGGAGAGGCCCTGGAGGAGGCGGGCGACCAGGAGGACGGCGGCGCCGCCGTAGCCGGCGACGGCGTAGGTGGGGGCGACGGCGATGAGCAGCGCCGAGGCGGACATGAGGGTGACGGTGAGGGTGAGGGCGGCCTTGCGGCCCCTGCGGTCGCCGACCCGGCCGAGGAGCCAGCCGCCGACGGGGCGCATGAAGAAGCCGACGGCGAAGATGCCGGCGGTGTTCATGAGCTTGGCGGTGTCGTTGCCCTCGGGGAAGAAGGCGCCCGCGAAGTAGACGGCGAAGCTCGCGTACACGAACCAGTCGAACCACTCGACCATGTTGCCCGCCGAGCCGACCCAGATCTTCTTCCAGTGATCTCGTCCCATGGCCCGGAACCGTGCCGGAGGGAGCCGCCGGCCGACAAGGGCGCGGGGGTGACGATCGGGAGTACTTGCGTGCGTTACGTTCGCGGGATCAGGGTTTCGTCGATGAACTCCCTTACCTGGTCCAGGACTTCGGCCCGTCCGGTGCCGGGCAGCCCGACCGCGACGTGCACGCTGTAGCCGTCCAGCAGGGCGCGCGTGCGGGTGGCGAAGCGGTCCGGGTCGACGGCCCGGAACTCGCCGCGCGAGACGCCCTCGGCGAGGATCGCCACGAGGTCCCGGTGCCAGGCCCCCTCGATGGCGGCCTGGCGCGCGCGGGCGTCCTCGGCGGCGTTCTGCGAGCGGTTCCAGACCTCCAGCCAGAGCGTCCAGTGCGGGTCGCGCGGCCCGTCCGGCACGTAGAGGTCCACGTATCCGTCGAGCCGCTCCCGGGCGCTCCCCCGCCGTGACAGCAGTGCCCCCCGCTCCGCGCCGAGCCGCCCCTCGCTCCACTCCAGGGTCTGGAGCAGCAGTTCGTCCTTGGTGCGGAAGTAGTAGAGGAGGTGTCCGCTGCTCATCCCGACCCGGCGGCCCAGCCCCGCCATGGTCAGCCCGTCGAGACCGCGCGCGGCCACGGTGTCCATGGCCGCCGCGAAGACGTCCTCGCGCGGCGGCGCGGCCTGGTTGCGACGGCGGGGGGCGGGGGGCGGGCTGCTGCTCTGACTCACCCGTACGTTCTACACCGAGGGCTGCTGCTGGGTGATGCAGTGGATGCCGCCTCCGGCCGCGAAGATCGTGCGGGCGTCGACCAGGACGACCTCGCGGTCGGGGAAGAGGCGGCGGAAGATCTCCGCGGCGAGTTCGTCGTGGGGGTCGTCGAAGGCGCAGAGGATCACGGCGCCGTTGCAGAGGTAGTGGTTGATGTAGGAGTAGTCGACCCAGTCGCCCTCCTCGTCCTTGAGGACGGTGGGGGCGGGGACCTCGATGACCTCCAGGGGGCGGCCCTGGGCGTCGGTCTGGGCGCGCAGGAGGTCGGCGTAGAGCCGGGAGCGGCCGTAGTCGGGGTGGTTCGGGTCCTGCTGGCTGTGGACGAGGACGGTGCCGGGGCGGGCGAAGGCGGCGACGATGTCGATGTGGCCCTGGGTGCCGTACGTGCCGTAGTCGCCGGCGAGGCCGTGCGGGAGCCAGATGGCCTTGGTGGTGCCGAGCTTGGCGTGGATCTCCCGCTCTACCTGCTCGCGGGTCCACTCGGGGTTGCGGCCGGAGCCGAGCTGGACGGTGTCGGTGAGGAGGACGGTGCCCTCGCCGTCGACGTGGATGCCGCCGCCCTCGTTGACGAGCGGGCTGCCGTGCACGGGGACGCCGGCCGCGTCGGCGACGTGTCGGGCGATCTTGGAGTCGTGCTCCCAGCGGGCCCAGTCCTGGGCGCCCCAGCCGTTGAAGACCCAGTCCACGGCGGCCAGCGAGGTGCCGTCGGTGACGAAGGTGGGGCCGATGTCGCGCATCCAGGCGTCGTCGAGCTCGCGCTCGATCAGTTCGACGTCCTCGCCGAGGAGGGCGCGGGCGCCTTCCGCGTCGCCGGGGGCGACGACCATGGTGACCGGCTCGAAGCGGCGGACGGCCCGGGCGACGGAGGCCCACGCCTCGCGGGCGGCGGCCAGCTCCGCCTCGTCGGTGAAGGTGGGGTTGGGGCTGGGCCAGGCCATCCAGGTCCGCTCGTGCGGGGTCCACTCGGCGGGCATGCGGTACGAGGTCATGGGGCGGGTCCTAGAGGAAGTAGAGGCGGTTCAGGGAGACGGAGTCGGCCGGCTCGGAGCGGATCGGCGACCCGTCGAGCGAGACCAGGCCGGTGCGGTCGTCCACCTGGACGTCGCCGACGCGGGAGTTGAGGAGGAGGTCGGCGGGGCCGATCCCCCGGGTGCCGCGCACGGCGACGCGGCGGCGGCGGGTCGGCAGGCCGTCCCCGCCGAGGTCCACGGCGGCGCGCGCGACGAAGGCGACGGAGAGGTCGGCGGCGGTGGCGCCGTGGGCGCCGAACAGCGGCCCGAGGACGAGCGGTTCGCAGGTGTCGGTGGCGGCGTTGGGATCGCCCGTGACCCCCCACGCGGGGAAGCCGGACTTCAGCACCATCTGGGGCTTGGCGCCGAAGAACTCGGGCCGCCACAGCACGATGTCGGCCAGCTTGCCCACCTCGACGGAGCCGATCTCGTGGGCCAGGCCATGGGCGATCGCCGGGTTGATGGTCAGCTTCGCCAGGTAGCGGAGCACGCGCGCGTTGTCGTC
Organism: Streptomyces sp. NPDC014656; assembly: GCF_043084305.1. NCBI lineage: Bacteria > Bacillati > Actinomycetota > Actinomycetes > Kitasatosporales > Streptomycetaceae > Streptomyces > Streptomyces sp. NPDC014656. The sequence continues at coordinate 9,208 of NZ_JBIBZN010000002.1, forward strand.
GTGCGCGCCGTCGCCGTCCAGCGGGCCGAGTTCGGCCTTCATCTTCCCGGCCATGGCGAAGGTCCGGCGTACGGTCTCGCCGGCCCTTCCCATCCCCTGCGCGTCGGAGGAGGTGATGCCGATCGCGCCGAGGTCGTGCAGGACGTCCTCCGCGCCCATCGTCCCGGCCCTGATCCGGTCGCGCGCCATCGCGGCGTCGCCCGGCAGGTCGGTCTTCAGGTCGTGGACGGAGACGATCATCCCGTAGTGCTCGGCCACCGCGTCGCGGCCGAAGGGCAGGGTGGGGTTGGTGGAGGAGCCGATGACGTTCGGCACGCCCGCCATCTTCAGCACGTTGGGCACGTGCCCGCCGCCGCAGCCCTCGATGTGGAAGGCGTGGATCGTACGCCCCTCCAGGACGGCGAGGGTGTCCTCCACGGACAGGCACTCGTTCAGGCCGTCGCTGTGCAGCGCGACCTGTACGTCGTGCTCCTCGGCGACCCGCAGCGCGGTGTCCAGGGCGCGGGTGTGCGCGCCCATGTCCTCGTGGACCTTGAACCCGGACGCCCCGCCCTCGGCCAGCGCCTCCACCAGCGGCGCCGGGTCCGAGGACGAGCCCCGGGCCAGGAAGCCGATGTTCACGGGCCAGGCGTCGAAGGCGTTGAAGGCGTGCTTGAGGGCCCAGGGCGAGTTGACGCCGACGCCCCAGACCGGGCCGAACTCCTGGCCGATGATCGTGGTGACGCCGCTGGCGAGCGAGGCCTCCATGATCCGGGGCGAGAGCAGGTGGACGTGGGTGTCGACGGCGCCGGCGGTGGCGATCAGGCCCTCGCCGGAGACGATGGAGGTGCCGGTGCCGACGACGACGTCGACGCCGTCCAGGGTGTCGGGGTTGCCGGCCCGCCCGATGGCGTGGATCCGGCCCTCGCGGATGCCGATCGACACCTTGCGGATGCCCTGTACGGCGTCGATCAGCAGGACGTTGCTGATGACGACGTCACAGGTCTCCCGGACGGCGGCGGCCTTCAGGTGCAGGCCGTCGCGGGCGGTCTTGCCGAAGCCCGCGAGGAACTCCTCGCCGGGCTTCTGGGAGTCGGCCTCGACGCGGACGACCAGCCCGGAGTCGCCGAGGACGACGCGGTCGCCGGCCCGGGGGCCGTGCACGGAGGCGTACTCGTACGGGTCCATCAGTGGCCCTCCTCGTCGGTCGCGGTGCCCAGGTAGCCGCAGGCCGCGGCGCGCCGCAGCGCCTCTTCCCTCGCCCCGGGGGCGTCCAGCGGCCCGTCGACGAGCCCGGCGAAGCCGATCGCCACGCGCGCGCCGCCGATGGGCACGAGCCCGACCTCGGCACAGCCGCCGGGGTCGAAGCGGAAGGAGGCGCCGGCGGGGATGGCGAGCCGCATGCCGTAGGCGGCGGCGCGGTCGAAGTCCAGGCGCGGGTTGGCCTCGAAGAAGTGGAAGTGCGAGGTGACGCTGACCGGGACGGTCGCGGTGTTCCGCACGGGCAGGGTGAGCAGGGGCTCCTGCTCGGGGTGGCCGGGGCCGGGCAGGAGCGCGCCGGGGGCGCCGGCGCCGAGGGTGCCCCCGCCGATGGGGTCGGTGACGACGGCGAGCCGGGAGCCGTCGTCGAAGACGGCCTCGACGTGGACCTCGGTCACCACGTCGGCGACGCCGGGAAGGACGTCCTCGGGGCCGAGGACGGAGCGGGCCGCCTCGATGGCCTCGGCGAGCCGCCTGCCGTCGCGGGCCGCCTCGCAGACGGTGTCCGCGACGAGGGCGGTGGCCTCGGGGACGTTGAGCCGCAGCCCGCGGGCCCGGCGGGCGCGGGCGAGTTCGGCGGCGCCGAAGAGCAGCAGCCGGTCGCGCTCGGTGGGGGTCAGTCGCACGTCTTGCACCTCCTGTTTGAGCGACACTCTAAATGTTGAGACGAACGCTTCCAAGCATTGACGGCCGGTACAGGCACAGGTCACATTGAGCGTCGCTCAAAACCGTACCCGTTCCGCTCTCCCCGGAGGTCCCATGGCGATCGAACAGCGCGGAGTCGACACCATCCCCGAGGCCGAACGCACCAGCGGCCCCCGCGACCTGGTCGCGATCCTGCTCGGCTCCAACCTCTGCCTGGGGGTGATCGTCTTCGGCTGGCTGCCGGTCTCCTTCGGCCTCGGCCTGTGGGGCTCGGTCACCTCCGTGGTCGCCGGCACGGTCGTCGGCGTCGCCGTCACCGCCCCGCTGGCGCTGGTGTCGCTGCGCACCGCCACCAACCTCTCCACCTCCTCCGGCGCCTTCTTCGGCGTCCGCGGCCGGCTCGTCGGCTCGGTGGTGGGGCTGCTGCTCTCGCTGGGGTACACCGCCCTGACCCTGTGGATCGGCGGCGACGTCATGGTGGGCACCCTCGCCCGCCTGACCGGCCTGTCCACCGGCGACGGGACGCACGCCGTCGTCTACGCGCTGCTCGCGGCCTGCACGGCGGTGGGCGCCGTGTACGGCTACCGGCTGCTGCTCCGGCTCAGCAAGGCGCTCGCCGTCGGCATGACCGCCCTGCTCGCGGTCGGACTCGTCGCGTACGCCGGGGACTTCACCACCGCGCCGGTGCCGGACACGCCGTACCTGCTCGGCTCCTTCTGGCCGACCTGGCTCTTCTCGGCGGTCGCCGCCGGCCTCAGCGGCCCGGTCGCCTTCATCACCCTGCTCGGCGACTACACCCGGTACGTCTCCCCCGCCCGGCACGGCGCGCGGGCGGTCCGCCGCGCCACCTGGCTCGGGCTGCTCGTCGGCCTGCTGGTGCCACAGCTCTTCGGCACGGTCACGGCGCTGGCCGCCGGCGCGGGCCTCGACTACGCGGGCCCGCTGGTCGCCGCCTCGCCCGCCTGGTACCTCGTCCCGCTGCTGCTGGCCGCCACCGCCGGCTCGGTCGGCAACGCCGGTCTGATGCTCTACTCGATGGGCCTCGACCTGGACGCGATCCTGCCCCGCGCCACCCGGACCCGGGCCACCCTGGTGGTCGCGGCCGTCGCCACCGGCTTCGTCTTCCTCGGGCACTTCGCCTCGGACGCCCAGTCGGCGATGACCTCGTTCGTGCTGCTCCTGACGGCGATCGGCACCCCGTGGGCGGTCATCACCCTGATCGGGCACGCGCGCTGCCGGGGCGTGTACGACCCCGAGGCGCTCCAGGTCCACAACCGGCGCTCGCGCGGCGGGACCTACTGGTTCTCGGGCGGCTGGCACCCCCGCGCCACCGCCGCCTGGGCGCTCGGCGCGGCGGTCGGCCTGGCCGCCGTCTCGACGCCGCTGTACGAGGGGCCGCTGCTGGTCCTGACCGGCGGGATCGACTGCAGCTTCGTCCTGTCGGGGCTCACCGGCGGCCTGCTGTACGCGGTCCTGACCCGGGCCCCGGAAGGCGAGACGCCCGGGACGGAGGCCGTCCCGGGCGTGCCGGCCGACTGACTAGCGGGTCACTTGCCCAGCTCGTGCATCCAGCCGTGGACGTCCTCGGCCCTGCCGGTCTGGATCGCGAGGAGCGCCTCGCGCAGCTTCATGGTGACCTCGCCGGGCTCGCCGCCGGACTGCTGCCACTCGCCGCGCGCGGACTTGACCGTGCCGACGGGGGTGATGACGGCGGCGGTGCCGCAGGCGAAGACCTCGGTGAGGGTGCCGTTCTCGGTGTCGGCCTGCCACTGGTCGATGGAGACGCGGGCCTCGACGGACTCGTGGCCGAGGTCGCGGGCGACCTGGAGGAGCGAGTCGCGGGTGATGCCCGCGAGCAGCGAACCGGTGAGGGTCGGGGTGACGATCTTGTCCCCGTACACGAAGTACAGGTTCATACCGCCGAGCTCCTCGACCCACTTGTGCTCGACCGCGTCGAGGTAGCAGACCTGGTCGCAGCCCCTGGCGGCCGCCTCGGCCTGGGCGAGCAGGGAGGCCGCGTAGTTGCCGCCGGTCTTGGCGTCGCCGACGCCGCCGGGGACGGCGCGGACGCGGTCCTCGGAGGCCCAGATGGAGACCGGCTTGACGCCGCCGGAGAAGTACGGGCCGGCCGGGGAGGCGATGACGACGAAGAGGTACTCGTTGGCCGGGCGGACGCCCAGGCCGACTTCGGTCGCGATCATGAACGGGCGGAGGTAGAGCGAGTCCTCGCCGCCGTGCGCGGGAACCCACGCCTCGTCCTGGCGGACCAGCGCGTCGCAGGCCTCGATGAAGGTCTCGACCGGAAGCTCCGGCATGCCGAGGCGGTGCGCGGAGCGCTGGAAGCGCCGGGCGTTGGCGTCGGGGCGGAAGGAGGCGACCGAGCCGTCGGGGCGGCGGTAGGCCTTCAGGCCCTCGAAGATCTCCTGGGCGTAGTGCAGGACGTTGGTCGCCGGGTCCAGGGAGAGGGGGCCGTACGGCACGAGCTGGCCGTCGTGCCAGCCGCGGCCCTCGGTCCACCGGATGGTGACCATGTGGTCGGTGAAGTGGCGGCCGAATCCGGGGTTGGCCAGGATCGCCGCGCGCTCCGCGTCGGACAGCGGGCTGGAGGAGGGCTTGAGCTCGATCGTCGTCATGGGTGCTAGTCCTTCACCGGTTGTGTGTGTCGGACCGCGCCCACGCCCGCTCGGCGGTACTGCTAGGACGTCCGAGCTTTCCCGCACGCCGCGGCCCACGTCCGATTATCGCGCGTGGGAACCGGCGTGCGAAACGGGTGACGCGGTCCAGGGTTCGATGGTGGCACCCCGCGACCGCACAGGAAACAGCCGCCGGGTGCGTGGGTGACCCGGCGGCTGCTGTGTGGTGTCAGTGGCGCGCGGGTCAGCTCGCTACTCGCGCGGCGAGCGCGTCGCCGATCTCGTCCGTGGTGCGGACGGCGTCGCCCCGCTCGGTGAGGTCGGCCTCGACGGCCGCCTCCACCCGGGCGGCCTCGGCCTCGTGGCCGAGGTGGCGCAGCAGGAGGGCGACGGAGAGGACGGTGGCCGTGGGGTCGGCCTTGCCCTGGCCCGCGATGTCCGGCGCGGAGCCGTGCACCGGCTCGAACATGGACGGGAAGTCGCGGCTCGGGTTGATGTTGCCCGAGGCGGCGACGCCGATGCCGCCGGAGACGGCCGCGGCGAGGTCGGTGATGATGTCGCCGAAGAGGTTGTCGGTGACGATGACGTCGAAGCGGGCCGGGTCGGTGACGAGGAAGATCGTCGCCGCGTCGACGTGCAGGTAGTCGGTGGTGACCTCGGGGAACTCGGCCGCGACCTTCTCGAAGATGTTCGTCCAGAGGTGGCCGGCGAAGGTCAGCACGTTGTTCTTGTGGACCAGCGTCAGCTTCTTGCGCGGGCGGGCCTGGGCGCGGGCGAAGGCGTCCCGGACCACGCGCTCCACACCGAAGGCGGTGTTGACGGAGACCTCGGTGGCGACCTCGTGCTCGGTGCCCTTGCGGATGGTGCCGCCGTTGCCCGTGTACGGGCCCTCGGTGCCCTCGCGGACCACGACGAAGTCGATCGCGGGCTGGCCGGCGAGCGGGGTCGCGACGCCGGGGAGCAGCTTCGAGGGACGCAGGTTCACGTGGTGGTCGAAGGCGAAGCGCAGCTTCAGGAGGAAGCCGCGCTCCAGGACGCCGGACGGCACCGAGGGGTCGCCGATCGCGCCGAGCAGGATGGCGTCGTGCTTCTTGAGGGAGTCCAGGTCGGCGTCGGTGAGGGTCTCACCGGTGGCGTGGTAGCGCCGGGCGCCGAAGTCGTACTCCTCGGTCTCCAGCTTCACGTCCTGGGGAAGCGCGGCCGCGAGGACCTTGAGGCCCTGGGCCACGACCTCCTGGCCGATGCCGTCGCCGGGAATGACTGCGAGATTGATGCTGTGAGACATGGCGGCACCCTACTCTTCGTCCCATCGTCTGACACGGATCGTCCACCATGTGGACGAACGGACAGGCGTCGGGCCGGTCAGTGACCGGTGGAGCCGCCGTTGTCACGGCGGTCGAGGGCGCGCTGGAGGGCGGCGGCGGCGTTCTGCCGGGCCTCGTCGCTGGGACGGGCGGCGGAGTGGCGGACGCGGGGAGCGGTCTGAGCGGCCATGGGGATCGACTCCTTGAGATCAGTGGTGATCCGGACGTGCGGAGATCAGCTGCGATCGGGAGATCAGTGATCGGAGGCGCCGGAAAGGGGCGGGGAGCGCCGCCGCAGGGGTTGCCTGCACGGGGCGTCGCGCTCTCGACCGCCATTCGCTGATGAAGCGAGACGTTCGGCTCCTACAAAGTTAGGGCAGGGATCCGCGTCTGTCTCCACAGTTACTCGGACTTCCTACTATCTGAGACGGCGCCCTCCCCCGGCCGCCCGCTCCGTCACACCACGTCGCCGTCCCGCCAGTCGAGGACCAGCGGCGCGCCGGGGTCCGGGAGGGCGAGACCGCCCGCGGGGCGGACGAGGAAGCCGCCCTCCTCCTCCGGGAGCCGTACGACCCCGTCGGGGCCCAGCACCTCGATCCGCCCGCCCCAGACCCGCCAGCCGCGCCCCCGGTAGAGGGCGGCCCCCTCGTCGGAGGCGGAGAGCGCGCCGAAGGCGTGGGTCGCGTCGATCACCCGCTCCAGGGCGTCCATGACGGCGCCGCCGAGGCCGCGCCGGCGCGCGTCGGCCCGGACGGCGACCCCTTCGACGTACCCGATCCGGTACGAGCGTCCGCGGTGCAGCACCCGGCGCTGGACGACGGCTCCGTGCGCGACGGGCCCCCGGCCGTCCTCGACCCAGGCGTGGACGCCGCCGAGGGCGTGGTCCCAGTCCTCCGCGGAGAAGTCGCCGCCGAAGGCGGAGTCGAGCAGCGCGCGGACGGCCGTCAGCCGCTCGGCGCCGAGTTCGTGGGTGGGTGCGGTCCTCACGGTCATGCCCCCACCCTCCCACCTTCACCTAACTCTTCTCAAGCACTTGACAGGTTAGAAAGGCCCTGATCGAATCCCCTCGTCACCGACGACGAAGAGTTGGGGGATCAGAGACCATGTCCGTACTGCCCACCCGCCACCGCACCGTCACCGTCCGGGGCCACGAGGTCTTCTACCGCGAGGCGGGCCCGGCCGACGCCCCCGTCCTCCTGCTGCTGCACGGCTTCCCGACCAGCTCGCACATGTTCCGCGACCTGATCCCGCGCCTCGCGGACCGGTACCGCCTGATCGCCCCGGACCACCTGGGCTTCGGCCGCAGCGCCGCGCCGCCCGCCGAGGCGTTCCCCTACACGTTCGCGGAACTCGCCTCCCTCACGGCCGAGTTCACCGAGGTCCTCGGCCTCGACCGCTTCGCGCTCTACGTCCAGGACTACGGCGCCCCCATCGGCCTGCGCCTCGCCCTCGCCCACCCCGAGCGGATCACCGCGGTCGTCACCCAGAACGGCAACGCCTACGAGGAGGGCCTGGGCGCCGGGGCGTGGGCCCCCGTCCTCGCCCTGATCGCCGACCGGACCCCCGAGACCGAGGCCCCCGTCCGGGCCATCCGCTCCCTCGACGGCATCCGGTGGCAGTACGAGACGGGCGTCCCCGCCGCGTACCGGGACCTCCTCAGCCCGGACGCCTGGCACCACGACGCCGCCCTGATGGCCCGCGAGGGCCAGGACGCTATCCAGCTCGCCCTGATCGCCGACTACGGCTCCAACTTCGCCCTCTACCCGGCCTTCCAGGAATGGTTCCGCACCTCGCGGGTCCCGCTCCTCGCCGTCTGGGGCGAGGGGGACGAGGTCTTCGTGCCGGCCGGCGCCGAGGCCTTCCGCCGCGACCTCCCGGACGCCGAGATCCACCTCCTGCCCACCGGCCACTTCGCCCTGGAGACCCACGCGCCGCGCGTCGCCGAGCTGATCGGCGACTTCCTGCGGCGCGCCGTGGGGGAATGAGTACCGCCCCCGACCCCGGCCTGGGGGGACCGGGGTGGGGGGCGGTGATCAGGGGCCGCTCACGCGGCGGGCGGGCGTCAGCCCATGTGCGGGTAGCCGTACTCGGTCGGCGGGACCAGCGTCTCCTTGATGGCGCGGGTCAGCGTCCAGCGCATCAGGTTCTGCGGGGCGCCGGCCTTGTCGTTCGTGCCCGAGGCACGGCCGCCGCCGAAGGGCTGCTGGCCGACGACGGCGCCGGTCGACTTGTCGTTGATGTAGAAGTTGCCCGCGGCGAAGCGGAGCTTCTCCATCGTGTACGCGGCGGCGGCGCGGTCGTTGGAGATGACGGCGCCGGTCAGGGCGTAGTCGGAGACCGACTCCATCTGCTCCAGCATCTCGTCGTACTTCTCGTCCTCGTAGACGTGGATCGCGAGGATCGGGCCGAAGTACTCGGCCTTGAAGACCTCGTTCTCCGGGTCGGTGCACTCGATGACGGTCGGACGGACGAAGTAGCCCTCCGAGTCGTCGTAGGTGCCGCCGGCGACGATCGTGCAGCTCGGGTCGGAGGACGCACGGTCGATCGCCGCCTTGTTCTTCGCGAACGAGCGGTCGTCGATGACGGCACCGATGAAGTTCGACAGGTCGGTGACGTCACCCATGGTGATGCCGTCGACCTCGGCCGCGAACTCCTCCTTGAAGCCGTCGTTCCAGATCGACGCCGGGATGTAGGCGCGCGAGGAGGCGGAGCACTTCTGGCCCTGGAACTCGAAGGAGCCGCGGGTCAGCGCGGTCTTCAGGATGGCCCGGTCGGCGCTGGGGTGGGCGACGACGAAGTCCTTGCCGCCGGTCTCGCCGACGATCCGCGGGTAGGAGCGGTACTTCTCGATGTTGTTGCCGACCGTCTTCCACAGGTGCTGGAAGGTCTTGGTCGAGCCGGTGAAGTGGATGCCGGCCAGGTCGCGGTGGTTCAGGGCCACCTCGGAGACGGCGATGCCGTCGCCGGTCACCAGGTTGATGACGCCCTTCGGCAGGCCGGCCTCCTCCAGGAGCTCCATGAGGAGCACGGCGGAGTGGGTCTGCGTCGGGGACGGCTTCCAGACCACCACGTTGCCCATGAGGGCGGGGGCGGTGGGGAGGTTGCCCGCGATGGCCGTGAAGTTGAACGGCGTGATCGCGTAGACGAAGCCCTCCAGCGGGCGGTGGTCCAGTCGGTTCCACACGCCCGGGGAGTTGGCCGGCGGCTGCTCGGCCAGGATCTGGCGGGCGTACGCCACGTTGAAGCGCCAGAAGTCGACGAGCTCGCAGGGGGTGTCGATCTCGGCCTGCTGGGCGGTCTTCGACTGGCCGAGCATGGTGGAGGCGGCCAGCGTCTCGCGCCAGGGGCCGGCGAGCAGCTCGGCGGCGCGCAGGATGATCGCGGCGCGGTCGTCGAAGGACATCGCGCGCCAGGCCGGGGCGGCGGCCAGGGCGGCGTCGATCGCGTCCTGGGCGTCGGCCTCGGTGGCGCCGCGGAAGGTGCCGATGACGGACTTGTGGTTGTGCGGCTGGACGACCTTGAACTCCTCGCCGCCGCCCATGCGCTTCACGCCGCCGATGGTCATCGGCAGCTCGCGCGGGTTGTCGGCCAGCTCCTTGAGGGCGGCCTCCAGACGAGTGCGCTCCGGGGAGCCGGGGGCGTAGCCGTGCACCGGCTCGTTGACGGGAGTGGGGACCTGGGTCACAGCGTCCATGAGTCTCGGAACTCCTTCAAAGAGGGGGGAGGGGGCTCAGCCCTTGGTCAGGATGGAGCGGACGAAGAAGAGCAGGTTGGCCGGCTTCTCCGCGAGGCGGCGCATGAAGTAGCCGTACCAGTCGGTGCCGTAGGCCGTGTAGACGCGCATGCGGTGGCCCTCGGCGGCGAGACGGTTCTGCTCCTCCGAGCGGATGCCGTACAGCATCTGGAACTCGTACTCGTCCAGCTTGCGCCCGGCGCGGCGGGCCAGCTCCTGGCCGATGGCGATCAGGCGCGGGTCGTGGGAGCCGATCATCGGGTAGCCCTCGCCGTCCATCAGGATCTTCATGATCCGGACGTACGCCTTGTCGATCTCGGGCTTGTCCTGGAGGGCGACGGAGGCGGGCTCCTTGTAGGCGCCCTTCACGATGCGGACGCGGGAGCCGTTCGCGGCGAGGCGGCGGGCGTCCTCCTCGGTGCGGAAGAGGTACGCCTGGATGACGCAGCCGGTCTGCGGGAAGTCCTTCCGCAGCTCCTCGTGGATGGCGAACATCGAGTCGAGGGTGGTGTGGTCCTCGGCGTCCAGGGTGACCGTGGTGCCGATCTCGGCGGCGGCGGCGACGACCGGGCGCACGTTCGCGAGGGCCAGCTCGTGGCCGTCCTCCAGGGACTGGCCGAACATCGACAGCTTGACGGACATCTCGGCGCGCTCGCCGAGGCCCAGCTCCTTGAGGCGGCCGATGAGCTCCAGGTAGGCGTCACGGGCGGCGTGGGACTGCTCGACGGTGGTGATGTCCTCGCCGACGACGTCGAGGGTGACCTCCAGGCCGCGGTCGGCCAGGTCCCGGACGATCGGGACGACGTCGTCCACGATCTCGCCGGCGATGAAGCGCGCCACGACCTGCTTGGTCCCGGGCGCGGCCGACACCAGACGGCGCATCTTGTCGCTGCGCGACGCGGCGAGGATCACGGGACCCAGCACGGGGCACCTCCAGAGGAGCGAGGAAGAACGGGGCCGTTACCGGTCACAGGGGTACGAACCGGGAACAGCACGGAGAACCACCGTGAAACCTATGGATCGCTCCGATCCTGCGCCATCTACAGCTGTCACGCATCCGTGAGCCCGGCCTCAGACATCTGTCTGAAGGACAGGTCGGCGGGTGCGAGAATGGGGGCCGTGAAGGGCGATTACCAGGAGCTGGTGGACGAGATCTCGGCGCTGCTCGGCGCCCCGGCGACGCTGGAGAACCGTGATTTCGGGCTGATCGCCTTCGGGGCCCACGACAGCGACGACGACAGCGCCATGGACCCGGTCCGCACCCGCTCGATCCTCACCCGGAAGTCCACCCCGGCGGTCCGCGCCTGGTTCGAGGGCTTCGGCATCACCCGGGCCACCGGCCCCGTCCGCATCCCGGCCGCGCCGGACGCCGGCGTCTACCGGGACCGGATCTGCCTCCCCGTACGCCATCGGGGTGTCGTCCTCGGCTACGTCTGGCTCCTGGACGCCGAGCCGGGACCCTCGCACCGGCAGCTCACGGCCGCGATGGAGGTGGCCGCCCGGATCGGCGAGCTGCTCGCCGACGAGGAGCGGGCCGGCGCCGACCTCTCCCGCGAGCTGCGGGCCGTCCTCGCGGCGGAGCGCGGCTGGCAGTACGACATGGCCGTCGCCGCCCTCCGTACGGCCCTGGGCCCGGACGCGGAGGGCCTGCACGCCCTGGTCTGCCTCGCCCCCTGGCCCGGCGAGGACTCCCCCTCCCCCCGCACGGTCCCCGGCGCCGCCGCCCTCTGCTCCCTTCCCTGGCAGGGCCCGGCCGGCCCGCCCTCCGCCACCCCGGCGCCCGGCGGGGAGCAGGCCCCCGGCCCCGGGCCGCGGCGGGCGCTCGCCGTGCTGGTGCGGCTGCGGTCGGCCGACAACCTCTCCCCCGCCTCCACCGCCGCCGAACGGCTGCGCGCGGCGGCCGGACCGGCGGTGGTGGCCGGGGTCGCCGCGCCCCGGCGGGGGCTCGGCGACCTGGACCTCTGCTGGCACGAGGCGACCGCCGCCGCGCGCACCGCGCTGGCCCAGCCCCGGTTCGCCCCGCTCGCCCACTGGTCCGGGCTCGGCCCGTACCGGCTGCTCACCGCCCTCCCCCGGACCGGACCGGACCCGGCGGTGCGGACGCTGCTCGGCCCCGCGCACACGGAGCTGGCCCGCACGGCCGAGGTGTTCCTCGACCACGCGGGCCAGGCGGGCCGCACGGCGGCGGCGCTCGGCATCCACCGGCAGACCCTCTACTACCGGCTCTCCCGCGTGGAGCAGCTCACCGGCCTTGACCTGGACGCCGGCGAGGACCGCCTCCTGCTGCACATGGCACTGAAGGCGGCCCGGCTCTAGGAAGATCCCCGCCCTCGAAGGGTTCTCGCGGAAAGGTCGGGTAACAGCGTTACCCGTCGGATACGCTGTTACCGTGACCACGCCCTACCAGGACGCCCAGCTCGCCGGCCAGACGGCCGTACGCACCACGATCCTCGACCACGCCGTCGGCCTGCTGGTCTCGGAGGGGCCGGCGGCCCTCACCATGCGCCGGATCGCCACCGGGATCGGCGCGTCGACCAAGGTCCTCTACACCCTGTTCGGCGGCAAGGAAGGCCTGGTGGACGCGCTCCACCGGGAAGGCTTCGCCCGGCTGCGCGCGGCCCAGCAGCGCGTGCCCCGGTCGGACGACCCCCTGACCCGCCTCAGGAACCTCGGCGTCGCCTACCGGGCCCACGCCCTCGCCGAGCCCGGCTACTACTCCCTGATGTTCGGCCATGCGGTCCCCCACCGGCCCAGCGCCGAGGCGCTCGCCGCGGCCGAGAGCGCCTTCGACGCCTCGGTCGCCGCCGTCGAGGACTGCGTCGCGGCCGGGATCTTCCGCCCGGGCGACGCGGGCGAGATCTCCAAGCTCTTCTGGGCCGCGGCGCACGGGGCGGTGAGCCTGGAGATCGCCGGGCACTTCCCGCCGGACGTCGCGGCCCGGCGCTACACCGCACTGATGGAGGCGCTGGGCCACGCGTTCTCCACCACCACCGCGAAAGGAACGTCATGACGGACACCACGCCACGCGCCACGACGGTCAACCGCTACCTGTCGGGACGGTTCGCCCCGGTCACCGAGGAGGTCACGGCGTTAGACCTGGCCGTCACCGGCCGCATCCCCGACCACCTCGACGGCCGCTACCTGCGCATCGGCCCCAACCCGCTGGGCATCGAGGACCCCGCGGCCCACCTCTGGACGCTCGGCGCGGGCATGGTGCACGGCGTGCGCATCCGGGACGGCCGCGCCGAGTGGTACCGCAACCGGTGGGTCCGCTCCTCCTCGGTCGCCGACCGGCTCGGGGAGCCCCGGCGCGGCACCCCGGTCGACCCGCGCACGGACGTGTCGCCGAACGTCCAGGTCGCCGGGCTCGACGGCCGGACCTTCGCCCTCCTGGAAGGCGGCATCCGCCCGTACGAGCTCACCTACGAACTCGACACGGTGGGGCCCTGCGACCTCGGCGCGACACCCGAGGGGTTCAGCGCGAACGCCCACTCCGTCTTCGACCCGCACACCCGCGAGCTGCACGCGCTCGGCTTCCTCTACGGCTCGGACCACGTCCAGCACATCGTGATGGACGGCACGGGGGCGGTGGTGCGCAGCACCCTGATCCACGCGCCCGGCAACCCGTACATGCACGACTTCGCGCTGACCGAGAACCACGTGGTCCTGTTCGACGGGCCCGTCGTGTTCAGCACCGCCCATCTGGCGACCGGCATCCCCTTCACGTGGGACCGCGACCGTCCGGCGCGGGTGGGCCTCATGCCCCGGGCGGGCGGCGGGGTGCGCTGGTTCGAGGTGGCACCGAGCCTGGTGGGCCACACGCTCAACGCCTACGAGGACGGCACGGACGTCGTCGTGGACCTCGTCCGGCACCCCGAGGGCTTCGACATCCGGAACGTCGGCACCAGCCGCCCCACCCTGGACCGCTGGAGGATCGACCCGGTCCTGGGGCGGGTGCGCGAGGAACGGCTCGACGACCGCGTCCAGGACTTCCCCCGGATCGACCCCCGTCTCACCGGCCGGCCGCACCGCTACGGCTACACCGCCGCGGCCGAGCTCTACGCCCCGCCCGCCGGTCCCGACGACCCCCGGCCCGGCGAGGGGTTCAGCAGCGCCCTGCTCAAGCACGACCTGCTGCAGGGGACGACCGAGGCGCACGAATTCGGCCGGTTCGGGGCCGTGGGCGAGGGCGTGTTCGTCGCGGCCGAGTCGCCCGCCGCCGAGGACGACGGATACGTCATGGCCTACGTGCACGATCCCGGGCGCGACGCCGCCGATCTGGTGATCCTGTCGGCGCGGGACTTCACGGGCGAGCCCGTGGCCCGCGTCCACCTCCCGGTGCGCGTGCCGCTGGGGCTCCACGGCAACTGGGTCCCGGGCGCTTCCTGACGGCACGACGCCCGCCCCCCGTGCGTACCGGGGGCGGGCGTCGGGCCGGGCGGCGGGTCAGACCAGGTTGACCGAGCGGGCCGAGGCGGCGCCGATCTCCGTGGAGATCTCGGCGATCACGGCCGCCGGCACGGTGTCGTCGACGGTGAGCACGACGAGCGCCTCGCCGCCCTCCTCCGTGCGGGAGACCTGCATGCCCGCGATGTTCAGACCGGCCTCGCCGAGGATCCGGCCGACGGTGCCGACGACGCCGGGACGGTCCTCGTAGCGCAGCACGACCATGTGGTCGGCGAGCGCGAGGTCCACGTCGTAGTCGCCGACGGCGACGATCTTCTGGAGGTGCTTGGGACCGGCCAGGGTGCCGGAGACGGCGACCTCCTCGCCGCTGGAGAGCGTGCCGCGCACGGTGACCACATTGCGGTGGTCGGGCGACTCGGAGCTGGTGGTGAGGCGGACCTCGACACCGCGCTCCTGCGCGAAGAGCGGGGCGTTCACGTAGGACACGGTCTCGTCGACCACGTCCTCGAACACGCCCTTGAGCGCGGAGAGTTCGAGCACCTTGACGTCGTGCTGGGTGATCTCGCCGTAGACCTCGACGTCGAGGCGGGCCGCGACCTCGCCCGCGAGGGCGGTGAAGATCCGGCCGAGCTTCTCGGCGAGCGGCAGGCCCGGCTTGACGTCCTCGGCGATGACGCCGCCCTGGACGTTGACCGCGTCCGGGACCAGCTCGCCGGCGAGCGCGAGGCGCACCGACTTGGCGACGGCGATGCCGGCCTTCTCCTGGGCCTCGTCGGTGGAGGCGCCCAGGTGCGGGGTGCAGACGACCTGGTCGAGCTCGAAGAGCGGGGAGTCCGTGCAGGGCTCCTTGGCGTACACGTCGAGGCCGGCGCCGGCGACGCGGCCCTCCTTGAGGGCCGAGTACAGCGCGGCCTCGTCGACGATCCCGCCGCGGGCGGCGTTGACGATCCGGACGCTCGGCTTGACCTTGTGCAGCGCGTCGTCGCCGATGAGACCGAGGGTCTCGGGGGTCTTCGGCAGGTGGACGGTGATGAAGTCGGCGACCTCCAGGAGCTCGTCCAGGGCCAGCAGCTTCACCCCCATCTGGGCGGCGCGGGCCGGCTGCACGTAGGGGTCGTACGCGACGATCTTCATGCCGAAGGCGGACATCCGCTGGGCGACCAGGACGCCGATGCGGCCGAGGCCGACGACGCCGAGGGTCTTCTCGCTGAGCTCGACGCCGGTGTACTTGTTCCGCTTCCACTCGCCGTTCTTCAGCGCGGTGTTGGCCTGCGGGATGTTGCGCGCGGTGGCGACGAGCAGACCGCACGCGAGCTCGGCGGCGGTGACGATGTTGGACGTCGGGGCGTTGACGACCATCACGCCGGCCTTGGTGGCGGCGGAGACGTCCACGTTGTCCAGACCGACACCGGCGCGGGCGACGACCCGCAGCTTCTGCGCGGCGGCGATGGCCTCCGCGTCGACCTTGGTGGCGGAGCGGATGAGGATGGCGTCGACGTCGGCGATCGCGGGGAGCAGCTCGGCGCGGTCGGCGCCGTTGCAGTGCCGGATCTCGAAGTCCGGGCCCAGCGCGTCGACGGTGGCGGGCGACAGCTCTTCAGCGATGAGTACGACAGGTTTCGAGCTCACGTGAGTCCTCACAGAGGCAGTGCGGACGGCCGTCCCGACGGCCGCAGGCGGTGGAGGGGGCTTGCCGCGTGGAAGCGCACGACGCTGTGGGCCAGACGCGATGTTGTTGAGCAGTGTAGTGCCGCATCGGCGCACGTCGTACGCCTCGTTGGAAGGATCACCCGTCCGTGGTTGGACGGGGTGTCCAAGGAAGCGGCGCGGGGCCGGACAGAGCGTCCGGCCCCGCGCCGAGGGGCTTACGCCTCCTCGTCGTTCACCCAGCTCATGAGCTTGCGCAGCTCCTTGCCGGTGGTCTCCAGGAGGTGCTTCTCGTCCTGGGTCTTGTACTCGTTGTACTTCTTCAGACCGCCGTGGTACTCGTCCATCCAGTTCTTGGCGAAGGTGCCGTCCTGGATCTCGGTGAGGACCTTCTTCATCTCCGCCTTGGTGTCGGCGGTGATGACGCGCGGGCCGGTGATGTAGTCGCCCCACTCGGCGGTCTCGGAGACGGACCAGCGCATCTTCTCCAGGCCGCCCTCGTACATGAGGTCCACGATCAGCTTCAGCTCGTGGAGGCACTCGAAGTAGGCGATCTCCGGCTGGTAGCCGGCCTCGACCAGGGTCTCGAAGCCGGCCTTGACCAGGGCGGACGCGCCACCGCAGAGGACGGCCTGCTCGCCGAAGAGGTCGGTCTCGGTCTCCTCGGTGAAGGTGGTCTTGATGACGCCGGCGCGGGTGCCGCCGATCGCCTTGGCGTAGGAGAGGGCGAGCGCGAAGGCGTTGCCGGTGGCGTCCTGCTCGACGGCGGCGATCGCGGGGACGCCGCGGCCCTCCTCGTACTGGCGGCGGACCAGGTGGCCCGGGCCCTTCGGGGCGACCAGGGCGACGTCGACGCCGGCCGGGGGCTTGATGAAGCCGAAGCGGACGTTGAAGCCGTGGGCGAAGAACAGCGCGTCGCCGTCCTTCAGGTTCGGGGCGATGGACTCCTCGTAGACCTTGGCCTGGATCGGGTCCGGGATCAGGATCATGATGAGGTCGGCCTCGGCCGCCGCCTCGGCGGGGGTGACCACGCGCAGGCCCTGCTCCTCGGCCTTGGCCTTGGACTTCGAGCCCTCGTGCAGACCGACGCGGACGTCGACACCCGAGTCGCGGAGCGACAGCGCGTGGGCGTGGCCCTGGCTGCCGTAACCGATCACCGCGACCTTGCGGCCCTGGATGATCGAGAGGTCGGCGTCGGCGTCGTAGAACAGCTCGGCCACTGGAAATCTCCTTGAGGTGCTGGTGTTGCGTCCCACCGTACGGCGGGGAGCGGAAGGGAAGTTCTCGGGTCTCGTCAGTCGGACCGTCGGGTGGACCGGCGGTCGGACCGCGGTGACTCTCAGGCGCTGCGGTCGAGTGCCCGCAGGGACCGGTCCGTGATGGACCGGGCGCCACGCCCTATGGCGATGGTGCCCGACTGGACGAGCTCCTTGATGCCGAACTGCTCCAGCATCTTGAGCATGGCGTCCAGCTTGTCGCTCGAACCGGTGGCCTCGATGGTGACGGCCTCGGGCGAGACGTCGACGGTCTTGGCGCGGAAGAGCTTGACGATCTCGACGATCTGGGAGCGGGTCTCGTTGTCGGCGCGGACCTTCACCAGGACGAGCTCGCGCTGGATCGCGGCGCTGGGCTCGAGTTCGACGATCTTCAGGACGTTGACCAGCTTGTTGAGCTGCTTGGTGACCTGTTCCAGGGGCAGCGACTCGACGTTGACCACGATGGTGATGCGGCTGATGTCGGGGTGCTCGGTGACGCCGACGGCGAGGGAGTCGATGTTGAAGCCGCGACGGGAGAACAGGGCGGCGATCCGGGCGAGGATGCCGGGCGTGTTCTCGACGAGGACGGAGAGCGTGTGCTTGGTCATGGTGTGTGGGCCTCTTCCCTGTGGCTCGTCGCTGCTCAGTCGTCTTCGCCGTCGCCGAAGTCGGGGCGGACGCCCCGGGCGGCCATGACCTCGTCGTTGGAGGTGCCGGCGGCGACCATGGGCCAGACCTGGGCGTCCTCGTGGACGATGAAGTCGATGACGACCGGCCGGTCGTTGATGGCGTTGGCCTCGGCGATGACCTTGTCGAGGTCGTCCGGGGACTCGCAGCGCAGGGCGACGCAGCCCATGGCCTCGGACAGCTTCACGAAGTCCGGGACGCGGGTGCCCTTGGCCTCCGGGTTGACGTCGTCCGGGCCGGAGTGCAGGACGGTGTTGGAGTAGCGCTGGTTGTAGAACAGGGTCTGCCACTGGCGGACCATCCCGAGGGCGCCGTTGTTGATGATGGCGACCTTGATCGGGATGTTGTTCAGGGCGCAGGTGGTGAGCTCCTGGTTGGTCATCTGGAAGCAGCCGTCGCCGTCGATCGCCCAGACCGTCCGGTCGGGCGCGCCGGCCTTGGCGCCCATGGCGGCCGGGACGGCGTAGCCCATGGTCCCCAGGCCGCCGGAGTTCAGCCAGGTGCCCGGCTTCTCGTAGTCGATGAAGTGGGCGGCCCACATCTGGTGCTGGCCGACGCCCGCGGTGAAGATCGTGCCCTCGGGGGCGAGCCGGCCGATGCGCTGGATGACCTGCTGCGGGGAGAGGCTGCCGTCCTCCGGCAGGTCGTAGCCGAGCGGGTAGGTCTCGCGCCAGCGGTTCAGGTCGGACCACCAGGCGGAGTAGTCACCCTGGTTGCCCTCGCTGTGCTCGGCCTGGACGGCCTGGACCAGGTCGGCGATGACCTCGCGGGCGTCGCCGACGATCGGGACGTCGGCGGCGCGGTTCTTGCCGATCTCGGCCGGGTCGATGTCCGCGTGGACGATCTTGGCGTACGGGGCGAAGCTGTCGAGCTTGCCGGTGACGCGGTCGTCGAAGCGGGCGCCGAGGGCGACGATCAGGTCGGCCTTCTGGAGCGCGGTGACGGCGGTGACGGCGCCGTGCATGCCGGGCATGCCGACGTGCAGCGGGTGGCTGTCGGGGAAGGCGCCGAGGGCCATCAGGGTGGTGGTGACGGGGGCGCCGGTGAGCTCGGCCAGGATCTTCAGCTCGGCCGTGGCACCCGACTTGATGACGCCGCCGCCGACGTAGAGGACCGGGCGCTTGGCGGCGGCGATGAGCTTCGCGGCCTCGCGGATCTGCTTGGCGTGCGGCTTGGTGACCGGGCGGTAGCCGGGCAGGTCGGTCTGCGGCGGCCAGGAGAAGGTGGTCTTCGCCTGCAGGGCGTCCTTGGCGATGTCGACCAGGACCGGGCCGGGCCGGCCGGTGGAGGCGATGTGGAAGGCCTCGGCGATGGTCTTCGCGATGTCCTCGGCCTTGGTGACCAGGAAGTTGTGCTTGGTGACCGGCATGGTGATGCCGACGATGTCCGCCTCCTGGAAGGCGTCGGTGCCGATCGCCTTGGAGGCGACCTGGCCGGTGATCGCGACCAGCGGGACCGAGTCCATGTGCGCGTCGGCGATCGGGGTGACCAGGTTGGTCGCGCCGGGACCGGAGGTCGCCATGCAGACGCCGACCTTGCCGGTGGCCTGGGCGTAGCCGGTGGCCGCGTGGCCGGCGCCCTGCTCGTGG
This sequence comes from Streptomyces sp. NPDC014656, assembly GCF_043084305.1. Classification (NCBI taxonomy): domain Bacteria; kingdom Bacillati; phylum Actinomycetota; class Actinomycetes; order Kitasatosporales; family Streptomycetaceae; genus Streptomyces; species Streptomyces sp. NPDC014656. The sequence continues at coordinate 28,348 of NZ_JBIBZN010000002.1, forward strand.
CGGACCAGGATGTGGCGGACCCTCGTGCTGTCCATCATCGGGTCGTACGCGGGGAGGATGCAGCCGCCCGGGATGCCGAAGACGGTGTCCGCACCCACCTCTTCGAGAGAACGGATGAGGGACTGCGCGCCCGTGACGTGCTCGACGGTGGGGGCGGGCGTCGCGCCGCTGCGGGGCCGCGGCTGCGGATGGTGCCCGGTGGCCTGCTCGGTCATCAGCATCTCTTCTCGAAGCAGAGGGTTTTTTGCGGGGGTTTTACGGGGTTTCGCGTCGACTTCCGGGAGAACCGGTGCAACAAAAAACCCCTCGTGCCGGAAGGCAAGCGAGGGGAGCGCGTCGGATGGTTCTCAGCCGGCCTTCATGGGCCCGGCTTCAGCCGACGCGCTTTCCAAGTACGAGAATTCGGGTGCGCATGGCACTGACCCTCCCTCCCGGGCCACATCACTGTCAAGTGGGTGGGACGCGCGTCTCATCATGTGAGCTGATCGGGGGATGGATTCCGCCGTGTCTCCCGGCCCGTCCCGGCCGGTACGGAGACGGCTCCGGGCAGCGGGTAGTCGCCCCGCACGAGGGCCCGGCGGAGCCGGTACTCGTCGAGCGGGCCGGAGAAGGCCATGCCCTGCGCGTGCCGGCAGCCCATGGCCCGCAGGGCGAGCACCTGCTCGGGCACGTCGACGCCCTCGGCGACCGTCTGCATGCCCAGCTCGCCGGCGATGCGGAGCACACCGCTGGTGATCTTGCGGAGCCGGGCGGACTCGACCACGCCCTCGACGAGCGCCCTGTCCAGTTTCAGTATGTCGACCGGAAGGCGCCGCAGCGCGTGGACGGCGACGTGTCCGCTGCCGAAACCGTCCAGCGCGATCCGCACGCCGAGCCGGCGCAGCGTGACCAGGCGCTGCTCCAGCTCGTCCAGCGGGATCCTGTGGTCGGTGTCGGCCAGCTCCAGGACGAGCGAGCCGGACGGCAGCCCGTGCCGGGCCAGCAGCGCCTCGACGGAGCCGAGGGGCATCGAGCGGTCGAGGAGGCGGCGGGCGGAGAGCCGGACCGAGACCGGGGTGCGGTGGCCGATGCCGGCCCGCTCGGCGGCCTGCTCGACGGCCTCCTCCAGGAGCCAGCGGCCCAGCTCGGCGGTGCGCTCGCCGTCGTCGGTGACCCGCAGGTACTCGGCGGGGGTGAAGAGGATGCCCTGGGCGGACCGCCAGCGTGCCTGCGCGCTGACGGCGGAGACCCGGCCGGTGGCGAGGTCCACGACCGGCTGGTGGAGGAGGGCGAACTCGCCGTCGTGGAGCGCGCTGCGCAGCCGTGCGGCGAGTTCGGTGCGCCGGACCACCTCGGCCTGCATCTGGGGCACGTACAGCTCGACGCGGTCCTTGCCGCCGGCCTTGGCCCGGTACATGGCGAGGTCGGCGTTGCGCAGCAGGTCGGCGGCGCCGATGCCGGGCTCGGCGAAGGCGACGCCGATGGAGGCGGCGACCCGGGCCTCGGTGCCGCCGTCGACGCGGTAGGGGCGGGAGAGGGTGAGCCGGAGCCGGTCGGCGATCTCCTGGACCTGGGCCTCGCGGGCGGCGCGGTCGCGCAGGCCGTCGCCCAGGATGAGGGCGGCGAACTCGTCGCCGCCGAGCCGGGCGGCGGTGTCCCCGGACCGTACGGCCTCCTGGAGGCGGCGGGCGGCCTGGATCAGGAGGTCGTCGCCGGCCTGGTGGCCGAGCCGGTCGTTGACCGCCTTGAAGCCGTCGAGGTCGATGAAGAGGACGGCGGTGCCGGGGTCGGAGGAGCGGCGGCCGCCGAGGGCCTGCCCCACCCGGCGGGTGAAGAGCGCGCGGTTGGGCAGGTCGGTCAGCGGATCGTGCTCGGCGTTGTGCTGCAGCTGGGCCTGGAGGCGTACCCGCTCGGTCACGTCGCGGCTGTTGAAGATCAGGCCGCCCTGGTGGCGGTTGACGGTGGACTCGACGTTGAGCCAGTTCCCGGCGCCGGAGCGGAAGCGGCACTCGATGCGGGTGGTGGGCTCCTCGGCGGGCGAGGCGGCGAGGAAGCGGCGCACCTCGTGGACGACGGCGCCGAGGTCCTCGGGATGGATGAGCGCGGCCAGTTCGGAGCCGACCAGCTCCTCCGCGTCGCGGCCGTACACCCCGGTGGCGGCGGGGCTGACGTACCGCAGGACGCCGCTGGGCGCGGCGATCATGATGACGTCGCTGGAGCTCTGCACGAGCGACCTGAAGTGGTTCTCCTTCTGGGCCAGTTCGTGGGTGAGGGCGATGTTGTCGATCAGCATGATGCCCTGGCGGACGACGAGCGCGAGGACGACGGCGCAGCCGGTCAGGACGACGACGCGGTCGACCCGGCGGCCCTCGACCACGTTGTACAGGATGCCGAGGGTGCAGACGGCGGCAGCGAGGTACGGGGTGAGGGCGGCAAGCGAGCCGGCGATGGGCCGGCTGGGCAGCCCCGGGCCGCGGGCCGCCGCGGGCTCCGGCGGGCGGTGGACGCCCCAGGGGGCGTAGGCGAGCAGCAGGGAGCCGGCGAACCAGCCGGCGTCGAGCAGCTGGCCCGAGACGTAGTTGGCGCGCAGCAGCGGCGAGGTGAAGAGGGCGTCGCAGAGCACGGTGAGGGCGAGCGCGGCGATGGCGGTGTTGACCGCCGAGCGGTTGGCCTGGGAGCGCCGGAAGTGGAGCGCGAGGACCATGCTGACGAGCACGATGTCGAGCAGCGGGTACGCGAGCGACAGTGCGGCCTGGGCCACGGACTCGCCCTGGAAGTGGGCGGTGTGGGCGAGGGCGAGGCTCCAGGAGAGGGTCAGCAGGGACCCGGCGATGAGCCAGGCGTCGAGCCCCAGGCAGACCCAGCCGGCCCGGGTGACGGGCTTCTTGGCGAGGACGAGGAGGCCGACGATGGCGGGCGGGGCGAAGAGTAAGAAGAAGAGGTCGGCGACGGAGGACTCGGGGACCTCCTGGCCGAGCACGACCTCGTACCAGCCCCAGACGGCGTTCCCGGCGCCGGCCATGAAGGACGAGAAGGCGAAGAGGAGCCAGGCGGGACGGGTGCCGCCGCGCTCGGTCCTGGCGTAGAGGAAGCAGGAGACGGCGGCGGTGAGGGCGGCGGCGCTCAGCCCGAAGTCGCCCATGAACAGGGCGAGCCGGGGGGATCCCCAGCCGAGGGCGGCGCCGGTGGTGTAGCCGGCGCAGACGAGGCCGAGGGCGATCTGCGCGAGGAGCGAGCCGGCCCAGGGGGCGCGGCGGTCCGGCCCGGGGACGGAGCGCTCGGGGCCGGGGAGGCCGGGCCCCGCCGGCGGGGCCCCGCGCCGCATGACCGCGGTCGCGCCGGGGCCGCTCACCGCTTCCTCCCGCCCCTCGCCGTGCCCGAAGCCGCCGTCCTCGCCGTCCGCCGCGCCGGAGGCGTGGGGGACGGGGGGAGCGGCCGCCGCGCCGGGGCCGGGGCGTGCGGGGGCCGGGACGCGAGTGCCGGGGGCACGGGCGTACGACTCCGGGACGGGGACGGCGAGCCGGGCCGGGCCGGGTGCGGCGTGGCCGCGGGGCGGGACGGGGCCGGCCGGCCGCGGCGTCTCGGTGCCGCGGGGGTCGGGGTCCGGGACGCGGGGCAGGCCCGTGGCGTCGCCGTGCGGCGGCGTGCCGTCCAGGCACTCCGCGCGGTGGGGCGCGGCCTGGTCCGGCACCGACCGCGCGAGACCGGCAGCGAGGCGCGGGAGAGTCGTCGGCGGCGGCTTCGCCGCGCCGGACCGCCGGTCCGTCGGCCGTGCTTCACCCGTCACCCCCCTCGGAATCTGATGACCCGTCACTTCGCTCCCCAGCGTCAGCCCGTACACGACGCAGTCCCCCGATCCGGGACGATACACCAGGACCGTCACTCAGGGACAGGGCCGCAGTACTCTCCGTGACTGAGGGGGGCTTGTGAGCGGCGCGCGACGGGGGCGCGCACGGCCGGACCGCCCCGGGCGGCGGGCCTCAGGTGGTGCGGAGGACGTTCGCGAGCTCCTCCCCCGCCGCGAACCGTCCGACCTGCGCCGCGATCAGCCGCTTCGCCCGCGGCATGAACGCCGAGGTGGAACCGCCGACATGGGGGGTGAGGAGCACACCGGGAGCGTGCCACAGCGGGTGTCCGGCCGGCAGCGGTTCCGGGTCGGTCACATCGAGCGCCGCCGTGATCCGCCCGCTCTCGACCTCCTTGAGCAGGGCGTTCGTGTCGACCACCGGGCCCCGGGCGACATTGACGAGCAGCGCCCCGTCCCTCATCCGGGCGAGGAACCCCGCGTCGGCCAGGTGCCGGGTCGCGGGCGTGAGCGGGGTGGAGAGCACCACCACGTCGGCCTCGGGCAGCAGGCCGGGCAGATCGGCCAGGGCGTGCACGGGACCGCGGGCCGTGGTGCGCGCGGAGCGTGCGACGCGCGCCACCCGCGCGCACTCGAAGGGCGCGAGCCGGTCCTCGATCGCCGAGCCGATCGATCCGTACCCGACGATCAGGACGGACTTGTCGGCGAGCGCCGGATAGAAGCCGTCCCGCCACTCCTCCGCGTCCTGGCCGCGCACGAAGCGCGGGATGCCGCGCAGGGAGGCCAGGATCAGGGCGAGCGCGAGTTCGGCGGTGCTGGCCTCGTGGACGCCCTTGGCGTTGCAGACCGAGACACCGGCGCCGAGCTCGCCGAGGCCGGGCACGACGTGGTCGATGCCGGCCGAGAGGGTCTGGACGACGCGCAGCGAGGTCATCGCCGGGAGCGGCCGGACCGCGATCGCGGAGCCCTTCATGTACGGGACGACGTAGAAGGCGCAGTGCGCGGGATCGGCCGGGAAGTCGGCTCCGCCGTCCCAGAAGCGGTAGTTCAGCCCCGACGCGCCCGGGCCGGGCAGCCCGTCGATCTCGTCGGCGGGGATCGGAAGCCACACGTCGGCGGCGGTGGGTGCGAGTGTCATGACGGGGAGGCTATGCGAAGAAACCCGCACGCCATTGGTTACTTTGGGGGGCGGCACAAGGAGGGGTAGCGGCACGTGGAGCGCAGGACTATCGGGGCGACGGCGCTCGACGTGGGGGCCATCGGCCTCGGCTGCATGCCGATGAACTGGGCCTACGGCCGCTCGGAGCAGCGGGGCGACCGCTCGCTGCGGGCCGTGCACGCGGCCCTCGACGCCGGGGTGAGCCTGCTCGACACGGCCGACATGTACGGGCCGTTCACCAATGAACTGCTGCTGGGGCGGGCCCTGAAGGAGCGCCGGGCGGACGTCTTCGTGTCGACGAAGTGCGGACTGCTCGTCGGCGACGGGCACGTGGTCGCCAACGGCCGTCCGGAGTACGTCCGCCGGGCCTGCGACGCCTCCCTGCGGCGGCTCCAGACGGACGTCCTCGACCTGTACCTCCTGCACCGCGCGGACCCGGAGGTCCCGGTGGAGGAGACCTGGGGCGCGATGGCGGGGCTGGTGGCCGCGGGCAAGGTGCGGGCGCTCGGGCTGAGTGCCGTCGGGGTGCGGCGGACCCGGCGTTCGCCGACCGGCGATCTGTACGAGGGAACGATCCGTCAGCTGGGCCGGGTGCAGCAGGTGTTCCCGGTGGCGGCGGTGCAGGCCGAGCTGTCGGTGTGGGCGCCGGAGGCGCTGGCGCGGCTGCTGCCCTGGTGCGCGGCGCGCGGGATCGGGATGCTCGCGGCGATGCCGCTGGGCAGCGGTTTCCTGACCGGGACGCTGACGCCGGGCGGTGGCTTCGAGCCGGACGACCCGCGGGCCCGGCACCCCCGCTTCACGGCCGAGATGATGGCCGCGAACCAGCCGCTCGTGGCCGGGCTGCGGCGGGTGGCCGCGCGGCACGGCGACGGGGTGACCGCGGCGCAGGTGGCGCTGGCGTGGGTGCTGGCGCAGGGGCGGCACGTGGTGCCGGTGCCGGGGACGAAGCGGGAGCGGTGGGCGGTGGAGAACGCCGGGGCGGCGGGGCTGCGGCTCACCGAGGGCGATCTGGCGGAGCTCGCGGCGCTGCCGGCGGCGCGGGAGTCCTGGGACTAGTACGGCCCTGACCCGCGGTTTCGGCGGAGATCCGAGAAAGTCGGCCGGAGGTGGGAACGCGTGGAGGGCGAGCGGTGTATCAAAGGTGGAAGGGATGCCGCTCGACTTCTCGTAACCGTCGGAGGGACCGGATCATGAGCCGTCCTGCTGTGCTGAGGGCCGTGGGGGCCGTCGTCGCGCTGGTGTGCGCGGCGGGCTGCTCCTCGGACGGTGACGCCGGCGTCCGGGGCACCTCGCCGCCGGCCGCCTCCAGCGGCTCCCCCGCCGCCTCCGCGCCCGCGGCTCCGGCGGGCGAGGGGCGGGTGGCGGTGGCGGGGACGCTCACCGAGGGGCTGCGCTCGCCGTGGGGGCTCGCCACGCTGCCGGGCGGCGACCTGCTGGTCTCCTCGCGGGACGAGCGGACGGTCACCCGGGTGGACGGGCGGAGCGGGGCGCGGCGCTCGCTGGGCGAGGTCCCGGGCGTGGTGCCGGGCGGCGAGGGCGGCCTGATGGGCCTGGCCGTGCGCGACGGGTGGGTGTACGCGTACCTGACCGCGGAGGCGGACAACCGGATCGTGCGGATGCGGTACGGCGGCGGGGCCGGCGACCGGCTGGAGGCGCCGGAGCCGGTGCTCACCGGCATCCCCAAGGGCAGGGTCCACAACGGCGGGCGGATCGCCTTCGGGCCGGACGGGATGCTGTACGCGGGGACGGGCGAGACGGGTGAGACCGGGCTGGCTCAGGACCGGGCGTCGCTGGGCGGGAAGATCCTGCGGATGACCCCGGAGGGCGAGCCGGCGCCCGGCAATCCCTTCGCGGGCTCGGTGGTCTACTCGTACGGCCACCGGAACGTGCAGGGGATCGCCTGGGACGCCGAAGGGCGGCTGTGGGCGGCCGAGTTCGGGCAGAACACGTGGGACGAGCTGAACCTGGTCGAGCCGGGGCGGAACTACGGCTGGCCGGAGGCCGAGGGGAAGGCCGGGCGGGACGGCTTCGTGGACCCGGTGGCGCAGTGGCCGACCTCGGAGGCCTCGCCGAGCGGGATCGCCTACGCCCGGGGCGCGGTGTGGATGGCGGGGCTGCGGGGCGAGCGGCTGTGGCGGATCCCGCTGTCGGGGGCGGAGCGGTCCGGTGAGCCGGAGGCGTTCCTGGGCGGGGAGTACGGGCGGCTGCGGACGGTCCTCGCGGACGGGGCCGGACGGCTGTGGCTGGTGACGAGCGAGACCGACGGCCGGGGCACCCCGGAGGCGGGGGACGACCGGATCCTGCGGCTCGACGTGAGATGACGGCCCCGGCCCGCGGGCGGCGTACGGGGCCGGGGCGGGGCGCGGGGTCAGCGGGGGGTGTCGAGGAGGTGGAGGCGGTGGGCCATCGCCGCGGCCTCGCCGCGGCCGGAGACGCCGAGTTTGGCGAGGATGTTGGAGACGTGGACGCTGGCCGTCTTCGGTGAGATGAACAGCTCCTCGGCGATCTGCCGGTTGGTGCGGCCGGCCGCGACCAGGCGCAGGACGTCCTGTTCGCGGGGGGTCAGGCCGAAGACGTCCGCCCCGGGTTCCGTCTCCGGGGTGCCGGGGCCGGTGTCGTCGGCGAGGGCGATGCGGGCGCGGGCGGCGAGCAGTTCGACGTCCTCGCGGAGCGGGCGGGCGCCGAGGGCGACGGCGGTGGCGTGGGCCTGTCGGAGCAGGGCCGTGGCCTCCTCGCGCCGGCCGCCCTCGGCGAGGAGGACGTCGGCGAGCCGGTGGCGGGCCCGGGCCAGCGGATAGGGCTGGTCGAGCGGGGTCCACGCGGCGACGGCCTCGGCCCAGCGGGCGGAGGTCTCCCGGCCTTCGGCGCGGGCCAGCTCCTCGGCGACCTGGGCCGAGTGGGCGGCCCAGACCGGGGCGGGGGCGGCGAGGGCGCGGACGCAGCGGCGGATGACGGCCAGCGCCTCGGCGCGGCCCTCCTCGGCGGCGGGCAGGCCCCGGCTGTCGGCCTCGGCGGTGACGGCGGCGAGGACGAGGGGCCAGCCGTAGCGGTGGGTGCCGGGCGGGAAACCGGCGTCGGCGGCGGCCGCGAGGCGGGCGCGGACGTCGGCGAGGCGGCCCTCGGCGGCGGCCGCGGCGGCGTCGATGCCGGCCAGCGGCAGGGTGTACTGCGGGATGGGGTCGCGGGTGCCGTAGACGGCGCGGGCCTCGTCGAGGTGGCGGAGGGCGGTGGTCGTCTCGCCGCGGGCGACGGCGATCTGGGCGAGCCGGAGGTGGGCGGAGCCGCGGGGCTTGGTGCTGGTGTTGGAGGAGAGGAGGCGTTCGGCCTCGGCGCGGGCCTCGTCCCAGCGGCCGAGGGAGTGGAGGGACTCGGCCTTGTTGCCGCGGATCCATCCGGCGGACTCGACGAGGCCGCGGGTGCGGGTGAGTTCGAGGCCGGCGTCGGCGAGTTCGACGGCCTCGGCGGAGCGGCCCAGGGACTCCAGGGCGGAGACGATGTTGATGTGGGCCCGGGCGGTTTCGTGGAACTGGCCGAGGGCGGTGGTCCGCTCGCGGACCGCGTGCATCTCGGCGAGGCCGGCCTCGCGGTCGCCGGCGGCGACCATGATCGTGCCGAGGGTGAGGCGGGCGTTGAGTTCGGTCGCCTCGGCCTTGACCAGGCGGGCGTACTCGACGGCGCGTTCGGCGGCGGCGAGGGCGTCGGGGCCGGGGCTGCGGAGCATGCCCCAGCCGGCGGCTCCGGCGAGGACGGTGGCGTGGACGGCGGAGGGCGGCAGGCCCTTGACGAGTTCCTGGGCGCGGGAGATCTCGGTCCAGCCGTCGCCGCGGCCGAGGTTGGACTGGAGCCGGGCCTGTTCGGCCCAGAACCAGGCGGCCCTCAGGGGGTCGTGCTCGTCGTCGCCGTCGAGGAGGCGGAGCGCCATCCTGCCGATCTTGAGGGCGCGTTCGCGTTCGCCGCACAGGCGGGCGGCGACGGCGGCCTCGGCGAGCAGGTCGAGGTGGCGCAGCGGGGTGGCCTCGGGGTCGCAGCCGCAGGCCGGGTAGGACTCGGCGTAGTCGATGGGGCGCAGGCCGGCGCGGATGTCGGCGGGGGCCTCGTCCCAGAGCTCCATGGCGCGTTCGAGGAGGCGGAGCTGTTCGGCGTAGGCGTGGCGCTTGCGGGTGGCGACGGAGGCGTCGAGGACGGCGGGGAGGGCCTTGGCCGGGTCGTGGGCGTGGTACCAGTACGTGGCGAGGCGGGTGGCGCGCTCGTCGGGGCGGACGAGGCCGGGGTCGGCCTCCAGGGCCTCGGCGTAGCGGCGGTTGAGGCGGGAGCGCTCGCCGGGCAGCAGGTCGTCGCTGACGGCCTCGCGGACCAGGGAGTGGCGGAAGCGGTAGCCGTCGCCGTCGGGGACGGCGAGGAGGATGTTGGCGCCGACGGCGGCGCGCAGGGCCTCGATGAGCTCGTCCTCGGTGAGGCGGGAGACGGCGGCGAGGAGTCCGTGCTCGACGCTGGAGCCGCCCTCGGCGATGATCCGGGCGACCCGCTGGGCATCCTCGGGGAGGGTCTCGACGCGGACCAGGAGCAGGTCGCGGAGGGAGTCGCTGAGGGGTCCCGTGCCGTCGCCGCAGGAGCGGGAGGCGACGAGTTCCTCGACGAAGAAGGCGTTGCCGTCGGAGCGGTCGAAGATCTCGTCGACGAGGCCGGGGGCGGGTTCGGCGGCCAGGATGCCGGTGAGCTGGCGGTGCACCTCGGTGCGGGTGAAGCGGGAGAGCTCGATGCGGCGGATGGTGCGCATCCGGTCGAGTTCGGCGAGGAGGGGGCGCAGCGGGTGGCGGCGGTGGATGTCGTCGGCGCGGTAGGTGGCGACGACCACGATCCGGCCGCGGCGCAGGGTGCGCAGCAGATAGGTGAGGAGGTGGCGGGTGGAGGTGTCGGCCCAGTGGAGGTCTTCGAGGACGAGGACGAGGGCGCGGTCGGCGGCGAGCCGTTCCAGCAGGCGGACGGTGAGCTCGAAGAGGCGGGCGGTGGCGTCCTCGTCGCCGGCGTCGGGGCCGCCGGGGTCGCCGAGCTCGGGGAGGAGGCGGGCGAGCTCGCCCTCGTGCCCGTCGGCGGCGGCGGTGAGCTCCTCGGGGAGGAGCCGCCGCAGGGTGCGCAGGGCGGCGGAGAAGGGGGCGAAGGGGAGTCCGTCGGCGCCGAGCTCCACGCAGCCGCCGAGGGCGACGACGGCGCCGGCCTCGCAGGCGGCGTCGCGGAACTCCTCGACGAGCCGGGTCTTCCCGACGCCGGCCTCACCGGCGACGAGCAGCGCCTGGGGCTCTCCCGCGGTCGCGCGGGAGAGCGCCTCGGTGAGGGCGGTGAGTTCGCCGGCGCGGCCGACGAAGACGGGGCTGACGGACCTGGTCTCCACGGCGCCGAGCATCGCACAGGCGCCTCGCGGGTCGCTCATACGGGGGTCACGCGACCGCGGTGTAGCGGTCCTTGCCGGTGCTCACCCGCCCCTCGGCCTCATGGCGGCCGGCCCGGCGGGCGGCCTTGGCGGCGCGGGCGGCCTCGCGGCCGAGGCGCTGGGCGGCGGCCTCGCGGACCAGCTCGGCGTGGACGGTGCGGTGGAGTTCGTACGCGATCATGGGGTGCTCCCTGGGCCGTGGTGTCGGTGTCGCTCCTTGCGATGCCTCCACCTTCCTCGCCCAGCCGGTGCGGGGGCATCGGGCGAGTGCCGCATGTTCGGGGTGCGGGGGGCCTTAGGGAGGGCCGGGGGGTGCCTTAGGCGCTCCCCGGGATGTCGTCGGGGTGCCCCAGGGGGTCGGCGGGATGCCTCAGGAGGCCCGGCGGGGGGCCTCAGGGTGCCGGCGGCGGGGGCCTCAGGCGGTCTTCGCGGCGCGCCATTCGGGGGCGAGGACGGCCCGGATCTCGGTGTCGGTGCGGGTGCCGCGGTGGGTGTGGTTCTCGCGGACGACGCCTTCCCTGGTCATGCCGAGGCGGCGGGCGACTGCGGTGCTGGCCGTGTTCCTGGTGGAGGCGTACCACTCGACGCGGTGGATCCCGCGCCGCTCGACGGCCCAGTCGATGATCGTGCGGCAGGAGCGGGTGACCATGCCCCGGCCGGCGGCGGAGGGTTCCGGCCGGCAGCCGACCTCGGCGTTGCCCGCGGCCACGTCCATGGTGCGGGACATGACGCCGCCGACGAGGGTGTCGTCGGCCCAGGTGCCGTAGAGGCGTCCGGTGTCGTCGGCGGTCTTCTCGGCGTAGCCGCGGAGGAAGGCGCGGGCGGAGTCGAGGTCGTGGACGACGTCGGCGAGGCCGATGTGCTCGCCGACGAAGGCGCGGCCGCGGTCCATGTGGGCGAGGAACTCCTCCGCCTGCCATGGCTCCAGGGTCCGCGGTTCGGCTCCGTCGTCACCCAGCGATGTCGCGAACATCCTCGGTCTTCTCCGTGGTCGGCGCGGTCACGCGCTGTCCCGGGATCTTCGCACGGGCGTCCGCGGCGTCCCGGCACTCCGGCGGCTCGATGCTGATCCGGGGCAGGATCCGGTCGAGGCTCCGGGGCAGCCACCAGTTGGCGCCGCCGAGCATGTGCATGAGGGCGGGGACGAGGAGGGTGCGCAGGACGAAGGCGTCGAGGGCGACGGCGGCGGCGAGGGCGATGCCGAACATCGCGATGACCCGGTCGCCGGAGAGGACGAAGGCGAGGAAGACCGAGATCATGATGACCGCGGCGGAGTTGATCACCCGGCTGGTCTCGGCGAGGCCGACCCGGACGGCCCGCCGGTTGTCGCCGGTCTCCAGCCACTCCTCGTACATCCGGCTGACCAGGAAGACCTGGTAGTCCATCGAGAGGCCGAAGAGCACCGAGACCATGATCACGGGGAGGAAGGGCTCGATCGGGCCGGAGCTGCCGAGGCCGAGGAGCTCGCTGCCCCAGCCCCACTGGAAGATCGCGACGACGATGCCGAAGGCGGCGGCGACGGCGGCGACGTTCATGACGGCGGCCTTGAGCGGGATGCCGACGGACCGGAAGGCGAGCAGCAGGAGCAGACAGCCGAGGGCGACGACGGCACCGACGAAGAGCGGCAGCTTGCCGACGATGATCTCGGCGAAGTCGTCGTACGAGGCGGTGATGCCGCCGACGTGGACGTCGAGGGAGGTGCCGGTCTCCGCGGCCGGGACCACGTCCTGGCGGAGCCGGTCGACGAGCTCGCTGGTGGCCTTCGACTGGGGGGAGGAGTCGGGGACGACGGTGAGGAAGGCGGTGTCGCCGGAGCCGTTGTAGGTGACCGGGGAAACGGAGGCGACGCCCTTGACGGCGGTGAGCGCCTCCGGGAGCCGGTCGAGGGCGACGCGGTCGTCGGCGCCGTCGAGCGTGGCGACGAGCGTGAGGGGGCCGTTGACGCCCGGCCCGAAGCCGTCGGCGAGGAGGTCGTACGCCTGCCGGGTCGTCGCGGCGGCCGGGTTGTTGCCCTGGTCGGAGGTGCCGAGGTGGAGGGAGAGGGTGGGCAGCGCGAGGACGGCCATGACGACGGCGGCGACGGCCCCGAGGAGCTTGGGGTGGCGCTCGACGAAGGCGGACCAGCGGGCGGCGAAGCCGGTGGGCGGCTCGGGCCGCGGGCCGTGCTCGGCGAGGGCGCGCCGCTCGCGCCGGGAGAGGGCCCGCATGCCGATCAGGGAGAGCAGCGCGGGCAGCAGGGTGACGGAGGCGGCGACGGTGAGGACGACGGTGAGGGAGGCGGCGACGGCGACGCCGTTGAGGAAGCTCAGCCGGAGGATGAGCATGCCGAGGAGGGCGATGCAGACGGTGGCGCCGGCGAAGACGACGGCCCTGCCGGTGGTGGCGACGGCGGTCTCGGCGGCCTCGGCGACGCCCAGGCCGCGTTTCAGGCCCTTGCGGTGCCGGGTGACGATGAAGAGCGCGTAGTCGATGCCGACGCCGAGGCCCACGAGCATGCCGAGCATCGGGGCGAAGTCGGCGACCGTCATCACGTGCCCGAGGAGCACGATCCCGGAGTAGGCGATGCCGACGCTGACCAGGGCGGTGGCGATGGGCAGCAGGGAGGCGGCGAGCGAGCCGAAGGCGAGGAAGAGGACGACGGCGGCGACGGCCACGCCGACGGCCTCGGCGACGTGCCCGCCGGGCGCCTCGGTGAGGGCGACGGCGCTGCCGCCGAGCTCCACCTGGAGTCCGTCGGTCCCGGCGGTCTTCGCGGTGTCGACGAGGGCCCGCGCCTGGGCGACGGGGATGTCGTCGGCCTGCTCGCGGAAGGTCACGGTGGCGTAGGCGGTGCGCCCGTCCTCGCTGACCTGGCCGGGCGCCGCGCCGTCCCCGTACGGGGAGGTGACGGCGGCGACGCCGGGCAGTGCGGAGACCTCCTCCAGCATCGGCCCGACCCGCTCCTGCACGGCGTCGGCGCGGACGCTGCCGCGCTCGGTGTGCCAGACGATGGTGTCGGTGTCGCCGCCGAGCCCCTGGAAGCCGCGGTCGAGGAGGGCGGTGGCGCGTCCCGACTCGGTGCCGGGCACCTCGTAGTCGTTGGAGTACGCGCTGCCGGCGAGGACGGCGGCGCCGCCGACCCCGACGAGGGCGAGGACCCACAGGAGGACGGCGACGAGGCGGTGCCGGATGAACCACCGTGCGATGGCTGCCAAAGGACGTGCTCCCTGCCTGGATCGGTGCTCGCGGCCCACTGTCGCAGCCAAACGTGATCGTTTGCCCGTTTCGTGTCGATCCTCACAGAGCACAGGGAAAGCACCGGTACCGCCTCGCGCCGGGCGCCCGCTCCCCCGCGTCGCCGTCGGCGCACCCGAGCCCGCCCCGGCGAAGACCAGGAGGCCCTTCGGCCGCCCCGGCAGGACGTTCCCCGATCCGGCCGACGACGCCTCCGCCTCCTGGCCGCGGCACCGACGGCCGCCCGGGCCCCCGCCTCGCGGAAGCGACGGACGCCCCCTGTCTCCGGCCGGACGACCAGGTGGTTTCACTTCTCGCGGACGAGGGTTCCTCGGTTGACCCCGACTCCCCCCTGGCGGCAAGCTGACCCCCTGTCATTCACTGTGCCTTGGGGGAATGTTGAGCAAGTCGGCACACCACATCGGACCTGATTCCGCACCTGACCGCTACCGGCTGCTCCGCTCCATCGGACGCGGCGGCGAGGCGGTGCTCTATCTCGCGGAGATCGAGCTCGCGGGCGGCACCGAGCCGGTCGTCGTCAAGGTCCTCGACTCGAAGACGACGATCACACCGGAGATCTTCGAGCGGGTCAGCCGCAAGTGGAACGAGCAGGCCGAGCTGCTGCGCTTCGTCAGCCGCCCCGGCGTCGTGGGCGTGCGCGAGCACTTCCAGGGCCCGCCCATCCACGCGCCCGGCGAGTCCGGCACCCTCACGGGCCGGGCCCTCGTCCTCGTCATGAACCACGTGGACGGCCTCGACCTGCGCGACTGGCGCGCCGAGCGGACGCTGGCCACCCCCGCCGAGCGGCGCGAGGTCATGCGGACGCTGGAGCAGCTCGCCGACGTCCTCGACTGGCTGCACTCCGGCAAGGCCACGCCGTCCGGCCGGACCGTCGTCCACGGCGACCTCTCGCCCGGCAACGTGATGGTCGACCAGCACGGCCAGGCCACCCTCGTCGACTTCGGCCTCAGCAAGCTGACCGCCGACCACCAGACCGCCGAGGTGTGGTTCACCCCCGGGTACGCGGCGCCGGAGATCTTCGAGGGCAAGCGGACCCCGGCCACCGACCGGTACGCCTTCGGGGCCATCACCTACTTCCTGCTGAGCGGCCAGTCCCCGCCGGCCTCGCCCGAGCAGCTCGCGGCGGCCTTCGGCGCCGTGCCGCAGATCGCCGCGCTGTCCGAGGACCAGCGCCGGAAGGTGCTGGCCATCGCGGCGGCCGACGCCGACAAGCGCCCGCTGCTGCTCTCCTCGTGGGTCAAGGAGGTCCGGCACGGGGTGGTGTCCACCACGACCACCTCCCGGCCGGCGACCCCGCAGGACGCGGTCCCGCCCCGCCCTGACGGCGCCCCGGCCGTGCCGCCGCCGCCGCTGCCCTCGGCGCTGCCCGTGACGCCCCCGGCGAAGCCGGCCGGGGCGCCGTCCGCCGCGCCCCAGGACGCCGCCCCCCAGGACGCCGTGCCCCAGCCCTCCGCGCCCCAGGCGGCACCGACGCTCCCGCCGGCCCAGCCGCCGGCCCCCGCGCCGACGCCCACGCCGGTGCCGGTGCCGGTGGAACAGCCCGCTCCGGCGCCCGCTCCGGTCCCGGGGCCCGCCGCCGGGACTCCCCCGGCCGGCTTCGGCGCGCCCGCACCGGTCCCGCCCGCCCCCGTCTCGTACGACGCCGGCCAGGGCCCGTACGGTCCGCCGACCGCCGGGACGCCGGCGTACGGCGGGCCGGGCTACGGCGGCCAGGGCTACGGCCCGCCCACGGCCGGGATGCCCACCGTCGGCGGGCCCGGCGGACCGACCGGCCCCCAGCAGCCGCAGCAGCCCGAACGGCGCAAGCGCCGCAAGGGGCCGCTGATCGGCGCCGTCGCCGGGGTCCTTGTGGTCGCCGTCCTCGCGGTGGCCGGGATCAAGCTGCTCGGCGACCGCGAGGCGAAGGACGCCAAGAACAACCGGGCCACCGCGCCCGTCAGCGGCTCCGCCTCGCCGGCCGCCGAGTCCCCCACCGGTGAGCCGACCACCGAGGAGACCACCGAGGCGCCCACGGAGGAGCCCAGCACCGAGGCCCCGACGGAGGAGCCGAGCGGAAGCGGCAGCCCGTCGCTCGACCCCGGCTCGGTGCCCGACAGCAAGCAGGCGGACCTGACCAGCCTCACCCCGATCGACACCCTCGACGGGTTCACGGTGACCTCCGCCGCCACGCTCAACGCGAAGGACTACGGCTCCGCCTTCGTGGCCGGCTGCTCCAACGAGTCGTACATGGAGTTCAACCTCGGCCGGGCGTGGGAGACGCTGGAGTTCACCGCGGGCATCGACGACGACTCCCCGACCGAGGAGGCGCGGATCTCCATCTCCGTGGACGACCAGCCCGCCCCCTTCGCGCAGGCGGTGTCGCTCGGCAAGCCGGTCTTCAAGAGCATGTCGGTCAAGGGCGCCCTGCGTCTGCGGATCCGCGTCGAGGACACGTGCAGCTACTCGCAGGAGGCGCTCGTGGTCATCGCCGCCCCGGTGCTCAAGCGGTAGCCCGTACCGCGCGAGAGCGGCCCCGCACCGGACAACTCCGGTGCGGGGCCGCTCTCTTTCCCGTAGGGGACCGGGGTCAGCCCTCGCTGACGCCCAGCCTCTCCAGGATCAGGTCCTTGACCTTCGCCGCGTCGGCCTGGCCACGGGTGGCCTTCATGACCGCGCCGACCAGCGCACCGACCGCCGCGACCTTGCCGCCGCGGATCTTGTCGGCGATGGCCGCGTTGCCCGCGATGGCCTCGTCCACGGCCGCGCCGAGCGCGCCGTCGTCGGAGACGACCTTCAGACCGCGCTTCTCGACGACCTCGTCCGGGGCGCCCTCGCCGGCGAGGACGCCCTCGATGACCTGGCGGGCCAGCTTGTCGTTGAGGTCGCCGCCGGCCACCAGGGCCGAGACCCGGGCCACGTCCGCCGGGGTGATGGGCAGCTCCTCCAGGGAGACGCCCTTCTCGTTGGCGTTGCGGGCCAGCTCGCCCATCCACCACTTGCGGGCCGAGGCCGCGTCCGCGCCCGCCTCGATCGTGGCGACGATCGGGTCGACCGCGCCGGCGTTGAGGATGGACTGCATCTCCTGCTCGGAGACGCCCCACTCCTCGCGCAGCCGGTTGCGGCGCACCCGCGGCAGCTCGGGCAGGCCCTTGCGCAGCTCCTCGACCCACTCGCGGGCCGGGGCGACCGGGACCAGGTCCGGCTCCGGGAAGTAGCGGTAGTCCTCGGCGTTGTCCTTGATGCGGCCCGAGGTGGTGGAGCCGTCGTCCTCGTGGAAGTGACGGGTCTCCTGCACGATCGTGCCGCCGGACTCCAGGACCGCCGCGTGGCGCTGGATCTCGAAGCGCGCCGCCCGCTCCACGGAGCGGAGCGAGTTCACGTTCTTCGTCTCCGAGCGGGTGCCGAAGGTCTTGGTGCCGTTCGGACGCAGCGACAGGTTCACGTCGCAGCGCATCTGGCCCTTGTCCATGCGCGCCTCGGAGACGCCCAGGGCCCGGATCAGCTCGCGCAGCTCGGCGACGTACGCCTTGGCGACCTCGGGGGCCCGCTCGCCCGCGCCCTCGATCGGCTTGGTGACGATCTCGATGAGCGGGATGCCGGCCCGGTTGTAGTCGAGCAGCGAGTGCGAGGCGCCGTGGATGCGGCCGGTCGCGCCACCGATGTGGGTGGACTTGCCGGTGTCCTCCTCCATGTGGGCGCGCTCGATCTCCACGCGGAAGACCTCGCCGTCCTCCAGCTGGACGTCCAGGTAGCCGTTGAAGGCGATCGGCTCGTCGTACTGGGAGGTCTGGAAGTTCTTCGGCATGTCCGGATAGAAGTAGTTCTTCCGGGCGAAGCGGCACCACTCGGCGATCTCGCAGTGCAGCGCGAGGCCGATCTTGATGGCGGACTCGACGCCGATCTCGTTCACGACCGGCAGCGCGCCGGGCAGGCCGAGACAGGTCGGGCAGGTCTGCGCGTTGGGTTCGGCGCCCAGCTCGGTCGAGCAGCCGCAGAACATCTTGGTCTTCGTGCCGAGCTCGACATGGACCTCCAGGCCCATGACGGGGTCGTACGAGGCCAGTGCCGCCTCGTACGACAGCAGTTCAGTGACAGTCACGGTGGAACTTTCCCTCTCAGCCCAGCAGGACGTCGTCGTCGCCGAGGCGCTTCAGCTCGCGGTACAGGATCGCGAGGCCGGTGACGATGGCGGCGGCGGACACGACGGCGTCGACGAGCTTCAGCGTGTCGTGCTCGGCGCGCGCCTTCTTGACCTGCTTCATCACGGTGAAGGCGCCGAAGGCGGTGGTGCCCATGGACAGGTACGTACCGGTCTTGGACTTCTTGAAGCCCTTGGCCTTCTGCAGTGCACTGGTACTCACAGCGACGGAGCCTCCTCGATCAGCGGGTGGCCCCACTTTTCCACGAAGGCGGCCTCGACGGCGGCACCGACCTTGTAGAGCCGGTCGTCCTGCATGGCGGGGGCGATGATCTGCAGCCCGACCGGGAGGCCGTCCTCCGGCGCCAGGCCGCAGGGCAGCGACATGGCGGCGTTTCCGGCCAGGTTGGTCGGGATGGTGCACAGGTCCGCGAGGTACATCGCCATCGGGTCGTCGGCGCGCTCGCCGATCGGGAAGGCGGTGGTCGGCGTCGTCGGGGAGACGATCACGTCGACCTGCTCGAAGGCCTTCTCGAACTCGCGGGTGATGAGGGTGCGGACCTTCTGGGCCGAGCCGAACCACGCGTCGTAGTAGCCGGAGCTGAGCGCGTACGTGCCGAGGATGATGCGGCGCTTCACCTCGGGGCCGAAGCCGGCCTCGCGGGTCAGGGCGGTGACGTCCTCGGCGGAGCGGGTGCCGTCGTCGCCGGTGCGCAGGCCGTACCGCAGGCCGTCGAAGCGGGCCAGGTTGGACGAGCACTCGGACGGCGCGATCAGGTAGTACGCCGAGAGGGCCAGGTCGAAGGTCGGGCAGTCCAGCTCGACGACCTCGGCGCCCAGCTCCTTCAGCAGCTCGACGGACTCGTCGAAGCGCTGCATGACGCCGGCCTGGTAGCCCTCGCCGCGGAACTGCTTGACGACGCCGACGCGCATCCCGGCGACCGAGCCGTTGCGGGCGGCCTCGACCACCGGCGGGACCGGCAGGTCGATCGAGGTGGAGTCGAGCGGGTCGTGGCCGGCGATCGCCTCGTGCAGCAGGGCCGCGTCCAGGACCGTGCGGGCGCAGGGGCCGCCCTGGTCGAGGGAGGAGGAGAAGGCCACCATGCCGTAGCGGGAGACCGCGCCGTAGGTCGGCTTGACGCCGACGGTGCCGGTGACGGCGGCGGGCTGGCGGATGGAACCGCCGGTGTCCGTGCCGATGGCCAGCGGGGCCTGGTACGCGGCGAGCGCGGCCGACGAGCCGCCGCCGGAGCCGCCCGGGATCCGGGTCAGGTCCCAGGGGTTGCCGGTCGGGCCGTAGGCGCTGTTCTCGGTGGAGGAGCCCATGGCGAACTCGTCCATGTTGGTCTTGCCGAGGATGACCACGTCGGCCGCCTTGAGCCGCTTGACCAGCGTGGCGTCGTACGGCGGGATCCAGCCCTCCAGCATCTTCGAGCCGACCGTGGTGGGGATGCCCCGGGTCGTGAAGATGTCCTTGAGGGCGAGCGGGACGCCGGCCAGCGGGCCGAGCTTCTCGCCGCGGGCGCGCTTCTCGTCGACGGCGCGGGCCTGCGCGAGCGCGCCCTCGCGGTCGACGTGCAGGAAGGCGTGGACCTTCTCGTCGACGGCGTCGATGCGGGCCAGGTGGGCCTCGGTGACCTCGACCGCGGTCAGCTCGCCGGAAGCGATCTTCGCGGCGATCTCGGCGGCGGTGAGCTTGATGATGTCCGTCATGGTCAGTCCTCCCCCAGGATCTGCGGCACCTTGAAACGCTGCTGTTCCTGGGCGGGGGCGCCGGAGAGCGCCTGCGCGGGGGTGAGCGAAGGACGGACCTCGTCCGCGCGCATGACGTTCGTCAGCGGCAGCGGGTGGGAGGTCGGCGGTACGTCCTGCTCGGCGACCTCGGAGACGCGGGCGACCGCGCCGATGATGTCGTCGAGCTGACCGGCGAAGTGGTCGAGTTCCTCTTCGGCGAGTTCCAGACGCGCCAGCCGAGCGAGGTGTGCGACCTCCTCGCGCGTGATGCCAGGCATGCAGCGATCCTCTGGGGTGAGTCTGATGATGTGGGGCCAATCCTATGGGGCCCGTACCGCTGCCCGTGAAACGGTCGGCCCGGAGAAGTCCCTGAGCGGACCCGGAAGGGTCCGCTCAGGTGGTCCCGCGGCTGTCCTGCGGGTTCACTGCACGACGTGTCCGGGGGCCGGGTCGAGCGCGGTCACGGGGGCCGTGTCGACCGCCCGGCGCCAGCCGTGCTCGCCGCGGGCGCGCAGCCAGGCGGTCGTCTCGGCCGGCGGCATGGCGGCGGAGACCAGCCAGCCCTGCACGGCGTCGCAGCCCAGGTCGCGCAGCCGCTCCCAGGTCTCGTCGTCCTCGACGCCCTCGGCGACGACGAGGAGGCCGAGCGAGTGGGCGAGGTCCACGGTGCAGCGGACGATCTCGGCGTCCTCGGTGTCGACGGCGAGCCGGGCGACGAAGGAGCGGTCGATCTTCAGTTCGCTGACCGGGAGCCGGCGCAGGTGGACAAGGGAGGAGTAGCCGGTGCCGAAGTCGTCCAGGGACATCTTGACGCCGTGGCCGGTGAGGCCGTTGAGGGTGTCGGCGGCGCGCTGGGGGTCCTCCAGGAGGACGTGTTCCGTTATCTCCAGCTGGAGGGAGCCGGCCGGGACGCCGTGACGGGCCAGGCGGGCGGCGACGGCGCCGGCGAAGCCGGGGGTGTGGACGTCGCGCGGCGAGACGTTGACGGCGACGGGCACCTCCAGTCCCTGGGCGCGCCAGCGGGCGACCTGGGCGAGGGCGGTCTCCAGGACGTACTCGGTGAGGTGCGGCATCAGGCCGGAGGACTCGGCGATGGCGATGAACTCGTCCGGTGGAACCTTTCCGCGCTCCGGGTGGACCCAGCGGACGAGGGCTTCGAGGCCGGCCACCTGGCCGTCGAAGCGGACCTTCGGCTGGTAGTGGAGCTCGACCTCGCCGGCGTCGAGCGCGCGGCGCAGGTCGCCGAGGAGGCCGAGGCGGTCGGGGGTGTTGGAGTCGCGCTTGGACTCGTACACCTCGACGCCGGTGCGGTCGCGCTTGGCCTGGTACATGGCGACGTCGGCGCGGCGCAGCAGGCCCTCGGCGTCGCCGGCGTGGTCGGGGTAGACGGCGACGCCGGCGCTGGCCTCCAGGACGAGGGTGAGCCCGTCGAGGTCGAGCGGGGAGGAGAGCTCGGCGACGAGGTGGCGGGCGACCCGCTGGGCGCTGGTGGTGGAGTCGGCGACGGGCAGCAGGACGGCGAACTCGTCGCCGCCGAGCCGGGCGGCCTCGGCGCCGCGGGGCAGGGCGAGGCGGAGCCGGTCGGCGATCTGGAGGAGGAGCCGGTCGCCGGCGAGGTGGCCGAGGGTGTCGTTGACGGAGCGGAAGCGGTCCAGGTCGATGAGGACGAGGGCCGAGCGGGTCTGCTCGCCCTCGGCGTCCTCCAGGGCCGTCCAGGTGCGCTCCAGGAGCCACTGGCGGTTGGGCAGGCCGGTGAGCGGGTCGCGGAGCTGTTCCTCGGCGCGGGCCCGGGCGATCCAGAGGGTGGAGTCGAGGGCGATCAGCGGGATCGCGAAGAGCGGCAGGAGGACGGGGAAGGCGGCGGCGACGACGCAGATCAGCGGGGCGATGCCGAGCAGGGCGACGGCGACGAGCCCCTGCCGGAGCAGGGCGGTGCGGGCGACGGTGGGCAGGCCGCGGCCGGGCGGGGCGAGCGTGTACCACAGCAGCAGGCGGGTCGCGAGGAGGTAGGCCCCGGCGGCGAGGACGATCTCGGGGACGTCGCCGATCGTCCAGTCGAGCGGGTGCCAGGGGCTGTCCACGCCGGGGACGTCGCCGAAGAGGGCGAGGACGAGGGCGGCGGCGCCGACGCCGAGGATGTCGGCCGCGCCGTGCAGCAGGCCCTGCCGCCAGCGGTGCCGGCGGGCGGCGCTGACGAGGACGACGACGGTGAGCGAGACGAGTCCGGCGGGGACCCAGCCGTACAGGAGGAGGACGGCGAGGGTGAGGGCGGCGCCGGAGCCGGTGCCGCCCCACCAGCGCTCGCGGCCGAGGGCGACGAGGTGGCCGACGATGAGGCCGGTGAGGAGGGCGAAGGACCAGCCGGCGACCCCGCCGGGGAAGAGCGGGTGGCCGGTGCTCAGGGCCCGCTGGAGCCCGGTGACGAGCACGGCGGCGGCGGTGCCCACCACCGCGGCGGGCAGGCCGGTGAAGCCCGTGGGGAGCACCCGGCCGCGCGGCCGTGGTACCGGGGCGGCACTCTCGGTCGGTTCCATTCCCGTCCCTCTCGCAGGCGGCGGTGCCGTCGCTGTCCGATGGGCCGCGGTGAGGCGGCCGTGGTGGCGCCCGGCCGCCGGTCGTGCGCCCCGCCGCTTCGGGGGCGGGGCGCACGGCACGGGGCCGTTCGTCCTGTCGCACGGCCGCGCAGAACCCTCGCGCGGCGGTGCGGGACGAGACGCACGGTCACCACACTAGGCCGCCGAGGGCGCCGAGGGGCAGCGCTCTCCCTCTCTTGCCCGAATGCGGCCTGGCCACCCGTAACGATCTGGTATGCGCCGAACGGGTGAACCCCCGGGGTCCGGAGAGGGGTGACCGCGGGTTACTCCTCGATCGGCCGTGCGACCTCGCGGGCGGCCTCGGGACCCTGTTCGAGCAGGATCTTGAAGCCTTCCTCGTCCAGAACCGGAACCTTCAGCTGCATCGCCTTGTCGTACTTGGAGCCCGGGTTCTCCCCCACCACGACGAAGCCCGTCTTTTTGGAAACGGAACCGGTGACCTTGGCTCCGCGGCTCTGGAGAGACTCTTTTGCGCCATCCCGGGTGAACTGCTCCAGGGTGCCGGTCACGACGACCGTCAGGCCCTCCAGCGGACGCGGCCCCTCGTCCTCGCCGGCGCCCTCGTCCTCCAGGGCGACCCCGGCGGCGCGCCACTTCCGCACGATCTCGCGGTGCCACTCCTCGGAGAACCACTGCTTCACGGCGGTGGCGATGATGCCGCCGACGCCGTCGACCGCGGCCAGCTCCTCCTCGGTGGCCTGCTCGATCCGCTCCAGGGAGCGGAACTCGCGGGCCAGCGCCTCGGCGGCGACGGGGCCGACGTGGCGGATGGAGAGGCCGTTGATGAAGCGGGCGAGCGGACGGGCCTTGGCGGCCTCGATGTTCGCCAGCATGGCGAGCGCGTTCTTCTTCGGCTCGCCCTCCTTGTTGGCGAAGACCGTGGCGATCTTCTCCTCGCCGGTCTTCGGGTCCCGCTTGGGCAGCCCGGAGTCGGCGTCGAGGACGTACGCCCTGATCGGCAGCAGCTGCTCGATGGTGAGGTCGAAGAGGTCGCCCTCGTCCCTGAGCGGCGGCTCCGCCGGGGCCAGGGGCTGGGTCAGGGCGGCGGCGGCCACGGCGCCGAACTTCTCGATGTCCAGGCACTGGCGGCCGGCGAGGAACTCGACCCGCTCGCGGAGCTGGGCCGGGCAGGTCCGGGCGTTCGGACAGCGGAGGTCGATGTCGCCCTCCTTCATCGGCTTCAGCTCCGTGCCGCACTCGGGGCAGTCGGCCGGCATCACGAACTCCCGCTCGCCGCCGTCCCGCAGGTCGACGACCGGGCCGAGGATCTCGGGGATGACGTCGCCCGCCTTGCGGAGCACCACGGTGTCGCCGATGAGGACGCCCTTGGCCTTGACGACCTCCTGGTTGTGGAGGGTGGCGAACTCGACCTCGGAGCCGGCCACGGTGACCGGCTCGACCTGGGCGTAGGGGGTGACGCGGCCGGTGCGGCCGACGCCGACCTTGATGTCGACGAGCTTGGTGTTGACCTCCTCCGGCGCGTACTTCCAGGCGATGGCCCAGCGCGGGGCGCGCGCGGTGGAGCCGAGCCGGCCCTGGAGGGGGATCTCGTCGAGCTTGACGACGACGCCGTCGATCTCGTGGGCGACGGAGTGGCGGTTCTCGCCGTAGTACGTGATGAACTCGCGCACCTCGGGCAGGCCGCCGACCACCCTGTTGTGCGTGGAGGTGGGCAGGCCCCACTCGCGCAGCAGGCCGTACGCCTCCGAGAGGCGGGTGATCTCGAAGCCCTCGCGGGCGCCGATGCCGTGGACCACCATGTGGAGCGGGCGGGTGGCGGTGACCTTCGGGTCCTTCTGGCGCAGCGAGCCGGCGGCCGCGTTGCGCGGGTTGGCGAAGGGCTTGTCGCCGGCCTCCACCAGGCGGGCGTTGAGCGCCTCGAAGGCCTCCATCGGGAAGTAGACCTCGCCCCGGACCTCGACGAGCTCCGGGATCCGGTCGCCCTCGAGGCGCTCGGGGACGTCGGCGATCGTGCGCACGTTGGGCGTGATGTCCTCGCCGGCGCGGCCGTCGCCGCGGGTGGCGGCGCGGGTGAGCCGGCCGTGCTCGTAGGTGAGGTTGACGGCGAGGCCGTCGACCTTGAGCTCGCACAGGAAGTGGAAGTCGGGGGTGCCGACGTCCCGGGCGACGCGCTCGGCCCAGGTCGTCAGCTCCTCGTCGTCGAAGGCGTTGTCCAGCGAGAGCATGCGCTCGCGGTGCTCGACGGAGGCGAAGTCCGTCTCGTACTGCCCGGCCACCTTCTGGGTCGGCGAGTCGGGCGTGCGCAGCTCCGGGTACTCCTCCTCCAGCGCCTCCAGGGCGCGCAGGAGCCGGTCGAACTCCGCGTCGCTGACGACCGGCTGGTCCTTCACGTAGTACCGGAAGCGGTGCTCCTCGACCTGCTCGGCCAGTTCGGCGTGCTTCTCCCGTGCCCCGGCGGGCACGACCGCCTCTTCGCCGGGCAGGGCCCCCTGTTCGACTGCCACCTTCGTCCGTCCTCCCGTGCCTTCAGAACCCGGTCACTCTGGGTTGTCCGCGAGCGATCTCGCCGCCCGGGCGCAGTGGGCGAGCGCCGCCCGGGCGTACGCGGGCGAGGCGCCCGCGAGCCCGCAGGTGGGGGTGATGACCACGGACTCGGCGAGAGTCCCCGGATTCAGCCCCAGCCTGCGCCACAGCGTCCTGACACCCATGACGCTACCGCCCGGGTCGGACAATGCCGTGTCGGTGGAGGGCACCACACCGGCGAAGAGCTTCGTGCCGGCCTCCACGGCCTCGCCGATCGGCTCCTCGTCACGTTCGGTGAGCAGCCCGAAGTCGAACGAGACGCCGGCGGCCCCGGCCCTGCGCAGCAGCGCGAAGGGCACGCCGGGGGCGCAGGAGTGGACGGTCACGGGCCCGTCGTGGATGCCGACGACGTCCCGCAGGGTGGCCTCCACGACCTGCCGGTCGACGGCCCGGTGGGTGCGGTAGCCGCTGGCCGTACGGATCTGTCCGAGGAGGACGGCGGTGAGCGAGGGCTCGTCGAGCTGGAGCACGATCCGGGCGCCGGGGACGCGCTTGGCGAGGTCGGCGAGGTGTTCGCGCAGGCCCTCGGCGAGGGAGGCGGCGAGGTCGCGGCAGGCGCCGGGGTCGCCCAGGGCGGCCTCTCCGCCGCGGAGTTCGAGGGCTGCGGCGAGTGTCCACGGGCCGACGGCCTGGACCTTGAGCGGGCCTTCGTACCCCTGGGTGAACTCCTCCAGGGCGTCGAGGTCCTCGCCGAGCCAGGAGCGGGCGCGGCGGGTGTCGCGGCCTGGCCGGTCGCTGATCCGCCAGCCGCTGGGCTCCACGTGCGCGTACAGGTCGACGAGCATCCCGAGGGTGCGGCCGATCATGTCGGCGCCGGGGCCGCGGGCGGGCAGCTCGGCGAGGAAGGGGAAGTCCTCGAAGGAGCCGGTGACGGTCTTGGCGGCCTCGCGGGCGTCGCCGCCGGGCAGGGACCCGACGCCGGTGGCGGGGCCCCACTGGGGGGTGTCGCTCATGGTTCCCTACCGTCCCGGACGGACCGTCAGGTCGTTGACCTCGGCGTCGCGCGGCAGGTCCAGCGCCATCACGATCGTGGTGGCCACGGACTCGGGGTCGATCCACCGCGCGGGGTCGTACTCCTTGCCCTCCTGCTGGTGCACCTTGGCCTGCATGGGGCTGGCGGTGCGGCCGGGGTAGACGGAGGTGACCCGGACGCCGTTCCCGTGCTCCTCGTGGCGCAGCGAGTCGGCGAGGGCCTTGAGGCCGTGCTTGGAGGCGGCGTACGCGCCCCACTCGGCGTGGGCGTTCAGCCCGGCGCCGGAGTTCACGAAGAGGACGTGGCCCTGGGTGAGGCGGAGCTGCGGCAGGAAGTGCCGGGTCAGCTCGGCGGGGGCCACCAGGTTCACGTTCAGCTGGTGGTGCCAGGCCTTGGGCGTCAGCTCCCCCACGGTGCCGAGGTCGACGACGCCGGCGATGTGCAGCAGCGAGTCCACCCGGTCGGGCAGGCTCTGGTGCGAGAAGGCCCAGGAGAGCCGGTCCGGATCCGCGAGGTCCCCCACGAGCGTGCGCGCGCCCGGGAACTCCGCCGCCAGCTCCTTCGCCCGCCCCGCGTCGCGCGCGTGCAGCACGAGTTCGTCCCCGCGCGCGTGCAGCCGCCGCGCGACGGCCGCGCCGATGCCGGAACCGGCCCCGGTGATCACATGAGTAGCCATGGGCACCATGGTCCCATCAGCGGGCGGCGATCTCGCCCTCCAGGTACGTGAGGGCCGCGCGGCCGTCCTCGGCGAAGAAGGCGAGGTCGGTGAGGGGGCGGGGGAGGAAGCCTTCGTCCTCCATGCGCTGGAACTGGGTCTTGAGGCCGTCGTAGAAGCCGGCGGTGTTGAGGATGACGACGGGCTTGGTGTGCTTGGCGTGCTTCTTGAGTTCCAGGATCTCGGTGGCCTCGTCGAGGGTTCCGGTGCCGCCGACCATGACGACGATCGCGTCGGACTTGGCGAGGAGGAGGGCCTTCCGTTCGGCGAGGTCCTTGGTGACGGTCATCTCGTCGGCGTCCGGGCGGGCCTTGGCGGCGAGGAAGTCCACGGAGACGCCGACGAGGCGGCCGCCGGCCTCCTGGACGCCGTCCGCGACGACCTTCATCAGGCCGGTGTCGGAGCCGCCCCACACCAGGGTGTGGCCGGCCTTGCCGAGGAGGCCGGCGAACTCGCGGGCGGGGGCGGTGTAGCGCTCGTCGAGGTCGGCGGCGGAGAGGAAGACGCAGATGTTCATCCCGACACCGTAGGACACGGCTCTTTTCTCCACGGCGCTGACCTGCGGGTTCCAAGATTCTTCGGGAAATCCCGGGCCGCGGCGATGAGTTCCGGCGGGACCGCCGGTCTGCCCTGCCATGGACGAGGTGAAGACGGTCGTGTCGCGGGACGGGACGACGATCGCGTACGCGCGGTACGGGGCGGGGGCGGCGGACGGGCCCGCCGTGGTGCTGGTGGGCGGGGCCCCGGGCACGGGGCACGGGGAGGCGCCGCTGGCCCGGCTGCTGGCCCGGAGCTTCCCCGTGTTCGTGTACGGCCGCCGGGAGCGCGGCGGGAGCGGTGACGCGGTGGAGCGGGAGGTCGAGGACCTGGCGGCGGTGCTCGCGGCGGCGGGTCCCGGCGCGGCGGTGCACGGCAGCGGGGCGGGGGGCGTGCTGGCGCTCGCGGCAGCGGCGGCGGGGCTGCCGGTGGCGGCGGTGACGGTCTTCGAGCCGGAGTACGACGCTCTCGGGGCCCTTCCCGAGGTCCACGCGCGCGTGCTGGTGGTCGACGGGGGCGCGAGTCCCGCGCCGGTGCGGCGGGCGGCCCGGGAGCTGTCGGCGCTGCTGCCCCGGGCCCGGCACCGGACGCTGACGGGCCAGACCCACGAGGTGGCGCCGCACGTGCTGGCGCCGGTCCTCGCGGAGTTCGTGGCGGACGTCGCGGAGTCGGCCGAGCCCGTGTGAGCCGGGCCGCCCCCGCTACGCGGGGGCCGTCTCCGTGCGGCGCACCGTCGTCGCGATCGTCGCGGAACCGACCACGCGGGTGCCGTCGTAGAGGACGATCGCCTGGC
Source organism: Streptomyces sp. NPDC014656 (assembly GCF_043084305.1). NCBI lineage: Bacteria > Bacillati > Actinomycetota > Actinomycetes > Kitasatosporales > Streptomycetaceae > Streptomyces > Streptomyces sp. NPDC014656. Next base: position 55,960 of record NZ_JBIBZN010000002.1, read on the forward strand.
CGGGGGCCACGCCCCGGACGGGCTCGTCGAAGGTGACGCGCAGCTCGCCGTCCTCCATCGCGGCGCTCACCGGCGTCTCGCCGCCGTGGGCGCGGAGCTGGGCGGTGTAGCGGCCGGGGCCCTCGGGGGCGGTGCCGCACCAGCGGGGCCTGATCGCGGTGAGGGCGGTGACGTCGAGGGACTCGGCGGGGCCGACCGTGACCGTGTTGTTCACGGGCGAGATGTCGAGGACGTAGCGGGGCTTGCCGTCCGCGGCCGGGTGGCCGATGCGCAGGCCCTTGCGCTGGCCGATGGTGAAGCCGTACGCGCCCTCGTGCGTGCCCAGCTTCGTGCCCGACTCGTCGACGATGTCGCCCTCCGCCCTGCCCAGGCGGGTCGCGAGGAAGCCCTGGGTGTCGCCGTCGGCGATGAAGCAGATGTCGTGGCTGTCGGGCTTCTTGGCGACCGCGAGGCCGCGGCGCTCGGCCTCGGCCCGGATCTCGTCCTTGGTGGTGAGGGTGTCGCCGAGCGGGAAGAGGGCGTGGGCGAGCTGCTGCTCGTCGAGGACGCCGAGCACGTAGGACTGGTCCTTGGCCATGTCGGAGGCGCGGTGCAGCTCGCGGCCGCCGTCCTCGGTGAGGACGACGGTGGCGTAGTGGCCGGTGCAGACGGCGTCGAAGCCGAGGGCGAGCGCCTTGTCGAGCAGGGCGGCGAACTTGATCTTCTCGTTGCAGCGCAGGCACGGGTTGGGCGTGCGGCCGGCCTCGTACTCCGCGACGAAGTCGTCCACGACGTCGGCGCGGAAGCGCTCGGCGAGGTCCCAGACGTAGAAGGGGATGCCGATGACGTCGGCGGCCCGGCGCGCGTCGCGCGAGTCCTCGATCGTGCAGCAGCCGCGGGCTCCGGTGCGGAAGGACTGCGGGTTCGCGGAGAGCGCGAGGTGCACGCCGGTGACGTCGTGCCCGGCTTCGACGGCTCGGGCGGCGGCGACGGCGGAGTCCACTCCGCCCGACATGGCGGCGAGGACGCGGAGGGGGCGCTGGGGCGGGGTCTGAGTCATAGCCCTACCAGGGTACGGGGCGGCGGGAACCGCGTGGCCGGGACCGGCGTTCTGGGGAACATGGGGAGCGAGAACCGGAAGAAGCGGGGGGTCGGCCGGCGGGCCGTGCTGCTCGGCGGCGGTGCGGCCGTGGTGGGCACGGCGGTGCTGGCGCGCGAGGAGCTGGCGCGGGCCTGGTGGCGGCTGCCGTGGATGGAGAAGCCGCGGGTCGACGGGGAGCTGGACTACCGGGCGGCCGCGTGGACGGCGGCGCACCAGGCGAACTCGCGGCGGGCGGACCGGCCGGAGGACTACCGGATCGACCGGGTGGTGATCCACGTGGTGCAGGGCAGCTACGCCACCGCGCTGAAGGTCTTCAAGAACCCGCTGCACGAGGCCGCCACGCACTACGTGGTCGGCAAGGACGGGCGGGTGGCGCAGATGGTGCGGGAGCTCGACGTGGCCTACCACGCGGGGAACCGGGACATGAACGAGCGGAGCATCGGCATCGAGCACGAGGGGTTCGTGGACCGGCCGCAGGACTTCACGAAGGCCATGTACGAGGCGTCGGCGCGGCTGACGGCGGACATCTGCCGGCGGTACGGCATGCCGGCCGACCGGGAGCACATCATCGGGCACGTCGAGGTCGAGGGCACCGACCACACCGATCCCGGCCCGCACTGGGACTGGGACCGGTACCTGGGGCTGGTGCGGCGGGAGCTCACGAAGCCGTCCCCGGCGGCGGAGCCCCGGTCTAGCTGAGGCCGGCGGTCCTGGCGCGGTCCACGGCGGGGCCGATGGCGTCGGCGACGGCCCGCACGTCGTCCTCGGTGGAGGTGTGGCCGAGGGAGAAGCGCAGGGTGCCGCGGGCCAGGTCGGGGTCGGTGCCGGTGGCGAGCAGGACGTGGCTGGGCTGGGCGATGCCGGCGGTGCAGGCGGAGCCGGTGGAGCAGGCGATGCCGGCGGCGTCGAGGAGGAGGAGCAGGGAGTCGCCCTCGCAGCCGGGGAAGGTGAAGTGGGCGTTGGCGGGGAGCCGGCCGGCCGGGTCGCCGCCGAGGAGCGCGTCGGGGACGGCCGTGCGGACGGCGGTGACGAGCGCGTCGCGCAGGGCGCCGATCTCGCGGGCGAATGCCTCCTGCCCCTCGGTGGCGAGGCGGGCGGCGGTGGCGAAGGCGGCGACGGCGGGGACGTCGAGGGTGCCGGAGCGGACGTGCCGCTCCTGGCCGCCGCCGTGCAGCACGGGGACGGGGGTGTGCTCGCGGCCGAGGAGCAGGGCGCCGATGCCGTACGGGCCGCCGATCTTGTGGCCGGAGACGGTCATGGCGGCGAGGCCGGAGGCGGCGAAGTCGACGGGGAGCTGTCCGACGGCCTGGACGGCGTCGGCGTGCAGCGGGACGCCGAACCCGGCGGCGGCGTCGGCGAGCGCGCGGACCGGCATGACGGTGCCGATCTCGTTGTTGGCCCACATCACGGTGGCGAGGGCGACGGACTCCGGGTCGCGGGCGATCGCCTCGCGCAGCGCCTCGGGGTGGACCCTGCCGTACGCGTCGACCGGCAGGTACTCGACGTCGGCGCCCTCGTGGGTGGCGAGCCAGTCGACGGCGTCGAGGACGGCGTGGTGCTCGACGGGGCTGGCGAGGACGCGGGTGCGGCGCGGGTCGGCGGCGCGGCGGGACCAGTAGAGGCCCTTCACGGCGAGGTTGTCGGCCTCGGTGCCGCCGGAGGTGAAGACCACCTCGCTGGGGCGGGCGCCGAGCGCGGCGGCGAGGGTCTCGCGGCCCTCCTCGACGGTCCGCCGGGCGCGGCGTCCCGCCGCGTGCAGGGACGAGGCGTTGCCCGTGACGGCGAGCTGGGCGGTCATCGCCTCGATCGCCTCGGGCAGCATGGGCGTGGTCGCGGCGTGGTCGAGGTAAGCCATGGTGGGTCGATTCTACGAGCCCGCCTGGAGGACTCCCCTACGCGCCCGCCCCGGACCGGTCGTCCGGCCGGTCCGGACGCCTTCGGCCCGTCGGCCCGGACTCCGGCGGCACGGCCGGTGCGGGCCGTGCCGCCGGGGGCGTACCGGCTCAGCCGCGCGGGGCGCGGGCGAGCTGGCGGGACTGGGCGACGAGCCGGCCGGCGCTGTCCCAGACCTCGGCGTCCTCCTCCAGGAAGCCGCCGGCGAGGTTGCGGGTGGTGATGGAGACCCGCAGCGGGCCGGGTGCCGGGCGGCAGCGGACGTGGGTGGTGAGCTCCACGGTCGGCGTCCAGCCCTTGAGGCCGAGCTCGAAGGAGGTCGGCGGCAGGGCGTCGACGGCGAGCAGGAGGGAGAGCGCGTCGGGCTCGCGTCCGTCGGCGAGGCCGAACCAGGCCCGCATCTCGCCCTTGCCGGAGGGGGCGCCGATCGCCCAGCCGACGCAGGCGGGGTCGAGGCGGAGGTCCAGCCGGTCGGTGATGGCGGAGGAGCCGGGGATCGGCGGCGCCGGGCCGTCGGAGGCGCTGAAGCACTGGTCGATCGGGGCGAAGGCGGGCGGCACCGCGCTGGTGCGGACGTCGTCCGTGAGGGCGTCGAGGTCGCCGTAGGAGGCGAGGACGCGGATCCGCTCGACCTCGGTGCCGTCCTCGGCGTACTGGTAGAGGGAGGCGGTGCCGGTGGAGAGGGTCCGGCCGGTGCGGACGGTCTCGGTCCGGATGACCGCGGGGCCCGGCACCGACGGCGTGAGGTAGTGCGCCGAGATGGTGAAGGGGTCGGGGTGCGGCAGGTGGTCGCCGAGGGCGCGGCCGAGCAGGGCGAGGAGGTAGCCGCCGTTGACGGCGTGGATGATCGTCCAGCCCGCCGAGAGGTCGGCGTCGTAGACCCCGGGCTCGCGCGGGGTGACGGCGGTGTCCCGGTCGAACTCGCTGAGCGCCGCGGCCTCGGCGGCGGGGCTCGTCTCGGTGCTCGTGCTCATACGGCCGACGGTACAGCAGGAAACTACTGAGCGGTAGCTTTTTCGGGCTCCTCGCTGGCGGACGAACGGCGGTTCCAGGCGCGCGGCGCCCGCCAGTGGTAGCGCATCGCGAGCAGCCGCAGGAGGAAGGCGGTGAGCACGGCGGTGCCGCTGGTGAAGGCGTTCAGGATCTCGAAGCGGATGCAGAGGACGACCATGGTGGCGCCGACGATCGCGGGCACGGCGTAGAGGTCGCGGTCCCAGCGGAGCAGGGACGGCACCTCGTTGGCCAGCACGTCGCGCAGCACGCCGCCGCCGACGGCCGTGGCGAGGCCGAGCGCCGCCGAGGAGGTGAGGCCGAGCCCGTAGTCGTACGCCTTCGTCGTCCCGGTCACGCAGAAGAGGCCGAGGCCGGCCGCGTCGAAGACGTTCACGGCGGTCTGGGTGCGCTCCACCTCCGGGTGGAGGAAGAAGACGAGGACCGTGGCGACCAGCGGCATGACGAAGTAGCCGAGGTCGGTGAAGGCGGCCGGGGGCACGGCCCCGATGATCAGGTCGCGGAGCAGACCGCCGCCGAGCGCGGTGACCTCGGCGAGCACGGCCATCCCGAAGACGTCGAAGTTCTTCCGGACGCCGAGGAGGGCGCCGGAGATGGCGAAGACGAAGATGCCGATGAGGTCGAGCGTGTGTTGGACCGACGGGCTGAACAGATCGTGGAGCACCGGCCAATTGTGCCGTGCGCGCGGAAAGGGCCCGGCCGCACCACGGCGACCGGGCCCTGACCCACGTGTCCTACTTGCCCTGGGGGGCCTCGTCGGACTCCGGGGCCTCCGCCTTGGAGGCCCCGGCCTTGGAGGCCTCGGCCTCGGGCGCCTCCGGCTTGGGAGCCTCCGACTTGGGGGCCTCGCCCTCCGGCGCCTCCGCCTCCGGGGCCTCCGCCTCCGGGGCCTCCGTCTCCGAGGCCTCCGTCTCCGAGGTCTCCGGCTCCGACTCGGCCGCCGGGGGCTCCGCCTGTGCCGGGATCACCACGGCCTCGGAGCCGCCCGCCGGGGCGAGCGTGCCGTCCTGGATCTCGCGGGTGAAGTGGCAGGCCACCTTGTGGCCGCCGCCCGCGTCCGTGAGCTCCGGGCGCTCCTTGCCGCAGCGGTCCTGCGCCCAGGGGCAGCGGGTGTGGAAGCGGCAGCCCGCCGGCGGGTTCGCCGGGGAGGGCAGGTCGCCGTGGAGGAGGATCCGCTCGCGCCGCTCCTCGACCTCCGGGTCGGGGACGGGCACCGCGGACATGAGCGCCCGGGTGTACGGGTGCAGGGGCTCCTCGTACAGCGTGTCGCTCGGCGCCTCCTCCACCAGGGAGCCGAGGTACATCACGCCGATGACGTCCGAGATGTGCCGGACGACGGCGAGGTCGTGGGCGATGACCAGGTAGGTCAGGCCCATCGACTCCTGGAGCTCCTCCAGCAGGTTGATGACCTGCGCCTGGATGGAGACGTCGAGCGCGGAGACCGGCTCGTCGCAGATGATGAGGTCCGGCTCCAGGACCAGCGCGCGGGCGATGCCGATGCGCTGGCGCTGGCCGCCGGAGAACTCGTGCGGGTAGCGGGAGAGGCTGTTGGCGGGCAGGCCCACCTTGGCGAGGATCTCCCGGATCCTCTCCCGCCGCTCCTCCTGGTTCGCGCCGATGCCGTGCGCGGCCATGCCCTCGCTGAGGATCGACTCGATGTTCTGGCGCGGGTTGAGGCTGCCCAGCGGGTCCTGGAAGACCATCTGGAGCCGGCGGCGGAAGGAGCGCAGCTCCTTCTCCGGCAGCTTGGCCACGTCGGTGCCGTCGAGGACGACGGAGCCGTCGGTGACGTCCACGAGGCGCAGCACGGCCCGCCCGAGCGTGGTCTTGCCGCAGCCCGACTCGCCGACCAGGCCGTAGGTCTGGCCCGCCTCGACCTTGAGCGAGATGCCGTCCACGGCGTAGACGTGGCCGACGGTGCGGTCGAAGAGGATGCCCTTCTTGACGGGGAAGTGGACCTTCACGCCGTCGAGTTCGAGCAGGCTCATGCCGGTACCTCCGTCGTGGCGAGGACCGGGTTCGCGCAGCGGGCGCGGTGGCCGGCCGCGCGCGGTTCGGTCAGTTCGGGCGTGCCGGTGAGGCACTCCATCTCGTACCGGTCGCAGCGCGGGGCGAAGGCGCAGCCGTCGGCCCAGGCGATCTGGTCGTTGATGGACCCGCGGATCGGGTGGAGCGGTTCGCCGCGCGGGGCGTCGAGCCGGGGGATGGAGCCGAGCAGGCCGTGGGTGTACGGGTGCGTCGGGTGGGCGAACAGCTCGCGCCGGGCGGCCGATTCGACGACCTTGCCCGCGTAGAGGACGTTCACCTCGTCGCAGAGGCCGGCGACGACACCCAGGTCGTGGGTGATCATCAGCAGCGCGGTGCCCTGCTGGTCGACCAGTTCCTTGAGCAGTTCGAGGATCTGGGCCTGGATGGTGACGTCGAGCGCGGTGGTCGGCTCGTCGGCGATCAGCAGACGGGGGGCGCAGGCCACCGCCATGGCGATGAGCGCGCGCTGCCGCATGCCGCCGGAGAGCTGGTGCGGGTACTCCTTGAGGCGCCGGTCCGGGTCGGGGATGCCGACCCGGTCGAGCAGGTGCGCGGCCTCCTTGCGGGCGGCCTCGCCCTTCAGGCCGCGGTGGCGCTGGAGGATCTCGGTGACCTGGACGCCGATGGGGACGACCGGGTTCAGCGAGGACAGCGGGTCCTGGAAGATCATCGCCATGTCGCGCCCGCGCAGGTCGCGCATCTTCGACGGGGAGAGCTTCAGCAGGTCGGTGCCGTCGAGCTCGGCGCGGCCGCCGAGGGTGACGCCCTTGGCGGGCAGCAGGCCCATGAGGGCGAGCGAGGTCACGGACTTGCCGCAGCCCGACTCGCCGACGAGGCCGACGACCTGGCCCTGGTCGACCGAGAAGGAGACGCCGTTGACCGCCCGGACGTCCTTGCGGCCGCGGCCGCCGAAGGTGACGGTGAGTTCGTCCACGGTGAGGAGGGGCATGTCAGCCTCGCAGCTTCGGGTCGAGGGCTTCGCGCATGGCCTCGCCGAGCAGGGTGAAGCCGAGGGCGGTGATGACGATGCCGACCGCCGGGTACATGGACATCATCGGCTCGTTGTCGAAGAAGCGCTGGGCCTGGGAGAGCATGACGCCCCACTCCGGGACCGCGGGGTCGGGGTTGCCGAGTCCGAGGTAGGAGAGGGCGGCGGCCTCGATGATGGCGGTGGCGAGGCTGAGCGTCGCCTGGACGATCACCGGGCTCAGCGAGTTCGGCAGGATCTGGGTGAGCACGATCCGCCGCTTGCGGATGCCGAGCGAGCGGGCCGCGAGCACGTAGTCGCTGCCGCCCTGGGCGAGCATCGAGCCGCGCAGCAGACGGGCGAAGACCGGGATCTGCACGACGCCGACGGCGATCATCACGGTGGTGAGCGACTGGCCCATCACGGCGGCGACGGAGACGGCGAGGAGCAGCGAGGGCAGCGCGAGCAGGATGTCGGTGACGCGCATGATGCCGTCGTCGATCCGCCGGCCGGCCTTCCCGCCGAGGGTGGCCGCCGCGCCGGACACGATGCCGACCACGGCGCCGATCAGCAGGCCGATGAGCATGGAGACGACGCCGACGAGCAGCGTCTGGCGGGCGCCGACGAGCATCCGGGAGAACAGGTCGCGGCCGAGGTGGTCGAGGCCGAACCAGTTCTCGGCGCGGGCGCCGACGAACTCGCCGCGGTTGGAGAAGACCTCGCCGCGCCAGGTCTGCTCGGTGGGGCCGTACGGGGCGATCCACGGGCCGATGATCGCCAGCAGGACGAACGCGGCGATGATCACGGCGCCGATGATCGCCATCTTGCTGGCGCGCATCCGGCGCATCGCCTCGCGCCACAGGCTGGCGCCGCTGGCCGTCTCGGTCTTCGCCGTGAGCTGGGCGAGCCGGTCGATCTTCGAAGTGGTGGTGATCAGACTCATCAGTGCACCCGCACCCTCGGGTCGATGACGCTGTAGGCGAGGTCGACGAGCATGTTGATCAGCACGTAGATCATGGCGATGAACATGATGAAGCCGACCAGCACCGGGTAGTCGCGGGCGTCGATGGCGGTCCTGATGAAGGAGCCGATGCCGCCGAAGGTGAAGACGGACTCGGTGAGCACCGCGCCGGAGAGCAGGCTGCCGGTGAGCAGGCCGACGGCGGTGACGACGGGGAGCAGCGCGTTGCGCAGGACGTGCCGGCCGCGGACGACCTTGCGCTCCAGGCCCTTGGACTCGGCGGTGCGGACGTAGTCCTCGCCGAGGACCTCCAGGACGCTGGCGCGGGTCATCCGGACGATGACGGCGAGCGGGATGGTGGCCAGGGCGATGCCGGGCAGCACCAGGTGCATGAGGGCGTCCCAGGCGGCGTCGAACTCGCCGGTGAGCAGGCCGTCGAGGACGGCGAAGCCGGTGACGCTGGTGGCGTCGATGCCGGTGGACTGGCGGCCGAAGGTGCCGAAGATCTCGCCGAAGGCGCCCTTGAGCAGCTGCGCCAGGAAGAAGACCGGGATGCAGATGCCGACGAGCGAGCCGGAGACGGAGGCCACGTCGATCCAGCCGCCGCGCTTGCGGGCGGCGAGGTAGCCGAGGGGGATGCCCACGACGGTGGCGATGAGCATGGCCGCGACGCTGAGTTCGACCGTGGCGGGGAAGCGCAGCACGAACTCGTCCCAGACGGGCTGTCCGGTCTGCACCGAGGTGCCCAGGTCGAGGTCGAGGAGGCGCTTGAGGAAGCGTCCGTACTGGACGTAGATCGGCTGGTCGAGACCCAGCGCGCGGTTGATGCGCGCCACATCGGCTTCGGTCGCCCGCTCGCCCAGGATCGCTGAGGCGGGTCCGCCGGGCAGTCGGTTCAGCCAGATGAACAGCAGAACCGACAGGCCGAGCAGGGTGGGTATGAGCTGGAGAAGTCGTCGTACGACGAGTCGCAACACCCCGCGTGCCCCTTTCTTGCGTGTGGAGGGTGGATGCGCGGACGCCCGGTCACGGCAGGAGCGCGTGACCGGGCGGACCGCTTACGGGGGTGTTACTTGAAGGAGACCTCGGCGAAGTTCTCCTGCGTCAGCGGGGAGACCTTCGGCGGGACCACGTTCTTGCCGAACGCGATGGCCGGCGGGGAGGAGGTCAGCGGGAGACCGGGCAGGTACTCCATGATCGCCTCGTTGGCGGCCTTGTAGAGGTCCGTGCGCTTGGTCGGGTCGCCCTGGAGCGAGCCGGCCTTCACCGCGTTGAAGACCTTGTCGTCCTTGAAGCCCCACTGCTTGTCGTACCCGGCGAACCAGGTGCCGATGAAGTTGTAGCCGTCGTTGAAGTCACCGGTCCAGCCGAGCATGTGGAGGGCGCAGCCGCCCTTCTCCACCGCGTCGACGTAGTCCGGGTTCCACTTCTTCGGCTTCGGGTTGACCTTGATGCCGGCCTTCTCGAGGTCGGCCTTGACCAGCTCGAAGATGTCCTGCGGGGCGGGCATGTACGGGCGGGTGACCTCGGTCGGGTAGCAGAAGTCGACCGTCAGGCCGCTCGCGCCGGCGCCGGCGAGGAGCGTCTTGGCCTTGGCGGTGTCGAACGGGTACTGCTTCACCTTGTCCGAGTAGCCGGCGACGGTGTCGGGCATGAACTGCGTGGCGACCTTGCCGCCCTCGGGCAGCTGGGTCTTGACGATGTTCTCGCGGTCGACGGCGTGCGCGATGGCCTGGCGGACCTCGGGCTTCTTCAGCGCCGGGTTGGCCTCCTGCGTCATGCCGAGGTAGAGCAGGTTGAAGACGTCACGGGTCGGGACCTGGAAGCCCGCGGACTCGAGGGTCTTGATGTCGGCGGGCGCGACCAGGTCGTAGCCGTCGATGTCACCGGCCTGGAGCGCCTGGCGGCGGCCCTCCTCGGTGTCGATCGTGCGGAAGACCAGGTTCTTGACCTTGGCCTTGTCGCCCCAGTAGTCGTCGAAGCGCTCCAGGGCGACTTCCTTGTTGCCCTTGTTCCACTTCGTGATCTTGTACGGGCCGGTGCCGGCGACCGTGCCGGCCTCCTGGCTGTACTTGGGGTACGTGATGGCGTCGCCGGCCTCGGTGACCTGCTGCTTCGCGTACTCCTGGATCGCCTTCGGCGAGTGGATCGCGAGGGCGTTCAGGGAGAAGCCGCCGGGCAGGTTGGCGGAGGGCTCGAAGACCTCGATGACGGCCGTGGCGTCGTCCTTGACCGTGCAGGACTTGTAGTTCGCCTTGGGCGTCTCCTTGTCCTCGTTGGCCTTGAAGCCGCCCATGATGGTCTGCCAGTAGTACGAGACCGCGCTCGACTGGTAGGTGCCCTTCCAGTTGAACCAGTAGTCGTAGTTGGCGCAGACCGCCTTCGCGTCGAAGGTCTCGCCGTCGTGGAACTTCACGCCCTTGCGGAGGTTGAAGGTCCAGACGGTGCCCTCGGGGTTGCTCGACCACTTCTCGGCGAGCCCGCCCACCAGCTTGCTGCCGCCGGGCTCGTGCTCCAGGAGCGCCTCGAACGCCTGACGGGTGACCCGGAAGGTCTCGCCGTCGCTCGCGAGGGCCGGGTCGAGGGAGGCCGGGTCGCCCGGGGCGCCGAACACGAAGGTGTCCTTGGCTCCGGACTTGTTCTCGTCCTTGTCCCGGTCGCTCGCGCAGCCCGTGGCGATGAGGCCGACCGTGATGGCCGCCGTCAGAGCCCGGGTCGACCGGGAATTGAGTATGCGCATGGGTCCACCCCTGGGTCGCCATGTGTGGTCTTGACCGGCCGAACGCTACTGGCGAGTGACGCGGCAGAGAACAGTCCGCATAGCGGTGATACCAACCTGAGACCCGGACACTCACCAAAACGGGCGGATGCCGGACATCGGCGGCGGGAGCGGGACCAGGTGGACGCAAAACCCCGCCCTGGCAAGCCATTTCGGCCAGGGCGGGGAAAGGGGGCGAAGCGGGCGTCAGCGGTGCCGCGCCGGCGGGTAGCCGTATCCCGGACGGTGGGATCCCGCATGGTGGGACGGCGCGCCGTGTGCGTCGCGGTCGTAGAAGGGGCGGGCGTGGGCCTTCAGCCAGAGCGCCACCGGGTCGTACGCGTCGGAGAGCGCGACCGTCGAGACGGGCAGCCCCTCGGGCACGGAGCCGATCGACTGGCGCATCATCGCCCGCACCTCGTCGACGGCGGCGGCCGAACCGTCGTACAGGTCGAGGCCGATGACCAGGTACGGGGTGCCGAGCGCGGGCTGCACCCAGCCGCGGCGCAGCGAGCGGACGGCCGGGGTCCGGTGCGCGTTCTGGGTGAGGTGGGCGTAGAACTGCGGGATCTCCAGGGCGGGTTCGGAGAGCCGGAGCGGCCCGGCGGGCATCCGGTCGAGACCGGTGGCGATCCGGCGCAGATCGGTCCAGGGGATGCCGACGCCGCCGCCCGGGGCGTGCGGGTTGAGCCAGACGCCCCAGCGCTCGGGGTAGAGGGCGCGGGCGATCTCGCGGCCGGTGACGCGCTCGTGGGCGCGGTGCCAGCCGGAGGCGGCGAGTTCGCCGGGGGAGGTGACGCAGGGCGCGTACCCGTGCCCGTCGACCTCCATGTTGCCGTACTGGGCGTCGGGCGAGCCCGGGTTCCCCTGCCAGAGCAGCATGTACAGCTCGCCGTCGGCCAGGGCGTGCAGCAGGCCCTCGTACGCGTCGTAGCGTCCGGGCGCCACCTGGCGCAGCATGTGCTCGACCTCTCCGGTCGCGGCGCTGCCTGACGCGCTCACCCTGGGTCCCGCCCCTCTGTCTGTCTCGTACGGCTCGGTGGTTCTTCGGATCTGTGGGTCAGTGGCCCGTGCGCTGGTAGAAGGGGCGCACCCGCTCCAGCATCCAGTCTCCGACGGGGTCGGCGGCCATGTCGAGGAGGATCAGGTTGACCGGCCAGGCGACCTCGACGCGGCCGAGGGCGCGGCCCAGCGCGTCCAGCGGGGCGTTGCGGTCGACGCCGTCCCAGCCGGTGAGCTGGACGCCGACGAAGAGGGCCGGTTCGGTGCCCTCGACGCTGGCGAGGGCGCGGCGGGCGGTGGCGACGACGCCGGTGGCGTCGAACTCGGCGCCGGCCGCGGCGAGGAAGTCGACCGGGTCGTCCTGCCAGTCGGGCTCGAAGAGCCGGACCCGGCCGCCGCTCGCGGGCCCGTCGAGGGCGGTGCGGCCGACCCGGCAGAGCTCGGCGACGGCGGGCGGGGGCAGCGGGACGCCGACGACCCCGCCGGGGTTCACGGCGATGCCGAGCTGCGGGGGCAGACCGCGGGCGAAGTCACGGGCGGGGGCGACGGTGAAGGACATGTGGTCGCCGACGCAGGCGAGGAACTGCTCCTGGGAGCTGTAGACGGGGACGTAGGCCGCCCCGCCGATCTCCATGGTGGCGAGGTCCAGGTCGGGGCTGTCGGGTCCGCCGCCGTTGGGCAGCGGGACCCAGACGGGGCTGCGGCCGAGCACCTCGATGAGCCGGCCTCCGGCCGCGGGCTGCCCGAGCGCGGCGGCCAGCGCCTCCTCCAGCTCGTTGCCCGGCCACGTCACGTCCACGGTGGTTCCGTCCCCTTCTCGTACGGCCCTGGTCCCGGCCGTCCCGCAGCACCCTAACGCCGCCCCGCCCCGGCTGTGACCAGAACCCGGTGGGCGGACCTCACGCCGGGGTGCGGAAGCCGATGCGGCGCAGGGCGGTCGCGGCGTCCCGGTCGAGGAGGGTGGCGGAGGCGCAGCCGCGCGGCAGCCGGCCCGACTCGACCGCGCCGACGAGCCGGCCGACGGCCCTGCGGTGCCGGGCGAAGGCGTACGCCGACACCCCCCGGCCCCGCTCGCGCTGGCCGTCCCGCGCGGTGTCCGGATCGACGTCGAGGAGGACCAGGTGGAGGGCGCGGCCGCGCCGGGCGGCGGAGCGGGCGAGCCAGCCGCGGACCCAGGACTGGGTGCCGCAGTCGTGGACGACGACCCCGGCGCCGGAGCGCAGGGCCCGGTACAGCCCGGCGTAGTGCGCGATCCGGACCAGCGGGCGGTAGAGGGCGTACGGCAGGAGGCGGGGCATCCGGGCCTCCCAGCGCTCCCGGGCGTCCTGCGAGTCGATGCCGCGGCCCTCGGCGGCCCGCCGCAGCAGGGTGGACTTGCCGCTGCCGGGCAGGCCGGAGACGACCACGACGTCGCCGGCGGCGAAGGTGAGGGCGCGCGGGCCGCGCCCTCCCCGCTCGCGCAGGTCCCGCACGACGCGCCCGCGCCCGCGGGTCCGGGCGCGGGCCCGCTGGGCCGGTATGGCGTCGCCGGCGAAGACGCCGGTGTGCTGGATCCTCATCGCTGCTCTCCCCCTGTCGGGACCCCGGGAGGCGTACCGGGAGACCTCACGGAGACCCTTGCCCACGAAGTGTAAAGAAACGGTAATCCGAGACAAGCGATTTGCGGCGCCGACACCGCGTGCGATGATGTGCGCGCCAGGCGCGAGCAGCGCCCCACAACCGCATACCGGCCGCTCGAATCCGCGCGGGAGAGTTCCGGACGGCCTCGGCCGTCCGGGCGCCGAAGGAGCAAGACCCTCCCTTGAATCTCTCAGGCCCCGTACCGCGTGGATGAGGCAGATCTGAAAAGCGGGACACCCCTGTGTCCCCACCCAAGGTGCAAGCCGGGGATGCCCCCGGTGAACCTCTCAGGTTCCATGACAGATGGGGAGGACGTCCTCGCCCGTCATGTGTTTTCGTCACCGATCACGCCCTTGGGACCCGGGAGCCACCTTCCATGAGCACTGCCCCCCGCCTGACCGCCCTCGATGCCCTGCATCGTTCGCTGGGCGCGACCATGACCGACTTCGCGGGCTGGGACATGCCGCTGCGGTACGCCAGTGAGCGCGACGAGCACAACGCCGTCCGCACCCGGGCCGGCCTCTTCGACCTCTCCCACATGGGCGAGATCACGGTCACCGGCCCGCAGGCCGTCGACCTGCTGGACTACGCGCTGGTCGGCAACATCTCCACGGTGGGCAACGGCCGCGCCCGCTACACGATGATCTGCCAGGAGGACGGCGGCATCCTCGACGACCTGATCGTCTACCGCCTCGGCGAGACCGAGTACATGGTCGTCGCCAACGCCTCCAACGCCCAGATCGTGCTGGACGCGCTCGTGGCCCGGTCCGAAGGCTTCGACGCCGAGGTCCGCGACGACCGCGACGCCTACGCCCTGATCGCGGTCCAGGGCCCGGAGTCCCCCGGCATCCTGAAGTCGGTCACCGACGCCGACCTGGACGGGCTGAAGTACTACGCCGGCCTGCCCGGCACGGTCGCCGGCGTGCCGGCCCTGATCGCCCGGACCGGCTACACCGGCGAGGACGGCTTCGAGCTGTTCCTGAAGCCGGAGCACGCGGAGGGCGTCTGGAAGGCGCTGACCGAGGCGGGCGCGGGCGTCGGCCTGATCCCCTGCGGCCTGTCCTGCCGCGACACGCTCCGCCTGGAGGCGGGCATGCCGCTGTACGGCCACGAGCTGACCACCGCCCTCACCCCCTTCGACGCGGGCCTGGGCCGGGTCGTGAAGTTCGAGAAGCCGGGCGACTTCGTCGGGCGCGAGGCGCTGGAGGCCGCCGCCGGGCGCGCCGAGACCGCCCCGCCGCGCAAGCTGGTCGGCCTGGTCGCCGAGGGCCGCCGCGTCCCGCGCGCCGGCTTCCAGGTCGTCGCCGGCGGCGAGGTCGTCGGCGAGATCACCTCGGGCGCGCCGTCCCCGACCCTCGGGAAGCCGATCGCGATGGCGTACGTCGACGCGGCGCACGCCGCGCCCGGCACCGCGGGTGTAGGTGTGGACATCCGCGGCACCCACGAGCCCTACGAGGTCGTGGCGCTGCCGTTCTACAAGCGCCAGAAGTGACGCATCCGTCTCGTCCGGCGTCTCACCCCGCAAGACCCACGTACATCAGTACTCCCCCGATCCAGGAGAATCAGGTCATGAGCAACCCCCAGCAGCTTCGCTACAGCAAGGAGCACGAGTGGCTGACGGACGCCGTTGACGGCGTCGCGACCGTCGGCATCACCGAGCACGCGGCGAACGCGCTCGGCGACATCGTGTACGTCCAGCTCCCCGAGGTCGGCGCCACCGTCACCGCGGGCGAGGAGTGCGGCGAGCTGGAGTCGACCAAGTCCGTGAGCGAGCTGTACTCCCCGGTGACGGGTGAGGTCGTCGAGGCGAACCAGGACGTCGTGGACGACCCGTCGCTGGTGAACTCCGCTCCGTTCGAGGGCGGCTGGCTGTTCAAGGTGCGCCTCACGGCCGAGCAGGACGACCTGCTCTCCGCCGACGAGTACACCGCCTTCACCGCAGGCTGACCGAGACCCCCTAGGGATCGCTTCATGTCGCTTCTGAACACTCCCCTCCACGAGCTGGACCCGGACGTCGCCGCCGCCGTCGACGCCGAGCTCCGCCGCCAGCAGTCCACCCTCGAGATGATCGCCTCGGAGAACTTCGCTCCGGTCGCGGTCATGGAGGCCCAGGGCTCCGTCCTCACCAACAAGTACGCCGAGGGCTACCCGGGCCGCCGCTACTACGGCGGCTGCGAGCACGTCGACGTGGCCGAGCAGATCGCGATCGACCGGATCAAGGACCTGTTCGGCGCCGAGTACGCCAACGTGCAGCCGCACTCCGGCGCCTCCGCCAACCAGGCCGCGCTCTTCGCGATCGCCCAGCCGGGCGACACGATCCTCGGTCTCGACCTGGCGCACGGCGGTCACCTGACCCACGGCATGCGCCTGAACTTCTCGGGCAAGCAGTTCGACGTGGTCGCGTACCACGTGGACGAGGCCGGCCTGGTCGACATGGCCGAGGTCGAGCGCCTCGCCAAGGAGCACCGCCCGAAGGTGATCATCGCCGGCTGGTCGGCGTACCCGCGCCAGCTGGACTTCGCGGAGTTCCGCCGGATCGCCGACGAGGTCGAGGCGTACCTGTGGGTCGACATGGCCCACTTCGCGGGCCTGGTCGCGGCCGGTCTGCACCCGAACCCGGTCGAGTACGCGGACGTGGTGACCTCCACCACGCACAAGACGCTCGGCGGCCCGCGCGGCGGCATCATCCTGGCGAAGAAGGAGTTCGCGAAGAAGCTGAACTCCTCGGTCTTCCCCGGCTTCCAGGGCGGCCCGCTGGAGCACGTGATCGCGGCCAAGGCCGTCTCCTTCAAGGTCGCGGCCTCGGAGGAGTTCAAGGAGCGCCAGCAGCGCACCCTGGACGGCGCCCGCGCGCTGGCCGAGCGCCTGGTCCAGGACGACGTCACCGCCCACGGCGTCTCGGTCCTGTCCGGCGGCACGGACGTGCACCTGGTCCTGGTGGACCTGCGGAACTCCGAGCTCGACGGCCAGCAGGCCGAGGACCGGCTCCACGAGGTCGGCATCACGGTCAACCGGAACGCCGTTCCGAACGACCCGCGCCCGCCGATGGTCACCTCCGGTCTGCGCATCGGCACGCCGGCCCTCGCCACCCGCGGCTTCACGGCCGAGGACTTCGCCGAGGTCGCCGACATCATCGCCGAGACGCTCAAGCCGGGCTTCGACGGCGAGAAGGCCGAGGCGCTGAAGGCCCGCGTGACCGCGCTGGCCGACAAGCACCCGCTGTACCCCGGCCTGAAGTAATTTCGTACGCTTTTATTCGTACGAAGCTCCGGGGCACCGCGCACACTGGACAGTGAGCGCGGTGCCCCGACCCTTTGTCCCGCGTCCCCCGCACCGCCTCTTCCTGCTTGTTTCTGCACCACCCCGGCAGACAACGGCGTCTAGCCCCACAAGGAGTCCCCCGTGGCCATCTCGGTCTTCGACCTGTTCTCGATCGGCATCGGCCCGTCCAGCTCCCACACGGTGGGCCCGATGCGCGCGGCCCGGATGTTCGCGCGCCGGCTGAAGAACGAGGGCCTGCTCGCCGGCACGGCGAAGGTCCGGGCGGAGCTGTACGGCTCGCTGGGCGCGACCGGCCACGGCCACGGCACCCCGAAGGCGGTCCTCCTCGGCCTGGAGGGCAACTCGCCCCGCACGGTCGACGTGGAGCACGCCGACGAGGAGTTCGAGCGGATCAAGGCGAGCGGACGGATCAACCTGCTCGGCGCGCACGAGATCCCGTTCTCCTTCGACGACGACCTGGTCCTGCACCGGCGCAAGGCGCTCCCGTACCACGCCAACGGCATGACGGTCTTCGCGTACGACGCCGAGGGCGGGCTCGTCCTGGAGAAGACGTACTACTCGGTCGGCGGCGGCTTCGTCGTGGACGAGGACGCGGTGGCCGGCGAGAACCCGATCATCCCGGACGACACCGTCCTGAAGTACCCCTTCCGCACCGGTGACGAGCTGCTCCGCCTCGCCAAGGAGACCGGGCTGTCGATCTCCTCCCTGATGCTGGAGAACGAGAAGGCCTGGCGGACCGAGGACGAGATCCGCGCGGGCCTGCTGGAGATCTGGCGGGTCATGCAGGCCTGCGTCTCGCGCGGCATGTCCCGCGAGGGCATCCTGCCGGGCGGTCTGAAGGTCCGCCGCCGGGCCGCGACCTCCGCCCGCAAGCTGCGCTCCGAGGGCGACCCGAAGGCGCACGCGATGGAGTGGATCACTCTCTACGCGATGGCGGTGAACGAGGAGAACGCCGCGGGCGGCCGGGTGGTCACCGCCCCGACGAACGGCGCGGCCGGCATCATCCCCGCCGTCCTGCACTACTACATGAACTTCGTCCCCGGGGCCGACGAGGACGGCATCGTCCGCTTCCTGCTCGCGGCGGGCGCGGTCGGCATGCTCTTCAAGGAGAACGCCTCGATCTCCGGCGCCGAGGTCGGCTGCCAGGGCGAGGTCGGCTCGGCCTGCTCGATGGCGGCGGGCGCCCTCGCCGAGGTCCTGGGCGGCTCCCCCGAGCAGGTGGAGAACGCGGCCGAGATCGGCATGGAGCACAACCTGGGCCTGACCTGCGACCCGGTCGGCGGCCTGGTGCAGATCCCGTGCATCGAGCGGAACGGCATGGCGGCGGTCAAGGCCGTCACGGCGGCGAAGATGTCGATGCGCGGCGACGGCAGCCACCTGGTCTCCCTCGACAAGGTCATCAAGACCATGAAGGAGACGGGCGCCGACATGAGCGTGAAGTACAAGGAGACCGCCCGCGGCGGTCTCGCGGTGAACATCATCGAGTGCTGAGCGCACGCGCGCGCACGTGACGGAACGGCCGGTCCCGCCCCCACGGGACCGGCCGTTCCGTCGTGGGTCAGGGGGCGTGCGGGTCAGTAGCGGACCCAGAGGACGATGACGTCCGGGCGGGTGGAGGTGAAGGGCTCACAGAAGTAGATCTTGCCCCAGAACGCCTCTCCGGCCTGGCCGGCGGCCTGGCACTCGGCGTACGAGGAGTGGTGGCTGCGCGGGTAGAAGCCGGGGCCCGCGGCCTCGGCGGTGCCGGCGGCGCCGAGGGCGAGGGCCCCGGCGGTGGCCGCGGTGGCGAGTGCGGCGGCGGCGCGACGGTACATGGCATGTCCTCCTGAAATGAACGATGCGATGCGGTGCGGGATGGTGCCGTGCTGTTCGTGCCGGCTGCGCAGCCGGGGGAAACGTATCGGCGCGGCATGACCCGGGCAATAGGTCTAGGCCAATCCCTCGTACGGATGTCCGGAAACCCGGGACCCGGCCGGATTCCGTCGGTAGGGTCCGGCCATGACCGTGACCACGGATGCCGAATGCCTCGCCCTGACCCGCACCCTGCGCCGCCGCGGGGTCGTCGTGCTCTCCGTCTTCGGGACGGTGTGGGCGCTGGCGGGCGGCTCCGGGCTGCCGGCCCCCGGCCCGGTGGTCGTCGGGGTGCTGGGGGCGGTCCTGGCGGTCGCGACGCTGGCCGCCGGGTTCCGGGGCACGGCGGGCGCGGTGAACCGGCCCGTGCGGCTGCCGGAGCGGTGGAACCGCGGGATCGGGATCGTGAACGCGGCCGAGGCGGCCGCGATCGTGGGCGTCGTCGCGGGCTCGAACGCGGCCGGGCGCCCGGAGTGGATCCCGGTCGGGATCTGCCTCGCCGTCGGCCTGCACTTCTTCCCGCTGGCCCGGCTCTACGACCAGCGGCAGTACGGCTGGGCGGCGGCCGTCCTGACGGCCCTGGCGGTGCTCGGCGCGGCCCTGACTGCCGCCGGGACCTCCGCGGAGGCCGTACGGGCCGCCGTGGGGCTCCCTGCGGCCCTGGCGCTGTTCGGCACCGCCGTGCTCGTGGCGCGCGACTGACCGTCAGAAGAGCGGCCAGCGCGGGTCCGGCACCACCGTGAGCAGCGCGGAGAGCGCCACGATCACGGCGAGCACGGAGAGTTCCACCCGGGCCGGGGGCCGCGCGTCGGCGCCGGACAGCAGCCGGGAGCGGGCCGCCAGGGCCAGCAGGCCGGCCCCGCCGAAGAGGGCGAGCTTCACCAGCAGGACCCGGCCGTACGCGGTGGAGAGCACGACCTCGGGCGGCAGCCGGCGCAGCGTGGACGCGGTGCCGGTGACGACGAGGGCCGCGAAGACGCAGGCGGCCATGCGGGCGTACCGCAGGAACACCTCGCGCCCGCCGCCGCGCAGCCGCAGCACCCGCAGGACGTGCAGCAGCGCGCCGGTCCAGAGCGAGGCGGCGGTGAGGTGGACGACGGTGAGTCCGGTGCCGACGCCGAAGCCGGCGGTCTCGGGGTGGGCGCGCAGCGCCTCGGCGACGATCGCGGCGGCGAGCGGGAGGGCGGCCAGGGCCGGGCGGCGGGAGGCGGCGCAGACCGCGGCGAGCAGGCAGGCGTTGGCGGTGACGAGCAGCAGCCGGCCCTCGCGGAGCCCGTAGACGACGGGGAGACTCAGGCCGCTGACGGCGGCGAGGAGCAGCAGGAGGCCGGTGGAGGCGGCCGCGGCGAGCAGGGCGCCGGGGACGGCCAGCGGGCGCGGCAGCGGGCCGGGGCCGGCGAGCCGGGTGCCGGCGAGTTCGCCGGCGGCGAGGGCGAGGCCGGCCAGGAGGAACACCCTGAGGAGGGTGGTCGCGCCGGCCGCGGGTATGCGCAGCTCGCCGGTGCCCGCGCGGGCGAGGCCGGCGCCGAGGAGGGCGACGGCGAGGACGGCGGCGAGGACCGTGGCGGCGGCGACGGCCGCGGCGGTCGGACGGTTCGGGGTGCCGAGGGGTCCGGGAAGCGTCACCGGACGATCGTCACCGAGCCCGGGGCGGGCGGCAACTCAGGGTGAACGCCGCCCGGCCCGGCCCCGTGGACCGGTCAGGCCCGGGTCACGCCTTGCTGAGGTGGGACCAGAACTCGTCCCACGACAGACGGCCGTCGCCGTTGTCGTCGCGCTGCTTGATGAGGGCCTCGGCCACCGTCTCGGTGACGTTGAAGTCACCCAGCTGGGCCATGACGCTCTTGTACTCCGCGGCGGTGATGAAGCCGTCCCCGTCCACGTCGTACCGGTTGAATGCCGTGCGTGCCGACTCGATGTCCGCCACTGCTTCCGCCCCTTCTCGGTGCTGTTCTGACGGGGGTCAGATTAGCTGGCCGGGCGGGTGGCCGATGATGGCGGTATGAGCGGTGACGTGAGACGGATACTGGAGGCGGCGGCGCGCGGGGAGTTCCCCGCCATGGACGGCGGGACGACGGTGGTCCCGCAGCCGGACGCGCGGGACGCCGGGGTGCTGGCCTTCACGGCCCACTCGGTGGTCTTCGCCGACGTCGATCCGGAGTGGGTGCGGGCGGAGCTGGCCGCGACCGGGAGCGATCCGCTCGCGGCGAGCATGAACCCGGGCTTCCTGGTGCGGCTGATGGCGCGGACCGGCCGGCGGATGAACACCGTCGACCTGCTGACGGTCGCCGGCGCCCTGCCGGGCCCGCCGCCGGTGCAGCTGCGGGAGATCGAGGATCCGGAGCATCCGCGGGTGGCGCGGGCGCTGAAGTACCGGGACGAGGTCCGGGTGTGGGCGGCGGACGGCGGCGTGCTGATCCTGGGGCGCGGGGTGGCCGGACGCATGGAGGCGGCGGTCGAGGTGGACGAGGACGTGCGGCACCGGGGGCTCGGCCGGGCGCTGGCGACGGCGGCGCGGCACCTGACGCCGGATTCCGTGGTGTGGGCGCAGCAGTCGCCGGGCAACGCGCGGAGCGTGCGGACCTTCCAGGCGTCGGGGTACCGGCCGGTGGCGTCGGAGGCGCTGCTCACCGCGCTCTAGGCCACGCCCCGGCCGTCCAGCATGTGGATGATCGAGGGAAACAACCGATGAACCGCATAGCCATTCACAGTTTGCAAGGCGGGTGCTGCACGTCACCAACGATTCACAGTTAAAACGTGCATCAATGTCCGCGTTGATGGCGATATGGGCGTTTGGCGGGGTGGCCCGCCATCTGTCATAGTCGATGACACGACCCCCATTGACCCGGGCCAGGTCGCCTCTGCGGCCGTGGATACACCCCCCCGTCCACGGCGCATCACACGGAAGCCCCCAGCAGCCCCACCACGGCGCACGGGGGCTTCCGTGCGTTCAGCGGTCGGTGACCCGCATCTCGAACCAGGTCGTCTTGCCGCGCGGCCCGAGGTCCGCGCCCCACCGGTCGGAGAGCTTGTCGACGAGGAAGAGGCCCCGGCCGCTGACGTCGAGCTCGGCCACCGGCATCAGACAGGGCAGGCCGCGCGAGGGGTCGCGGACCTCGATCCGGATCCGGCCCGGACGTCGCTGGGCGCGCAGCACGAAGACCCGGGCGCCGGTGTGCCGGACCGCGTTGCCGACCAGTTCGGAGACGAGCAGGACCGCGTGCTCGGCGAGGGTCGGGCCGAGCCCCCACTGCCGGAGCACCACGTAGCGGGTCATCCGGCGGGCGATCCTGGCCGACTCCGGCAGCGAGTCCAGCCGGACGTCGACCTCCGCCGGGTTGCCGTACCGGGCCATCGCCTCGAGGGCTTCCTCGTCCTCCGGGGTCGGTGCCCACCGGGCGGCGGGCACGCCGCCCTGCCGTGGTTGTTCCCTGCTCTCCAGGCCCGCCATGCCCCCCATCATGGCCGCAGGAAACGGATCGCGGGGGCCGTTCCGGTGGAATGGCCCCCGCGGGACGGCGCGTCGCCGTGACGGTCCGTCGGATCGGGTGGTGCCCGGCCGACGGTCAGGCGAACTTGGCCTTGCCCGGGCCCTCCTCGACGAAGCTGCGCATGCCGGTCTCGCGGTCCGCGGTGGCGAACAGCGCGGAGAACCAGGTGCGTTCGAGGGCGAGGCCGGTGTCGATGTCGGCCTCCAGGCCCTGGTCGATCGCCTCCTTGGCGGCGCG
Organism: Streptomyces sp. NPDC014656; assembly: GCF_043084305.1. NCBI lineage: Bacteria > Bacillati > Actinomycetota > Actinomycetes > Kitasatosporales > Streptomycetaceae > Streptomyces > Streptomyces sp. NPDC014656. The sequence goes on from NZ_JBIBZN010000002.1 coordinate 78,142, forward strand.
CAGCGCCACCGCCGGGCCCTGGGCGAGCTTCGCGGCCCAGGCGTGCGCCTGCTCGTAGACCTCGGCGGCCGGGACCACCCGGTCGACCAGGCCGAGGGTGAGCGCCTCGTCGGCCTTCACCATCCGGCCGGTGAAGATGAGGTCCTTGGCGCGGGAGGGGCCGATCAGGCGGGAGAGCCGCTGGGTGCCGCCGGCGCCGGGGATCAGGCCGAGCAGGATCTCGGGCTGGCCGAGCTTGGCGTTGTCGCCGGCGATCCGGTAGTCGGCGCAGAGGGCGAGCTCGCAGCCGCCACCGAGGGCGTACCCGGTGACGGCGGCGACGACCGGCTTGGGGATGCGGGCGACGGCGGTGAAGGAGTCCTGGAGCGCGCGCGACCGCTCGATCATGGCCACGTGGTCCATGACCTGCATCTCCTTGATGTCCGCGCCGGCCGCGAAGACCTTCTCGCCGCCGTAGAGGACCACGGCCCGCACGTCGTCGCGGTCGGTGGCCTCCTGGGCCAGTTCGCGCAGCCGGTCCTGGGTGGCGATGTCCAGGGCGTTCATCGGCGGACGGTCGAGGCGGATCGTGCCGACGCCGTCGGCGACTTCGAGGTTCACAGTCATGGGAGAGAGGTTAGTGGCCGTTAACGGCGACGGGCCCGGTGCCGTTGCTCACAGAGCGCTCGGCACCGGGCCCGTACGGGCGGGGAGGGACCTACGCGGTCCACTCCGACCAGGTCATGTTCCAGCCGTTCAGGCCGTTCTCCGGCTTGATCTGCTTGTCCTTCGAGTTCTTCACGATGACGACGTCACCGATGATCGAGCGGTCGAAGAACCAGGCGGCCGGGGTGGAGCCGTCGCCCGCGCCCCGGGTGTCCGAGAGGCCGACGCAGCCGTGGCTGACGTTCTGGGAGCCGAAGGTGGACTTCGGGGCCCAGTAGTTGCCGTGCACGAAGGTGCCGGAGGTGGACAGGCGCATGGCGTGCGGCACGTCCTTGATGTCGTACTCGCCGCCGAAGCCGACGGTGGCGCCGTTCATCCGGGTCACCTTGTACTTCTCGCTGATGACCATCTGACCGTTGTACGTGGTCGTGGACGGGGCGCCCGCGGTGATCGGCAGGGTCTTGATGATCTTGCCGTCGCGCTCGACCTTCATCGTCTTGGCGCTCGCGTCGACCGTGGAGACCTGACGGCGGCCGATGGTGAAGGAGTACGTCTTCTTCTGCTTGCCGTAGACGCCCGGGCGGCCCTCGACGCCGTCCAGGTTCAGCTCGACGGTGACCTTCGTCCCGGCCTTCCAGTACTCCTCGGGACGGAAGTCGAGGCGGTCGTTGCCGAACCAGTGGCCCTCGATCTCGACGGCCGGCTCGGCCGTCACCTTGATGGCCTTCTCCACGGCCTCGGGGTCGGTGATGCCCCGGGTGAAGTTGATGGAGACCGGCATGCCGACGCCGACGGTCGTCCCGGCCTCCGGCGTGTAGTGGCCGATGAAGGTGTTCTTCGGGACCAGGGTGGTGAAGGTGGTGTCCTTCGCCGACTCGCGTCCCTCGGCGTCCTCGGCGATCGCGTGGACCTTGTACTGGGTGCCGCCCGACAGGTGGGCCAGCGGCTCCCAGCTCGCGCCGTCCGCCGAGATCTTCCCCTCGACCGCGCCGCCCTTGGAGTCGGCGACGGTCACGGTCGTCAGCTTGCCCTGCTCGGCGGTGACCTTGAGGGCCCCGCTGGTGGCGACCGAGTCGGCGCCGTCCTTCGGCAGGACGGTCACGACCGCCTGGGAGGCGGCGTTGTCCGGGGCCGCGGTCTTCTGGCCGCCCGCCCCGCCGGCGCTTCCCGCGTCGTCCTTCGCCGGGTCGCCGCCGCAGGCGGTCAGGACCAGCAGCAGTGCCCCCGTGGCCAGGGCCCCGAGGCGGACGCCCCGGCGCCTCGCCGACGTCCCCGATATCGGCTGCCCGTTCACTATGGTCTTCTCCCCTCGCACGACCCGGCTGCCGGCCGGGCCCCACCCCCTGTACGCACGTCCCGCGCACGGCGCTAGATAATCACACCGGACGACACGAAAGTTCCACGCGAATGTCACCGTTCAGTCCCAGTTGGCACGGGACCGGAGGCGGGCGGGGAGCGGCACGCGTACGGCCCCGTGACCGGGGCCGGAGCGGGGTCCCGGGCGGGGTCCCGGGGCCGGAGCGGGGCCCGGTCCGGGTCAGCGGAGGGCGGAACCCTCCTTCCAGCCCTTCCAGTCCAGGTTCCAGCCGCCCAGGCCGTTGTCCGGGGCGACCTTCCGGTCCTTGGAGTTGACCACCTCGACGACGTCGCCGATCAGGCTCCGGTCGAAGAACCAGCCCGCCGGGGTGTCGGCGCCGCCGCCCTTCACGTCCCGCAGCCCCACGCAGCCGTGGCTCACGTTGGCCGAACCGAAGGTGGAGGCGTCGGCCCAGTAGTTGCCGTGGATGAAGGTGCCGGACTCGGTGAGCCGCATGGCGTGCGGCACGTCCTTGATGTCGTACTCGCCTCCGAAGCCGACCGTGGCGCCGTTCATCCGGGTCACGTCGTACAGCTCGGTCACCACCATCTTCCCGTTGTACGTGGTGGTCTTCGGCGCGCCCGCGGTGATCGGCAGGGTGGCGAGCAGCCGCCCGTCCCGGCGGACCTCCATGGTGTGGGCGGCGGCGTCGACCAGGGAGACCTGGGACCGGCCGACCGTGAAGCCCACCGTCTTGCGCTGGATGCCGTAGACGCCGGGGGCGCCCTCGACGTCCCGCAGCCCGAGCTCGACCGTCACCTTCGTGCCGGCCGCCCAGTACTCGGCGGGGCGGAAGTCGAGCCGCTCCTTGCCGAACCAGTGGCCGACCACCTCCACCGGCGGATCGGCGGTGACCCGGATGGCCCGCTCCACCGCGGCCCGGTTCTCGACCGGGCGGTTGAAGCCGAAGGAGACGATCATGCCGGCGCCGACCGTGGAGCGGTTCTCCGGCGTGAAGTAGCCGATGAACCGGCTCTCCGGCACCACCGTGGTGAAGGTGGTGTGCCGGGCCGAGCGGCGGCCGTGCGCGTCGAGCGCCACCGCGTCCACGCTGTACTTCGCGGCGAGCGCCAGCCGGGTGCCGTCGGAGGGCCGCCAGCGCAGCCCGTCGGCCGAGAACGTGCCCCGGACGGCCGAACGGCGCCCGTCCGCCACCTGGGTCACGCTCACCCGTTCGAGCCGCCCGCTGTCGACCCGCACCTCCAGCGGCCCGTCCGCGGGGACCGCCCGGCTGCCGTCCTCCGGGCTGACCCGGATCACGTCCCCGGGGGCCCTCGCACCGCCCGGCAGACCCGGGCCGACGCCTCCTTCCCCGTCCGATCCGGTGCAGCCGGCGAGACCCACGAGGAGCCCCGCCACCGCGAGGAGTTGCCCGGCCCGTTCCCGTACACGTGTCACGCGTGGCCCAACGACGACCCCCCTCCAGGGGAAACGTCCGTGCGGGCCATGTTGGGGGGACGGCCGCGCGGGCAGAACAGGGAGGAGGACCGGGAGTACACCAGGTGCGGGAGGACGCGCGGGGCAGGGGCCGGGACGCCCCCGCCCCGTCACGCGGGCCCCGCCGGAGCCGCGGGAGGCCAGGGCGGTGTCGAGCACAGCCGAACAGCAGGCGGTACCGGAGCACGCGCCGGAACGGACCGCGCCCCCGGTGTGGCCGGGGACGCCCACCCCGCTCGGGGCCCGCTGCCGGACCGGCCCCGACGGGACCCGGGGCACCAACTTCGCACTGTGGGCGGGCGGCGCCGAGGCGGTGGAGCTCTGCCTCTTCGCGCCCGACGGCACCGAGACCCGGCTGCCGCTGACCGAGCTCACCCACGAGATCTGGCACGGCTTCGTGCCCGGCGTCGGCCCCGGCCAGCGGTACGGCTACCGGGCGCACGGGCGCTGGGACCCGTGGACCGGCGCCCGCTGGAACCCGGCCAAGCTGCTCCTCGACCCCTACGCGCGGGCCGTCGACGGCGAGTTCCGGCTGCCCGCCGAGGTCTACGGCCACGTGCGGGACTGGCCGCAGCAGCACGTCGCCGACACCGTCCGCGACGAGCGGGACTCCGCCCCGCACGTCCCCAAGGGGGTCGTCGTGCGGGACGACGACGACTGGTCCGACGACCGCAGGCCCAAGACGCCCTGGCAGGACTCGGTCATCTACGAGGTGCACGTCAAGGGCTTCACCGCCCGCCACCCGGGCATCCCCGAGCACCTGCGGGGCACCTACGCGGGCCTCGCCCACCCGGCCGCGGTCGACCACCTCGTACGGCTCGGGGTGACGGCCGTCGAGCTGCTGCCGGTCCACCAGTTCGCCCACGAGGACCATCTGCTGCGCCGCGGCCTCACCAACTACTGGGGCTACAACTCGATCGGCTACTTCGCCCCGCACGCCGGCTACTCCTCCTCCGGCACCACCGGGCAGCAGGTCGGCGAGTTCAAGCGGATGGTGCGGGCGCTGCACGCGGCCGGCATCGAGGTGATCCTCGACGTCGTCTACAACCACACCGCCGAGGCCGGAGAGCTCGGGCCGACGCTGTCGCTCAAGGGCATCGACAACCGCGGCTACTACCGGCTCCAGTCCGACGCCCGCCGGTACGCCGACTACACCGGCTGCGGCAACACCCTGCACGTCGTCCAGCCGCAGGTGCTCCGGCTCATCACCGACAGCCTGCGCTACTGGGTCACCGAGATGGGCGTCGACGGCTTCCGCTTCGACCTGGCGGCCGCGCTGGCCCGCTCCATGCACGACGTCGACATGCTCTCGCCGTTCCTCGCGGTCATCGCCCAGGACCCGGTGCTGCGCCGGGTCAAGCTCATCGCCGAACCCTGGGACGTGGGCGCCGGCGGCTACCAGGTCGGCTCCTTCCCACCCCTGTGGACCGAGTGGAACGACCGCTACCGGGACGCCGTACGGGACTTCTGGCGCGGCGCGCTGCCCGACGTCCGGGACCTCGGCTACCGGCTCTCCGGCTCCAGCGACCTCTACGCCTGGGGCGGCCGCCGCCCCTACGCCTCCGTCAACTTCGTCACCGCCCACGACGGCTTCACCCTGCGCGACCTCGTCACGTACGAGCGCAAGCACAACGAGGCCAACGGCGAGGGCAACCGGGACGGCACCCACGACAACCGCTCCTGGAACTGCGGGGCGGAGGGCGAGACCGACGACCCGGAGGTCGGCGCCCTCCGGCTCCGCCAGCTCCGCAACCTGCTCACCACGCTGCTGCTCTCCACCGGGGTGCCGATGCTCGTCGCGGGCGACGAGATGGGCCGCACCCAGGGCGGCAACAACAACGCGTACTGCCAGGACAACGAGACGAGCTGGCTGGACTGGTCGCTCCCGGACGACCCCGGCCGCGCCCAGCTCCTCGCCATGACGCGGCGGCTGCTCGACCTGCGCCACCGCCACCCGGTGCTGCGCCGGCGCGCCTTCTTCTCCGGCCGGCCGCAGGGCGCGGACGGGCTGCGGGACCTCGCCTGGTTCGGCCCCGACGGCACCGAGATGACCGAGCGGGACTGGTACGCCCCCTCCGCCACGCTCGCCCTGTACCTGTCCGGGCGGGACATACCGGGCCGGGACGAGCGCGGCGAGCAGGTCCTCGACGACAGCTTCCTCGCCGTCCTCCACGCGGGCCCCGGCCCCCTGGACTTCCGCCTCCCTGGCCCGCCCTGGGCCCGGACCTACGAACGCGTCCTGGACACCGCCCTCGACGACCAGACCACGCCCCCGGCCACGCTCCACCCGGGCGGGACGGTGCTGGAGGTGGGGGCGCGGTCGGTGGTGCTGCTGCGGGTGGCGGGGTGAGGGGGCCGCCCGCGGGGCGTCAGCGGAGCTTCACGTAGCAGGTGAAGTCGCCGCGGACGGAGGCGTCGGGGCCGGTGTAGCCGTAGCCGAGCTTCTCGCCGCCGAAGACCCGGAACGTGCCGGCGGGCCGGGCTCCGGCGGTCCACGCGGCAGGGGCCGCGCCCAGATCGTCGCGGCACCGGTCGGCGGCGAACCGGTCGCCCAGCCCCTCGGGGTCGGCGTTCCGGACGGTCTCGTCGATCCGCTGCTGTCCGAAGACCCTGAGGTCGGCGTCCCCGCCGCAGGGGACGACACGGACGAGGCCGGCGTGGCCGAGGCCGGTGTCGGTGGAAGCGCAGGCGCCCGGCTTCACCTCCCCGATCGCCGTGAGCACCGACTTCGCCGCCTCGAAGCGCTCGGTGGCGGGGACGAGGGCGGTGACCGGACCGCCGTGCCCGGTGAGGGCGAGCTCGACGCGGAGCCCGGTCAGCCCGGTCAGCCCCCCGCCGCCGTGCAGCTCCGCGAGCAGCTTCCCGAAGTCCGCCTCGGCCCGGACGAGCCGGCCCTGGCGGTCGAGGTCGACGACGACCGACTGCGTGGGGCCCTGCCCGTCCACGCGTCCGGCGACGGCGGAAGGCAGTGCGCTCCGCGCCGTCAGCCCGTCGACCTGCGTCCGGTAGCGGCGCCCGCCGCCCGGCAGCGCCTCGTCGTCGAGGGCGAAGGACACCTTCAGCACCTCGGCGAGGGTGCGCCCCCACGGGGCGGCGTCGCCCGCGTGGTCGAGGAGGCCACCGGCGGCGTCGGCGAACTCCTTGGGGTCGGAGGCGGCGTACCGCAGCCAGGTGCCCCCCTCCGGGAGGTACCCGACCTCGTTCCCCTCGACGGCGAACCGGTGCCGTTCGGTCAGGCCGGGCGTGAGGCCCAGGTCGTCGGCGACGGCGGCGGGGAAGCCGGCCGGCACCTGGCGGACCCGCTCCGCGCGGGCGGCGTCCTTCCGCCAGTCGAGGACACCGGTGGTCCGCTCCACGGCCCTTCCCCCGGCCGTCGTGTAGGTGACGGTCGTGGTGAAGCGGGCCGTCCCGCTGTCCGCGAGCACGCTCCCCGCCGCGGCGGGCTGCTTCTGCACGGGCACGTCGAAGACGGACAGCCGGGAGGCGGAGGCGGTCGGGGTCGCGCCGTCGCTCCCCGGGCCGTCCGCCTTCTCGGCGCCGCTCTCGCAGCCGGCGACGGCGAGCAGCAGCGGCAGCGCGGCGACGGCCGCGCGGAATCTCTGCCGGGTCCTCATGGTGTAACTCCCCACCCCTGATGCGTGCACAGGGCAGGGATCCTACGGAGGGGGGCGGGCGCGCCGGTCGCGGGAGGGGCTCCGCGGCGAAAATCGGGTGAGGCGTGTCAGTGGTGACTCGTAGGGTCGGACCTGATGCCCGAGAAACCTGTCACCCCCGAGGACCGCCCCGCCCGCCCTTCGGCGGTGAGCGTGCTGCTGCGGCTCTGGCCGTACGTCCGGCCCGTGCGCGCGCGGTTCTTCACCGCCGCCGCCGTCGCGGTCGTCGCCTCCTGCCTGTCGCTGGTCATCCCGCTGGTCCTGAAGTGGCTGGTGGACGGCCCGGTCGCGGACCGGGACCCCGGCGGGGTGTGGCTGGGGGCGCTCTACCTGCTGCTGCTCGGGATCACCGAGGCCGTGCTGTTCGGCCTGCGGCGGTGGCTGGTGGCCCGGCCGCTCTCCTCGGTCGAGGCGCGGATGCGGGAGGACCTGTACGGCCGGCTCCAGCGGCTGCCGATCGCCTTCCACGACCGGTGGGCCTCCGGGCAGCTGCTGTCGCGCGGCACCACGGACCTGATGATCGTCCGGATGTTCCTGGCCTTCCCGCTGACCTTCCTGGTCGTCAACGGCGTGACGATCGTGGCGGGCTGCGCGCTGCTGCTCGCCCAGGACTGGTCGCTCGGCCTGGTGCTGCTGACGCCGGTGGTGCCGGTGACGGTGCTCTGCTCGTACTTCGAGCGGCGGTACGGGGTGGTGGCGCGGCGCGCGCAGGACCAGGTGGGCGATCTGACGACGGTGGTGGAGGAGAGCGTCCTCGGCATCCGGATCGTCAAGGGCTTCGGCCGGAACCGCAGTCAGGCGGAGTCCTTCCGCCGGCTCGCGGAACTGCTGCGCTCCACGGAGCTGTCCAAGGCGCGGCTGCTCGCCACGATCTGGGCGCTGATCACGGTCCTGCCGGAGCTGGCGATCGGCACGGCGCTGGTGCTCGGCTCCGTGCGGGTCGCGGACGGCGACCTGTCGGCGGGCACCCTGGTGGCCTTCCTGTCGACGGCGCTCGCGCTGCGCTGGCCGGTGGACTCGATCGGCTTCCTGCTCGCGATGAGCCAGGAGGCGGTGACGGCGACCGAGCGGTACTTCGAGGTGATGGACGCGGAGGAGGAGCGGGACGCCCCCGCGGGCGGCCCGCCGGCGGACGGGGCCGCCGACGGACTGCGGTTCGAGGGCGTGTCGTTCCGGTACCCGGACGCGCCGGACGGGTCGCCGCCGGTGCTGCGGGGCATCGACCTGCACGTGCGGCCGGGCGAGACGCTGGCGCTGGTCGGGGCCACCGGCTCCGGCAAGACCACGCTGACCGCGCTGGTGCCCCGGCTGCACGAGGCGGACGGGGGGCGGATCCTGCTGGACGGCGAGGACATCGCCCTGATGGAGCGGGAGCGGCTGCGGACCCTGGTGTCGGTGGCCTTCGAGGAGCCGACCCTGTTCTCGGCGAGCGTCGGCGAGAACGTGCTGATGGGCGCGGACGCGGCGGCCGGGGCGCCGGAGCTGGAGCGGGCGCTGGGGATCGCGCAGGCGGACGGTTTCGTCGGGCGGCTGCCCGAGGGCGCCGGGACGCGGGTCGGGGAGCAGGGGCTGAGCCTGTCGGGCGGGCAGCGGCAGCGGCTGGCGCTGGCCCGGGCGGTCGTCGGCCGGCCGCGCTTCCTGGTGCTCGACGATCCGCTGTCGGCGCTGGACGTGCACACCGAGGCGCGGGTGGAGGCGGCCCTGCGCGAGGTGCTGAAGGAGACGACGGCGCTGGTCGTGGCGCACCGGCCGTCGACGGTGATGCTGGCCGACCGGGTGGCGCTGCTGTCGGAGGGCCGGATCGCGGCGGTCGGCACCCATCAGGAGCTGCTGCGGAGCAGCGCCGAGTACGCCTGGCTGATGTCGGGGGCGTCCACGGGCGGGGAACCCGTGGGGACGGGAGACGGGGAGCGATGACGGAGACCACGCTCGCGCAGCCGGCGGAGGACGCCCGGGCGGCCGGGGAGGAGGGGTCCGGGCCGGGCGATCCGTTCGACCGGGACGACCTGCCGGCGCCGCGCGGGGCGACCGGGGCGCTGCTGCGCTCGCTGCTGGCGGCGCACCGGTTCCGGGTGGCGGTGGCGGCGCTGGTGCTGCTGGTGAAGGAGGCGGCGGTCCAGGCGGGCCCGCTGCTGGTGGCGTACGCGATCGACCGGGGGGTGCCGGCCTTCCGGGCCGGGGACCACGGGCCGCTGGTCGCGGTGGCGGCGGGCTACCTGCTGTGCGCGGTCGGCGCCGGCGCGCTCCAGTACGTCTTCGTGCGGGGCGCGGCGCGGATCAACCAGGACGTGCTGCTCGACCTGCGGGGGCGGATCTTCCGGCACGCGCAGGTGCTGAGCGTGGACTTCCACGAGCGGTACACCTCGGGGCGGCTGATCTCGCGGTCGACGACGGACGTGGAGTCGCTGCGGGAGCTGCTGTCGGAGGGGTTGCAGGAGCTGATCGGGGTGGTGCTGTCGTTCGTGTCGATCTCGCTGGTGCTGCTCTGGCTGGACCTGGGGATCGGCGCGGTGGCGGTGGCCTCCTTCGGGCCGCTGTACCTGCTGGTGCGGATGTACCGGCGGCGGGCGGGGGCGGTGTACGCGGAGCGGTCGACGGCGATCGCCGGGGTGATCGTGAAGTTCGCGGAGACGATGAACGGGATCCGGCCGGTCCGGGCGTTCCGCCGGGAGCGGGCGAACGGGGCGGAGTTCGGGTCGCTCAACCACCGGCACGAGCGGAGCAACGGCGACGCGCTCCTGGAGATGGCCCGCTACGTGGTGGGCTCGCGGCTGGTGGCGAACACGGCGGTGGCCGGGATGTGCCTGTGGGGCGCCTACCGGGTGGCGGGCGGTTCGCTGGAGCTGGGCGTGCTGGCGGCGGCGGTGCTGTACGTGCGGCGGCTGTACGACCCGATCGACCGGCTGGGGATGTTCCTCAACTCGTACGAGTCGGCGGCCGCGTCGCTCGCGAAGATCGCGGGCCTGCTGGCGCAGGAGCCGGGCGTGCCGGAGGCGGCGGAGCCGCGGGAGCTGCCGGAGCGGGCCGGGACGGCGCCGGGCCGGGAGGTCGTCTTCGACGGGGTGCGGTTCGCCTACCGGACGGGCGGCGAGGTGCTGCCCCGCTTCTCCCTGCGGATCCCGGCCGGGCAGACGGTGGCGGTGGTCGGCGCGACCGGCGCGGGCAAGTCGACGCTGGCGAAGCTGCTGGCCCGCTTCTACGACCCGACGGACGGCCGGGTGCTGCTGGACGGCGTGGACCTGCGGGAGCTGGCGACGCCGGAGCTGCGGCGCGGGGTGGTGATGGTGACGCAGGAGGCGTTCCTGTTCTCCGGGACGGTGGCGGAGAACATCGCGATCGGCCGCCCGGACGCCACCCGGGAGGAGATCGAGCGGGCGGCGAAGGCGATCGGCGCGCACGAGTTCATCGCCGGGCTGCCGGACGGCTACGACACCGACGTGCGGAAGCGGGGCGGCCGGATCTCGGCGGGTCAGCGGCAGCTGGTGGCCTTCGCGCGGGCGCTCCTCGCGGATCCGGCGGTGCTCATCCTGGACGAGGCGACGAGTTCGCTGGACGTGCCGGGCGAGCGGGCGGTGCAGCACGCGATGGACACGGTCCTGGCGGGCCGTACGGCGGTGGTCATCGCCCACCGCCTGTCCACGGTCGAGGTCGCGGACCGGGTCCTGGTGATGGAGGCCGGCCGGGTCGTCGAGGACGGCACCCCGGCGGAACTGGTGGGCGGCGAGGGCCGCTACGCGGGCCTCCACCGGGCGTGGCGGGACTCCCTGGCGGGGTGACGGCGCGGGCGGCGCCCGGTCGCCGGCCGCGCCGACGGGGCCGGTGGCGGGCCGCCACGCGTCACGGCGGGACGCCCGGGACCCGGCTCCGAGCGGAACACGGGGTTCGAGCCGCAGGTTTTCGGCCATCGCCTCGGTAAAGGCGGCTCGTGTCCGAGGGGCGGGACACGGGGCGGAGGGGCCGGGTCCGGATGAGGGTCCGCGGAGGGATTCCCGCACGGAGAACGCCGGGTGGCGGGCAGTCCATGATCGATGAAACGTCCGGTTAACGAACACCACCCTACGCGCAGCGGACGACTTCCGGCCAACTTCTTGACGCGCTCCTGACAGATACCGGCGGTAGCTGCCAGTCTCTCCCCCGGTTCCTCGCAACCGCGTTCGCCGCATCACCCGATCGTGCTTCACCGCTCTGCTTGCAACGCCCGGCCCGCCCACCCAGCGGCTCGGTACCCCCCTCGCAAAAGGAGTCCGCGTGAGATCCACGCCCAGCCGCCGCGCCACCGCGACCGGCGCGCTCGTCGCCGCCGCCGCCATGCTCGCCGTCGGCGTCCAGGCCGGCAGCGCCTCCGCCGACATCGCCGCCGCCCCCGCGGCGGCCCAGTCAGCCGGCAAGGTCAACCCCGGCAAGCTGCCCGCCGACCTCACCCCGGCCGAGCGCACCTCGCTGATCAAGGCCGCCGACGCCGTCAAGGCCGACACGGCCAAGGAGCTGGGCCTCGGCAGCCAGGAGAAGCTGGTCGTCCGCGACGTGGTCCAGGACCGCGACGGCACCACCCACACGCGCTACGAGCGCACCTACGCGGGCCTCCCGGTCCTCGGCGGCGACCTGATCGTGGCCGAGTCCGCGGCCGGTGCCACCACCGGCGTCTCCAAGTCCTCCCGCGCGGAGCTGAAGAACGTCGACCTCGCCGCCACCGTCGCCCCCGCCGCCGCGGAGAAGCAGGCCGTCGGCCTCGCCGCCGCCGAGGGCTCGAAGGCCACCAAGAGCGAGCAGGCCCCGCGCAAGGTCGTCTGGATGGGCCAGAACGGCGCCCCCGTCCTCGCGTACGAGACCGTCGTCGGCGGCCTCCAGCACGACGGCACGCCGAACGAGCTGCACGTCGTCACCGACGCCAAGTCCGGCGCCAAGCTGTACGAGTGGCAGGCCGTGCACAACGGCACGGGCAACACCCAGTACAGCGGCCAGGTCACGCTCGGCACGGCGCCCTCGTACACGCTGACCGACACGGGCCGCGGCAACCACAAGACGTACAACCTCAACCGGGGCACCTCCGGCACCGGGACGCTCTTCTCCGGCTCGGACGACGTCTGGGGCGACGGCACCGCCTCCAACCCGGAGACCGCCGGCGCCGACGCGCACTACGGCGCCGCGCTCACCTGGGACTACTACAAGAACGTGCACGGCCGCAGCGGCATCCGCGGCGACGGCGTCGGCGCGTACTCCCGGGTCCACTACGGCAACGCCTACGTCAACGCCTTCTGGCAGGACTCCTGCTTCTGCATGACGTACGGCGACGGCACCAACAACGCCAAGCCGCTCACCTCCATCGACGTGGCCGCCCACGAGATGACCCACGGCCTCACCTCGGTGACCGCCAAGCTCGTCTACAGCGGCGAGTCCGGCGGCCTCAACGAGGCCACCTCGGACATCTTCGCGGCGGCCGTCGAGTTCTACGCCAACAACGCCAACGACAAGGGCGACTACCTCGTCGGCGAGAAGATCGACATCCGCGGCAACGGCACCCCGCTCCGCTACATGGACAAGCCCAGCAAGGACGGCTCGTCCAAGGACGCGTGGTACTCGGGCATCGGCTCGATCGACGTCCACTACTCCTCGGGCCCGGCGAACCACTTCTTCTACCTGCTCTCCGAGGGCAGCGGCGTCAAGACCGTCAACGGCGTGACCTACGACTCGCCGACCTCCGACGGCCTGCCGGTCACCGGCATCGGCATCGAGAAGGCCCGGCTGATCTGGTTCAAGGCCCTCACCACCAAGTGGACCTCGTCCACCAACTACGCGGGCGCCCGCACCGGCACGGTCGCGGCGGCCGAGGAGCTCTACGGCGTCGGCAGCACCGAGGCCCTCGCCGTCCAGCACGCCTGGGCCGCCGTCAACGTCGGCACCCGCCCGGGCACCACCCCGCCCACCGGCAAGGTCTTCGAGAACACCGCCGACGTCTCCATCCCGGACTCCCCCGGGGCCGCGGTGACCTCGACGGTCAACGTCACCGGCGTCACCGGCAACGCGCCGAGCAACCTCTCCGTCGGCGTGGACATCGTCCACACCTACATCGGTGACCTCGTCGTCGACCTCGTCGCCCCCGACGGCTCGGTCTACAACCTGCACAACCGGACCGGCGGCAGCGCCAACAACATCGCCCAGACCTACACCGTGAACGCCTCCTCCGAGGTCGCCAACGGCGCCTGGAAGCTCCGCGTCCAGGACAAGGCCGGGGCCGACACCGGCTACATCAACAGCTTCAAGCTGACCTTCCCGTAACCCGGAGGGCACGGCGCGAAACGGACACCGCGGACGCCCGGAGGGAGCCATCCCCCCGGGCGTCCGCCCGTCTCACGGCAGCTCGTCGGCCGAGACCAGCCGTCCCGCCGTGAAGCACAGCCGGTAGACCGGGACCTCGGCGAAGACCGTCGCCCGGTAGTAGCGGCACTCGTCCGCCCCCGCCGGCTCCGCCGGCAGCCCGGCCGGGAGCGTCTCCAGGGCGTGGTCCGGCAGGTCGTCCACGATCTCCGCGTACGCCTGGCCGACCAGCAGCCGCGCGTAGTTGTCCGGCTCCAGGTACGCGCGGGCCTGCGACCACACCGCCACCCCCGCCGTCAGCACCGCCAGCGCGGCCAGCAGCGCCAGCGGGATCCAGATCGCCCGCACCAGGTCCTTGCGGACCCGCCGCCGGGCCCGGTCCAGCTCCCGGGCCGAGGTCGGCGCGGCCGGCACCGCCGCCGGCACCCGCCGGGGCAGCACCGCCGTCAGGACGAACCCGCCGCCCCGCACCGGCCCGTGGCTCAGGGTGCCGCCCGCGAGCCGCACCCGCTCGTCCAGCCCGACCAGCCCGGAGCCCCCGGAGGCGGGCGGTCCCGAGCCGGCGCCCGGCCCGTTCCCCACCCGTACCGTCACCCGCTCCCCGGCCTCCCGGCACTCCACCGTCACGGGGGCGCCCGGCGCGTGCTTGGCCGCGTTCGTCAGCCCCTCCCGCACCACCCGGTGCAGCGCCCGGCCCGCCATCCCCGGCAGCTCCGGCACACCGCCGGTCAGCGTCACGTCGAGCCCCGAGGCCCGCGCCCGGTCCACCAGTTCGCCGACCGTCTCGTCCGGCGGGCTGGTCGGGGCCCCGGCGCCCTCCTCCCGCAGCACCCCGATGACGTCCCGCAGCCGCTCGGTCGCCTCCGCCGCCGCCCGGCGCAGCTCGCCGGCCGCCCGCTGCTGCCCGGGCCCGAGCTCCGGGTCGACCTCCAGGGCGCCCGCCCGCACCGCGATCAGCGCCAGGTCGTGGCCGAGCGAGTCGTGCATGTCGCCGGCGATCCGCGAGCGCTCGCGCAGCCGCTCCCGGTCGGCGACGGCCGCCTGCTCCCGCTCCATCCGGTCGGCCAGCTCCCAGCCGCTGCGCACCAGCCGGTCGTACTGGCGGACGTACCGGCCGACCAGCCAGGGCGCCACGATCGCCAGCGCGAGGGCGAGCAGCAGGGTGAACCAGGGACCGAGGGAGGTGCCGGTCAGGCGGGTGAGGAGCAGCCCGACCGCCGCCACCGCGCCGAACAGCCAGAGCGAGCCCCCGGTGTGGTCCTGCCGCCGCCCGGCGAGGTAGCCGAAGGCGACGAGCGCGAGGCTGTACGAGGGCGTGAACAGCTCCAGGGAGGCGGGCAGGCTCGCGGCGACCGTGACCGCGAGCGGCAGCAGCGGCCACCGGCGGCTGACGGCCACGCAGCCGCCGAGGACGGTGACGCCCGCGACGACCCGGAGCCAGGAACCGCCGTCGTTCGGGTCCGAGCGGAGCAGCACCGGGACGGAGAGCAGCAGCCACAGCGCCAGGTCGAACAGGCGCCGGCGGGCCGGGGAGGTCTCAGGCACCGGACGGGTCCCGGTGGTCCGGCGCGGGCTCCCCGCCGACCAGACCGGCCTCGTGGGCGAGGACCGCGAGCTGGACGCGGTTGCGCAGGCCGAGCCGGGCGAGGACGGCGCTGACGTGGGCCTTGACGGTGCCCTCGACGACGTGCATGCGGGCGGCGATCTCCTGGTTGGAGCAGCCGGCGGCGAGCAGCGAGACGACCTCCCGCTCCCGGCCGGTGAGCGGGGCGAGCCGGGCGCGGGCGGCGGCGGCGCGGGTGAGCCGCTCGCCGCCGAGGGTGTCGATGACCCGGCGGGCGACGGTGGGCGAGAGGGCGGCGCCGCCGGCGGCGACCGCCCGGACCCCGGCGATCAGTTCGCGCGGGTCGCCGGACTTGAGGAGGAAGCCGCCGACTCCGCCGCCGAGGGCGCGGGCGATGTAGTCGTCCTCGGAGAAGGTGGTGAGCATGACGACCGCCGTGTCCGGGAGGACGCGGCGCAGCGCGTCGGCGGCGGCGAGGCCGTCCAGCCGGGGCATCCGGATGTCGAGGACGGCGACGTCGGGGCGGTGCAGCCGGGCCAGTTCCACGGCCTCGTGGCCGTCGCCCGCCTCGGCGACCACCTCGATCCCCGGGTCGGTGGTGAGGATGGCCCGCACCCCGGCACGGATCATCGCCTCGTCGTCGGCCAGCAGCACCCTGATCATGCGGTCCAGCCTAGGCGGGTCGTTCCCGGAGCCGAGAGGCCCCAGGTACAGCGAGGGCGTCCGGGGTCCGAAGGGGCGGCCGGTGCGGGCGGAGGCGGAGGGGGCCGCTCGGGGCGGCCGCGTCCGTCCGCGCCGGGCGCGCGGTCCGCCGCGGACGGCGCCGTTCCGTCCTTTCTCCCGGAGGAAATGCACAAGGGCGGGTCCGCGGAGATCTCGACGCCTTTCCGTCGGACTGAGGAATTCCGGCAGGTCCGGAATCGGCTTTTCCCCGGAATGCTTCCCGCGGCGTCCGGCGCGGATACGTTGAAGTCGTTCCCCACAAGGGTTTCTCCGAGACCGGGACCGCGTGGCAGCCCAGCAGGCCACAAGCCGGCCCGTGGTCCTACCGGTCGACGTAAAAAAGCCCGCGAAGCCGCCCGAAGAATTCGGAGCGGCCTCTCCCAAGAAGTCGAGGACTCTCCCCACATGAAGGCGATCTACACCTTCTCGAACACGGACCGCGACGCGCTCTCGGAGGCGCTGACCTTCCTCGGGGCCGACCCCTACAAGGACTACGACAAGTTCCGCGAGGCGATCGGACGCCTCATCGCCGAGGGCCGGGTGCCCGCGGGGTTCATGACGGCGTGCGCGGCGGTGGCCGCCCAGCGCGCCGCGAAGGAGACCTACGCGCACGTCCTGTCCAACTGCCCGCTGGACGCCGACATACCGGTCTTCGACCAGGAGAACCCGGTCGACGACAAGTACCTCCGGAAGCAGACCTTCGTCGGCGAGGGCATGCTCGAACTCCTCGCCCAGCTCACCGCCACCCCGCTGCTGTCCTACGCGACGCGGAACAACGGCGACTTCTTCCACGACGTGTACGCCGACAACCGCTACAGCGGCACCCAGACGCAGAAGACGGACTGGGAGCTGTACTGGCACAACGACCGCACCGCGCACCCCGTACGGGCCGACTACCTCGCCCTGCTCGGCATGCGCTGCCCCACCGACGACCTCGTCTACACGAAGTACGTCGACGGCCGGGAACTCCTGAAGTTCATTTCCGAGGAGAATCAGGCGCTGCTGCGCGAGAAGGCGTTCGTCACGCCGTACGACGAACTCTCCCGGGATTCGAACCGCACGCAGGACGTCTCCGATTTCCACGCGGTCCTGGAGAACGAGCACAGTTTCCGCTACTACGACACCCGCACCATTCCGGCGGATTCCTCGTCGGCGGCCCACTACGAGGCCCTGCGGCAGTTCCGGGACGCGCTCGCCAAGAGCCGTGAGCAGTACCACCGGATCCAGAACGGCGATCTGCTGGTCATCGCCAACCAGGACGGTCTGCACAGCCGGCAGATGGTGGACATCCAGCACTTCGAGTCCACCCGGCTGCGCTGGCTCCTGAAGACCTACGCCTTCCGCGACGACGCCGCCGCCGACGCGCACGAGGCGAGCTGGCTCGACGGCGTCCGGGGGCGGGTTCTCGACTGATCACCCGGCCGCACCGCGAAGCGACCGGCACGACGGCGTCCTCCGCCGACGTGCCGGTCGCTCGTGCGGGTGCGGGAGCCGTCAGCGGCGCCCCGGTAGCAGGTCCTGCTCGCGTTCGCCGCAGGCGTGCCCGCCGGCCTGCACGGCCAGGAAGGCGACGGCGAGCTGGGCGAGGGTGACGTGCCGGTACCAGCCGTGCCAGGAGCGCACCCGGTACGCCTCCAGGCCGCAGCGTTCCACCGCGGCGGCGAGCGCGCCGCGGCTGTTGCGCCAGGCGGCGACGACGGCGGCCAGGTCGTCGAGCGGCACGTCCGCCGGGCCGCGGGCGATGAAGTAGCGCCGCGGCTGGCTGTCCCCCGCCCGCCGGCACACGATGAGCCAGCGGGCCATCTGGCGCGCGGCGGACTGCCGGGGCTCCGGGTCGGACGGGATGCGGCGCACCCACCACTCCCAGGGGCGGCCCGCGTCGACCGGTTCCGTGTCGACCGGCAGCCGGCCCCAGTCGCGGTCCTCGGCGTACCGCTGGACCAGCCGGGAGACCCGCCGCCAGCCCGGGTGCGGCAGGACGGAGTGGTACGGCGGGATGCCCACCATGTGCGGGACGCCCCGCTCCTCCAGGAAGGCGCGCAGTTCCCGGTCGCAGCCGAGCCGGGTGTCGGCGACGATCCAGGCGCCCGCGGACGCGGTCCGGGGGGCGCGCTCCAGGAAGTGCTCGACGATGCGCCGGACCAGCTCCTGCTTGGGCACGTGCCCGACGGCGTCGGGGATGTGCGCGCGCTGGCGGCGCTCCTGGTCGGTGTCCCATTCCGGCGGCAGGTACAGCTCGCGGTCGACGAGCGCGGTGCCGATCCGGGTGGACCAGAAGGCCATCACGCCGACCTGGCAGGAGACGGCGCCGCCCAGGGCCTCCGCGTACTGCCGGGCGACGCCGGCGGAGGCGTTCCCCTTCTTCCTGAAGGCGGCCTCGTCGAGGACGAGGACGCCGCTGCCGCTGCTGTCGGCGAGTCCGTTCACGACGTAGCGCTGGATGTAGTCGCGCAGTTCGTCGGAGTCCCACACGGAGCGGCCGAGCAGGTGCTGCTGGAGCCAGAAGGCGCTGTTGTCGGCGGTGGTGCGGAAGTCCGCGTCGACGCGGTGGACTCCGCCGAGGAGCGAGCGCACGTACTTCTGCGCCCGGTGCCTCAGGTCCGAGCGGGAGAAGAACTGCGTCCCGACCCGCTCCAGAAGTTCGTCAAGTCTTTCGGACCACTCCTCGGCTGCTCTCTGCTCCGGCGTGGCATCCGGTGGTGCGAGCCATACGGCCTGTGCCTGCATTGCGAATGTCAACTCCCCCCATAGAGTCGATCTCCCACTGACCTGCGGACCCGTGGGTCCGCCCGGGGCGGCGTGGCGCCGCTCCCGGACGGACGGTCGCGTCAGTAGTACTCGCCGTGACGGTAGTCCCACGAGGGGAAGATGTCGGCCAGGTTCTCCATGATGGCCGGATAGTCCAGACCGCGCCGGATCAGCACGGGCGCCGGGGAGACGGAGCGCTCGCCCTTCTGGACCGGGACGAGGGCGCCGTCGCGGTCGACCAGGGAGACCATGACGCCCTGTTCGTGGCGGGTGGTCTCGTCCTTGCCCGGCTGGACGGAGGCGACGTAGTCGTCGGCGGCGACGATGAAGTCGGCCTCCTCCTCGATGCGGCCGCCGATGCCCTCGACGCGGCCTCGGTTGCCGACGCCGGAGGGGTTGGCGGAGCTGGCGAAGACCAGGCGGCCCTCGGCCCACAGCTTCTCGACCAGCTGCTCGGCGGGCCGGCCGAAGCGGATGACGAAGCAGCTGGTGCCGCGTCCGTCGCGGGCCAGTTCGCGGGTGGTCTCGTCGGGCAGCCGGTCCAGGGCGTCCTGGCGCCAGGGCAGGATGCAGCCGAGCAGGACGTCCTGGTCCCAGTGGCGCTCGTAGAAGGCCAGGACCTCCTCGTTGACCTCGGCCAGCGCCTTCAGCTGGTCCAGGTCGGCGCAGAGGACGACGCCGGGCTTGTTGCGGTTGCGGCGCTTGGCGTCGAACTTGCGCTCCAGGCCCCGGCCGTCGGTGGTCATGAGGATGTAGCCGACCTTGGTGGCGCAGACGACCAGGCCGCCGGGGGCGGACAGGGCGGCCAGGGCCTCGGGGACGGGCTCGCCCCGCCAGGTGGCTCTCGGCGTGGTGGTCGGTGTGCTGCTCGGCATGGGGTGTCGCTCCTTCGGAGTGCGGTGGCGCGGGTGGTGGTCGGGGGTCCGGGGCCCGGCCGGCGCCCGGACGGGGGCGGGGGCCGGGGCTCCCGGACGCGGGGCTCGGGCCCCGGAGGCCCGGGAACCCGGAGCCCGGGAGGCGGAAGCTCAGGCCTCGGTGCGGGCGAGGCCGGTGACGGTGCCGCGGGCCAGCGTGTTGACGGTCAGGTGGAAGCCGGTGAGGGCGGCCGGGGTCTGCTCGTCGACGGGGAGTTCGGCGACGCCGAGGGCGTGGACGGCGAAGACGTAGCGGTGCTCGCGGTCGCCGGGCGGCGGGGCGGCGCCGACGTAGTCGAGGGAGCCGAGGTCGTTGCGGAGGGTGCGGCCGAGGCCGTCGCCGCCGCCCGCCGGGAGGGCGGTGACGTGCGCCGGGATGTCGGCGACGACCCAGTGCCAGACGCCGCCCGGGGTGGGGGCGTCGGGGTCGATGCAGGTCACCGCGTAGGAGGCGGTGCCCTCGGGGCCGGGCTCCCAGCCGATCGCGGGGCTGGTGTTGCCGCCGGCGGCCAGCTGGGCCTCGGCCAGCCGCGCGCCCGGGCGGACGTCGGCGGAGTCGACGGCGAGCGCGGGGACGGCCGGGAGGAAGGCGTACGGGTCGGGCGGGGTGGGGCGGGTCAGCACGGGGTGCTCCTTCGTCAGGTGGACGACCGGTCGGGAGAAGGGGGTTCAGGCGCGGGCGGGCTCGGGCGCGGAGGCCGGATCGGCCCCGGCCGGGCGGCGGGCGATGACCACGGCGGCGAGCGCCTGGCCGGCGAGCACCAGCGCGGCGCAGCCGGCGACGGCCGCCGGGGTGGAGCCGCCCGAGCCGGTCCAGAGCCCGGCCGCGAGCAGCAGGACCGCCTGGACGAGGCCCTGGCGGCGCTCCAGGCCCCGGGTGACGCGCTGGCGCTCCGGGTCGGAGAGCCCGGCCATGGCGGGGCCGAGGAAGCCCATGGTGGTGGGGCGCACGGTGCCGCCGGCGAGGCCCAGGAGGGCGGTGCCGCAGGCGGTGGCGGGCAGCCCGCCGGGGACCAGCAGGAGCAGGCCGCCGGCCATGAGGCCACTGCTCACCCAGAAGAGGGCGGTGGCCGACAAGTGGCGCTGCCAGACCAGCGAGAGCCGGACGGACAGCAGGCCGCAGAGGGTGTAGAGGCCGAGGATCGCGCCGAAGAGCGGGACCGACAGCTCCGCCTCGAAGAAGAGCAGCAGCGGCAGCAGGAAGGTGTAGGTGGTGAGCAGGACGGCGCGGGAGACGGAGTAGTACGAGGCCCAGAGCCGTACCTGCCAGGGCAGCGCGCCCCGGGGCGCGGCGGGCTCGGCCGGGTCGGCCGCGGCCGGGGCCGTACCGGCGCGCAGTCCGCCGCCGACGGGCGCGACGAGGACGCCGGCCGCGGCGCAGGCGAGCGCGGAGAGCAGGAAGGGGGCCCGGTCCCAGCCCTGGTAGGCGACGGCGCCGAGGACTCCGGCGGCGAAGGAGATCAGGAACATCCCGGCCTGGGTGCGGGCCTCCTGGAGGCGGAAGCGCTCCCCGCTCAGGAGGGTGGAGGCGAGGGCCGCGTCGGTGCCGGCGGTGAGGCAGAAGCCGAGGCCGGACAGGAGCTGGGAGAGGGTCGCGGTGCCGGTGGAGACCGGGGCGAGCAGGACGAGGAGTCCGGCCAGCTTGACGGCCTCGCCGGTGACCAGGCAGCCCGTCAGGGAGAGGCGGCGGCGGAGCGGGGCGACCACGTGGTCGCCGAGCGCCACGGTGACGCCGTACAGGGCGAGGAGGGCGGCGGTGGCGGCCGTGCCGAAGCCCTGCTGGACGAGGAAGACCACGACCACCGGGAGGTGGAAGTAGGCACGGGAGACGATGCGGTAGGTCCGGACCCGGGCCGCGGGGCGGCCCGGGCCGGACGCGTCGCCGCCGTGCGGGGCGGCGTCGCTCACGGCACCAGCCCCGGCAGGTACGGGGCGATCTCCTCGGCGGCCAGGTCGCCCTGGCGGACGATGGCCGGGGTGCCCAGGAGGCTGACGATGGTGCTGCTGCGGGTGGCCCCGGAGGGGGCGGCGGCGCGGACGATGATGTCGACGTGCTCGCCGATGTGCTCGCGGGCGATGTCGAAGGTGACCAGGCCCTCGTCCATGGTGCCGCTGATGTTGGCGGAGGTGGCGGCGAGCGGCAGTCCGCTGTAGACGGAGAGCAGGTTGAGGACGGGGCTCACGTTGTGGACGACGGAGACGGTGTCCTTGCCGGAGGTGACCCAGGCGGGGACGATCTCCCGCTTGCGCATGATCAGGTTGAGCGGGCCGGGCCAGAACCGCTCGACCAGGGCGTCGACGTCGACGCCCTCGGGGCGGCGGCCCCAGCGGACCCAGTCGGCGGGGCTGGCGACGAAGAGGGTGAGCGGCTTGCCGCCGTCGCGCTTCTTCATGGCGTACAGGCTCGTGCAGGTCCGCTCCAGGAACGGGTTGCAGAAGATCCCGTAGTTGGTGTCGGTCTGGGCGGCGACGACGGCGCCGGAGCGCAGCGCCTCGCCGGCCCGGCGGATGCCGTCGCCGTCGTGCTCGTCGATGATCTCGGCGCTCATGCGACCTCCACCCCCGAGTCCTCGAAGACGTCCTCGACCTGTCCGTCGGTGCGCGGCATCCAGGACGGGCGGGCCGCCTCGTGCCGGGCGATGGCCTCCTCTGCGGCGGCGGCGAGGTCGATGAGGTCCATGCCGTGGGTGAGCCGGTGGCGGGCGCCCGCGTCGATGGTGAAGGGGGCGTCGGTCACGCCGGCCGCCGCGCAGGTGACGGTGGCGCGCACCAGGTCGATGGTGACCTCGGCGCCGGCGTCGGCGGTGACGGCGTCGAGGATCGCGCGGGTGGTGCCGGCGTCGAGGGTGACGGGGACCAGGCCGACGTTGGGCAGGTTGTTGCGGAAGATGTCGGCGAAGCTCGGGGCGATGACGGCCTTGAAGCCGTAGTCGCGCAGGGCCCAGGGGGCGTGTTCGCGGGAGGATCCGCAGCCGAAGTTGGGGCCGGAGACCAGGATCGTGGCGCCCGCCCGCTCGGGGCGGTTGAGGACGAAGCCGGGGTCGCGGCGCCACTTCTGGAACAGTCCGTCCTCGAAGCCGGTGCGCTCGACCCGCTTCATCCAGACGGCCGGGATGATCTGGTCGGTGTCCACGTCGGAGGCGTCCAGGGGGACGGCCCTGCCGTGGATCTCCTCTACTTTCTCCATGTCCGTTTCCTTGTCGGGGAGTTCCGGGCACGCCGGGGTGCGGGTGGCCGGAGTGGGGTCGGCCGGAGCGGGGCCGGCCGGTGGGCGGCCGGGGCTCAGACGACCTCGGTGCGGCTCGCGAGGCGGCCGAGCAGGGCGGTGGCGGCGGCGGTCTCGGGCGAGACGAGGTGGGTGCGGGCGCCGGGGCCCTGGCGTCCCTCGAAGTTGCGGTTCGAGGTGGAGGCGGAGTGGGTGCCGGAGGGGACCCGGTCGCCGTTGACGGCGATGCACATCGAGCAGCCGGGGTTGCGCCATTCGAAGCCGGCGGCGGTGAAGATCCGGTCCAGGCCCTCCTCCTCGGCCTGGCGCTTGATCAGCTCGGAGCCGGGGACGACGAGGGCGGTGACGCCGGCGGCGACGGTGCCGCCCTCGGCGACGGCGGCGGCGGCCCGCAGGTCCTCCATGCGGCCGTTGGTGCAGGAGCCGATGAAGACGGTGCCGATCGGGATGTCGGCGAGCGACTGGCCGGCGGCCAGGCCCATGTAGTCGAGGGCGCGGCGGCCGGCCTCGGCGGACACGGGGTCCTCCATGGCCTCGGGGTCGGGCACGGCGCCGTCGACGGGAACGGCCTGGCCGGGGTTGACGCCCCAGGTGACCATGGGGCGCAGCCCGTCGACGTCGACGACGACCTCGTGGTCGAACACGGCGTCGGGGGCGCTGCGGTACGTCTTCCAGGCCTCCTTGGCCCGCTCCCACTCCTCGCCCTTCGGGGCGCGGTCGCGGCCCTCCAGGTAGGCGAAGGTGGTCTCGTCGGGGGCGATCATGCCGCTGCGCGCGCCGGCCTCGATGGCCATGTTGCACAGGGTCATCCGGCCTTCCATGCTCATCCGGTCGATGACCTCGCCCTGGAACTCGATGAGGTGGCCGGTGCCGCCGTCGGTGCCGATGGCGGCGATGACGGCGAGGGCGACGTCCTTGGCGGTGGCGTCGGGGGCGGGGGTGCCGCGGAGCAGGACGCGCATGCTCTTCGGCTTGGCGATGCGCAGGGTCTGGGTGGCGAGGACGTGCTCGACCTGGCTGGTGCCGATGCCGAAGGCGACCGCGCCGAAGGCGCCGTGGGTGGCGGTGTGGCTGTCGCCGCAGACGATCAGCATGCCGGGCAGGGTGAGGCCCATCTGGGGGCCGATGACGTGCACGATGCCCTGGCCGAGGCTGTTCATCGGGTGCAGCTCGACGCCGAACTCCCGGCTGTTGCGGATCTGGAGGGCGAGCTGACGACGGCCGATGGTGTCGCTCAGCGAGAGCTGCCGGCTCCGGGTGGGCACGTCGTGGTCGGCGGTGGCGATGGTGAGGTCGGGGCGGCGGACCTTCCGGCCGGCCTCCCGGAGTCCTTCGAACGCCTGCGGGGAGGTCAGCTCGTGGAGCAGGTGCATGTCGACGTAGACGAGCTCGCCGTCGGTCCCGTCGATGGTGTGCTCCGCCCAGATCCGCTCCAGCAAGGTGTTTCTGGCCACGGCACCTCGTCTCAAATGTTGGAATCCATTGTTTACATTTCGAGACGCTAGCAAAGCGCGGGCGGCCGCCCCAGCCGTCGTTCACGGGCTGAGATTCCGAACCGCAGCGCCCTTCTCATGCTGTAGATAGCCCCGAACGCACGGACGGCCACGCCCCGTTGGGGCGTGGCCGTCGCACGGTCGTGACCAGGTGGTTCCGGGGTCCGGCTACCTCAGGAGCACCCCCGCGACTTCGGCCGTCTGGTCCGCCGGCAGGGCGAGGAGACCCAGCTCGGCGGGGTCGGCGAGGAGCGGATGGGCGGGCAGCACGCGGACGGTGCAGCCGAAGGGACCGGTGCGGTCGAGCTCCAGGGTGCCCGCGTACGGCTGCCGGCCCTCCAGGTCCGGCCCGCCGGCCGGTTTCAGCCCGGAGGCGCGGGTGTCGGTGAGGGTGTCGGCGGCGTCGACGCGCCCGGTGACGGCCTGCACCTCGACGTCGTCCGGGGAGAGGCCGCCGAGCGCGACCCGGACCCGGACCACCGGGGTCGCGCCCAGCTCGGCCCCGGCCTCGGCGAGGTCGTCGCCGATCTCCACGTGGTCCACCGAGACGCCGGGCCAGGCCGCCCGGACCCGGGCCTTCCAGGCGGCGAGCTCCCGGGCCCGGTCGGGGGTGAGCGCCCGGCGGGCCGCGGCGGCGGGCACGTACAGCCGCTCCACGTACTCGCGGACCATCCGGTCGGCGAGCACCTTCGGGCCGAGGTCGGCGAGGGTGCGGCGGACCATGGCGGTCCACGCGACGGGGACCCCGTCGGCGGCGCGGTCGTAGAAGCGCGGGGCGACCCGGCGCTCGATCAGCTCGTAGAGGGCGGCGGCCTCCAGGTCGTCGCGGCGCTCCTCGTCCGCCGCGGCGGCGCCGTCGGCGGTGGGGATGGCCCAGCCGAACTCGGGCTCGTACCACTCGTCCCACCAGCCGTCGAGGACGGAGAGGTTGAGGCAGCCGTTGAGCGCGGCCTTCATGCCGCTGGTGCCGCACGCCTCCAGGGGGCGCAGCGGGTTGTTGAGCCAGACGTCGCAGCCGGGGTAGAGGCCGCGGGCCATCTCCATGCCGTAGTCGGGCAGGAAGACGATCCGGTGCCGGACCCGGGGGTCGTCGGCGAAGCGGACCAGTTCCTGGACGAGCCGCTTGCCGCCGTCGTCGGCCGGGTGGGCCTTGCCGGCGACGACCAGCTGCACCGGCCGCTCGGGGTGGAGCAGCAGGGCGCGCAGCCGGTCCTTGTCGCGGAGCATCAGGGTGAGCCGCTTGTACGAGGGGACCCGGCGGGCGAAGCCGATGGTGAGGACCTCGGGGTCGAGGACGGAGTCGGTCCAGCCGAGTTCGGCGGCGGCGGCGCCGCGCTGCCGCCAGGAGGCCCGCAGCCGCTCCCGGACGTCGGCGACGAGCCGGGTGCGCAGGGTGCGGCGCAGCTCCCACAGCTCGCCGTCGGAGGCGTCGGGGCCGAGGCGGCCGGCCTCGGGGGCGGTCCAGGTGGGGGCGTGGACGCCGTTGGTGATGGAGGTGATCGGCACCTCGCCGGCGTCGAAGCCGGGCCAGAGCCCGGCGAACATCTCCCGGCTGACGGCGCCGTGGAGGGTGGAGACGCCGTTGGCCCGCTGGGCGAGCCGCAGGCCCATGGCGGCCATGTTGAAGACGCCCGCCTCGCCACCGAGCGGGGTCTCGTCGCCGAGGGCGAGGATCCGGGCGGTGTCGAGGCCGGGCAGGGCGCCGTCGTCGCCGAGGTGGCGGGCGACCAGGGCCCGGTCGAAGCGGTCGATGCCGGCCGGGACGGGGGTGTGGGTGGTGAAGACGGTGCCGGCCCGGACGGTCTCCAGGGCGGCGTCGAAGTCGAGTCCCTCGCCCTGGAGTTCGCGGATCCGCTCCAGCCCGAGGAAGCCGGCGTGGCCCTCGTTGGTGTG
The DNA here is from genome assembly GCF_043084305.1 of Streptomyces sp. NPDC014656. Lineage (NCBI taxonomy): Bacteria > Bacillati > Actinomycetota > Actinomycetes > Kitasatosporales > Streptomycetaceae > Streptomyces > Streptomyces sp. NPDC014656. The sequence continues at coordinate 104,110 of NZ_JBIBZN010000002.1, forward strand.
GAAGACCTCGGGCTCGGGGTGGCCGGTGAGACGGGTGTACGTCCGGACGGCGCGGACGCCGCCGATGCCGAGCAGCATCTCCTGGAGGAGCCGGTGCTCGCTGCCGCCGCCGTAGAGCCGGTCGGTGACGGACCGCTCGCCGGGGGCGTTCTCCTCGACGTCCGAGTCGAGCATCAGCAGCGGGACCCGGCCGACCCGGGCGGTCCACAGGTGGGCGTGGAGGCTGCGCCCGCCGGGCAGGGCGAGGGTGATCCGGGCGGGGGTGCCGTCGGCCTCGCGGAGCAGGGCGACGGGCAGCTCGCCGGGGTCGAGGACGGGGTACTGCTCCTGCTGCCAGCCGTCGCGGCCGAGGGACTGCCGGAAGTAGCCGTGCCGGTAGAGCAGTCCGACGCCGATCAGCGGGACGCCGAGGTCGCTGGCGGACTTGAGGTGGTCGCCCGCGAGGATGCCGAGCCCGCCGGAGTACTGGGGCAGGGCGGCGGCGACGCCGAACTCGGGCGAGAAGTAGGCGAGGGCGGCGGGCCCGTCGCCCTCGCCGCGCTCCTGGTACCAGCGGGGCCGGTGCAGGTAGGCGTCGAGGTCCTCGGCGGCCGCGGCGAGCCGGGCGAGGAAGTCGCCGTCGGCGGCGAGCGCGGCGAGCCGCGGGGCCTCCAGGGCGCCGAGGACCCGCACCGGGTCGGCGCCCCGCAGCCCTTCGGGGGCGAGGGAGTCGAAGAGGGCGCGGGTCGGTTCGTGCCAGGACCAGCGCAGGTTGCGTGCCAGGGCGGCGAGGGGTCGGAGGGTGTCCGGGAGGACAGGACGCACGGTGAATCGACGGATTGCCTTCACGTGTCCCACCTTCGCAGGCCGGTGACGCTACGGAGCGGACGCACCACGCTGTGCGTCCGGCGTGCCGCACCGAGCGTAGGGCCCGGGCCCCGCTCCGGGCGGGGCGCCCGGGGGCACGGACGGGGCGCCCGGGGGCGCGCCCCGGCCCGTCACCGCGCTTCGCCGACCCCCAGGGCCTGGATGTCGACCAGGTTGAACGCCTCGTGGACGTAGACGTTGGTCAGCCGCGGATTGCGGTGGTTGACGATCTTCTCGGCGCTGAACGGCAGGTAGTAGGCGCCGTCCGTGACACGGTGGTTGATCTCCTGGTAGATGCGGGTCGCCGCGGCGTCGTCGGTCTCGGCCGAGGCCCGGTCGAACAGTTCGTCGATCCGGGGGTCCTTCACCCGGGCGTAGTTGCTGTTGCCCTCGGTCCTGCTCAGGGCGCTGTCGGCGAGGGGCTGGAGGAAGCCCGCGCCGGTGGGGAAGTCGGTCCCCCACCCGAGGACGAGCATGCCGATCCCCTTCTCCTTCAGGATCTTGGGAGAGCCCAGGGCGGAGAAGTAGGCCGGGACGTTGTCGAACCGCTCGATCTCCAGGGTGATGCCGACGGCCTTGAGGTCGCCCTGCAGGACGTCGACCACCTGGAGGTCCTTGGAGTTGCCGCCGTTCACGGCGATCTTCGTGGTGAAGCCGCCGGGCTTGCCGCACGCCCGCAGCGCCTCCTTGGCCTCCTCGCGCCGGGGCTCGCCCCCGGTCAGGCCGAAGGGGTCGTAGGAGTCGGCGCCCCGGGCCGTCGGGGGCAGCATGTTGCCCTGCGGCGAGGAGAACGTCTCCCCGCCGCGCGCGGTCCGCAGGGCCTTGGTGCCGGCCGCGTACAACACCGCCTTGCGGCAGTTCACGTTGTCCAGCGGGGCGGCGTCGGAGATCAGCGCGGCCATCCGGAGGTACCCGCTGTACGGGTTGTCCACGTCGGCCTTCAGCTTCGGGTCCGCCAGCACCCTGGCGGCCGTCTCCTGCGCCAGGCCGACCTGGGAGGCGTCCAGATCGGCGGTGCCCGCCAGCAGCCGCTCGTCGGCCTTGGCCTGATCGGGCTCGATGCTCAGCTCGACGCGGTCCGGCAGGGCCTTGCGGAGCGGGTCGGTCGCGGGGTCCCACTGCTCGTTGCGGACGAGGACCAGCGACCGGCCCGGCTGGTACGAGTCGAACCGGTACGGGCCCGAGGAGAGCGGCCTGGTCTCGTACCGGGCGGCGGCGTCGCGCTGCCGCGGCACGGGGGCCGTGGCGCCCATGGTGAGCAGGTAGGGGAACCGGGAGTCGGCCTCGGCCAGCCGGAAGACGAGCGTGAGGTCGTCGGGGGCCTCGACGGACCGCAGGCCCGACGACCCGGTGTCCTTGTACGGGCCCGGATAGTTCTGCTTCTGGTCCAGGACGTCGACGAGGTACGTCGGTCCGCCGACGATCTCCGGCGCGAAGACGCGCTCGATGCCGTACTTGACGTCCGCGGCGGTGATCGGCGTACCGTCCTCGAACTTGAGTCCGGGCCTGAGCCTGAACGTGTAGGTCCGGCCGTCGGAGGACACCTCGGGCTGTGCCGCGGCCAGGTCCGGGACCACGGAGAGGCCCTTCTCGCCCGGTTCGGCGGCGTAGGTCATCAGCGTGCGGGTGTAGAGCCGCTGGACGTTCCAGACCCATCCCGCGTAGGAGCGGGCCGGGTCCCAGGAGTCGGCGTCCTGCCCGCTGACCAGGCGGAGGGTGCCGCCCTTCTCGTCGGAGGCGTTGACCACCTTGCCGACGGCGGCGTTGAAGCCACCGCCGGACCGGGCGGAGCCGTCCCCCTCGCCCTTCCCCTTCCCGTCGTCCCCGGTCTTCCCCTGGCCCTGCGTCTGCCCCTTCTTCCCGGACGGGTCGTCCTTCTGGGAGAGGATCACGGCGGTGACGCCGCCGCCCGCCACCAGGGCGACGCCGAGGGCGATCGCCACGAGCCTGCGGGCCCGGCGGGGGCCCGGCGCGCGGGCCGGACCGCCGCCGCTGCCGGGGCCGGGGGGGTACGGGGAGGGGGCCGTGACGGCGTACGGGTTGCCGGCGGCCGGGTGCCCGGCGGGCGGCCGGCCGGCGAAGTCCGGCGGCGCGGCGGGCGGCGCCGCCGGCATCGCGGGCGGCGGCGTGGCCGGCATCGGCGGCGGCGCGGCGGGGCCCTTCGAGAGGGGGACGCGGGGGTCGGGCCTGGACGCCGTGCCGGCCGGGGCGCCCGCGCTCCCCGGCTCCCCGGCGGGCGGCTCGTGGTGGCCCTCGGCCGTCCCGGCGCGGGAGGAGGGCGTCGGCGGGGTCCACGCGGACGGCGCGGGGCCGGGGGCGGGAGGAGGGGTGGGCACCGGTGCGGGACCGGAGCCGGCAGCGGCCGCCGGTCCGGCGGCGCCCCCCGCGTCGCGGAGGGCCGCCGCCACCGCCTGCGGCAGCCAGGCGGTCTCGTCCGCCGCCCCTCCCCCGTAGGTGTGGCCGCCGCCCTCGCCGAGCAGCCCCGCGAACTCCGCCAGCAGCTGCGGCACGGTGGGCCGCCGGGCGGGGTCCTTCTCCAGGCAGCGGCCGATGAACTCCGTCCCCGGCGGCAGCAGGCGCAGGTCGGGTTCGCCGTAGACGGCACGGAAGTTCACCGAGTGCGCGGAGCCGGTGCCGAACGGCCCGGCCCCGGTGGCCGCGAAGGCCAGCACGGCGCCCAGCGAGAACACGTCGCTCGCCGGGCCGACGGCGCTTCCCGCCACCTGTTCGGGCGACATGAAGCCGGGGGTGCCGATCACCATCCCCGCCTGCGTCAGGACGTTCGACTCGGCGATGATCGAGATGCCGAAGTCGATCACCCGGGGGCCGTCGGCGGCGATCAGCACGTTCGACGGCTTCAGGTCGCGGTGGATCAGCCCCGTGCCGTGGATGGCCTCCAGGGCCTCGACCAGGCCGGCCCCCAGGTAGAGCAGCGAGCGCCGGGGCCACGCCCCGTGCGTGCGCACCGCCGTCTCCAGGGGCAGCCCGGGGACGTAGGCGGTGGCGAGCCAGGGGGGCGAGCCCAGGGGGTCGGCGTCGACCACGGCCGCGGTGAAGAAGCCGGTGACCCGCCGGGCGGCCTCCACCTCGCGGACGAACCGGCGCTGGAAGTCGGGGTCTTCCGCGAGTTCGGCGCGCACCACCTTGACGGCGACCGTCCGGCCGCTGGTGGACCGCCCCAGATAGACCCGTCCCATCCCGCCCGCCCCCAGGCGCGCGAGAATCCGGTACCGCCCCACCTGTCGCGGATCCGACCCGTCCAGCGCTTGCAAGACCGCCCCCGTCCCCGGCGCCGCATCCCCTGGACGCCGGGACGATTACATCAGATCGGCCGCGGGGGCCGACGGCGGCCGGTTCACGCCCGGCGGGGCGCGGCGGCCCGGTACTCCCCCGGGGTCGTGCCGTAGGCGGTGCGGAAGGCGAGGTGGAAGCCGACCCGGCTGCGGTAGCCGACGCGGGCGGGCACGGCCGACTGGGGGAGCCCGGTCCCGGCGAGCAGCCGGGCCGCCTCCCGTATCCGGCGGGCGGTCAGGTGGCGGGCCGGTGAGGTGCCGACGGCCTCGCGGAAGGCGGCGGTGAAGGCGGACCGGGACATCCCGGCCTCGCGGGCCAGGGTGTCCACGGTCCACGGCTCGGCGTAGCGGGTCTCGATGGCGGCGACGGCGCGGGCGATGCCGGGGTGCGGGTGGGCCGCGCCGGGCGGGCGGGGCGCGGTGGCGGCGAGGGCGAGCGCCGCCTCGAACGCCCGCAGGGCGAGCAGCCGGTCCCCGGGTCCGCCCCGCCGCCCGGGCTCGGCGAGCAGCCGCAGCGTGTCCCGCAGCAGCGGCGCCCCCTCGATCTGGCGCCGGTCGAGCAGGACGGCCCGGGGCAGACCGGCGACGAGCGGCCTGACGGCCCGCCGGTCGTACCCGGTGCGCAGGCTCAACAGCCGCACCGGCCCCCCGGGCCCGTCGAGGTCCACGACCCTGACGGCGGGACCGGCGGCGCCGACAGGGTCGCCGGGATCGCAAGGATCGCCGGAGTCGGCGGGGCCCACGAGATCTACGGGGCCACCGGGGCCGCCGGGGCCGCCGGGGCCGCCGGGATCGCTGGAGCCACCAGAACTGCTGGAGCCACCGGGACTGCCGGGACCGCCGGGACCGCCGGGGCCACCGGAGCCACCGGAGCCACCGGAGCCACCGGGACCGTCGGGATCGGCGAGGTCGGCGGGGCCTACGAGATCTACGGGACCACCGGGGGCACCGGGATCGCCGGGGCCACCAGGATCGCTGGAGCCACCAAGACCACCAAGACCACCGGGACCACCGGGACCACCGGGACCACCGGGATCAACGAGGCCCACGGGACCACCGGAACCGGCAGGACCGGCAGGACCGGCAGGACCGGCAGGCCCCGTCCCGTCCCCCCGTGTCGGGCCTCCCCGTCCGCCCGGGAGGGGCGAGATCCGGTGGCGGGCGGCGGCGGGCAGCAGGACCAGTTCGCCGCCGGAGGGGGCGAGGGCGGCGGTGCCGGTGACGGCGATCCGGCATCCGCCGTCCAGCACGTAGTGCAGGACGGCCCGGGCGGTGACGGCGTCCATGGGGTCACGCACCTTCCGCGGTCGGTGACGACGGAGCGTCAGCGTAGCCAGCCGGGCGGCGGATCCGGGTCGTCCCGGCGCGCCCGGCGGGGTTCCGGCCGGTCCCGGTCTTGTCCCATCCCCTACGCCCTAGTAGTTAACAAAGGGCCGGATTGCCCACCCGAGAACCTGGGGAAGGCTCCCCCGGTACCCCCGGTTCCCTCCTCTCCGTACCCGTCTTCATCCCTGTGGGCCCGCCATCCGAGTGAACGCGGAGGGGCGCGGCGATGCCCGCCTCCCACCGGCCTCCGGCGCGGCTAGAAAGAGCGCACCACCACCCGCACCCCCGCAACCCGTCAGGTGATGCTGTGAATCCGCTCATGGGACGCATTCCCGTACTGGACGTCCGCCCGCTGGTCGACTGCGGCCGGCGCCCCGCGAAGGCGGTGGCCGGCGAATCCTTCGAGGTGTCGGCGACCGTCTTCCGCGAGGGCCACGACGCGGTCGCCGCCAATGTCGTGCTGACCGGCCCGACCGGCCGGCCGGGGCCGTGGACCCCGATGCGCGAGCTGTCCGAGGGCTCCGACCGCTGGGGGGCCGAGGTCACCCCGGACGCCGAGGGCCTGTGGACGTACTCCGTCGAGGCGTGGAGCGACCCGCTGGCGACCTGGCGCCACGCGGCGAAGATCAAGATCCCGGCCGGGATCGACTCCGAACTGGTGCTGGCCGAGGGCGCGGAGCTGCACGAGCGGGCCGCCAAGGGCGTGCCGAAGAAGGGCGGCGGGCGGGAGGCGGTGCTCGCGGTCGCGGACGCGCTGCGCGACGAGTCCCGGCCGGCCGCCGCGCGGCTGGCCGCCGCGCTCGCGCCGCGCGTGACGGAGGCCCTGGAGCGGCACCCGCTGCGCGAACTGGTCTCCGCCTCCCCCGTGTTCCCGCTCCGGGTGGAGCGCGAGCGGGCCCTGTACGGCTCCTGGTACGAGTTCTTCCCGCGCTCGGAGGGCGTCCGGAAGGTCGAGGGCCGCACGGTTCCGGGCAACTTCCGCACCGCCGCCGAACGACTCCCCGCGATCGCGGCGATGGGCTTCGACGTGGTCTACCTGCCGCCGGTCCACCCGATCGGCGAGACCCACCGCAAGGGCCCCAACAACGCCCTGTCGGCGGCCCCGGAGGACGTCGGCGTGCCGTGGGCGATCGGCTCGCCGGAGGGCGGGCACGACGCGGTCCACCCCGACCTGGGCACCATCGAGGACTTCGACGCCTTCGTGGCCAGGGCCCGGGAGCTGCGCCTGGAGATCGCGCTGGACTTCGCGCTCCAGTGCTCGCCGGACCACCCGTGGGTGGAGAAGCACCCGGAGTGGTTCCACCACCGTCCGGACGGCTCGATCGCCTACGCGGAGAACCCGCCGAAGAAGTACCAGGACATCTACCCGATCGCGTTCGACAAGGACATGGACGGGATCGTCGCCGAGACGGTCCGGGTGCTGCGGCACTGGATGGACCACGGGGTGCGGATCTTCCGGGTGGACAACCCGCACACCAAGCCGGTGGTGTTCTGGGAGCGCGTGATCGGGGAGGTCAACGGCGCGGACCCGGACGTGATCTTCCTGGCGGAGGCGTTCACCCGGCCGGCGATGATGCGGACGCTCGGCGCGATCGGCTTCCAGCAGTCGTACACGTACTTCACCTGGCGGAACACCAAGGACGAGCTGACCGAGTACCTGACCGAGCTGTCCGGGGACGTGGCGGCGCAGATGCGCCCCAACTTCTTCGTGAACACCCCGGACATCCTGCCCGGCTACCTCCAGGAGGGCGGCCGGCCTGCCTTCGAGGTGCGGGCGGTGCTCGCGGCGACGCTGTCGCCGACCTGGGGGATCTACGCCGGGTACGAGCTGTGCGAGAACACCCCGCTGCGCACCGGCAGCGAGGAGTACCTGGACTCGGAGAAGTACCAACTCAGGCCGCGTGACTGGGAGTCGGCGGAGCGCTCGGGCGCGACGATCACTCCGCTGATCACCGCCCTGAACCGGATCCGGCGCCGCCACCCGGCGCTCCGGCGCCTGCGGAACCTCAGCTTCCACGGCACCGACAACCCGCAGGTGATCGCGTACTCGAAGAAGTCGGGTTCGAACACCGTTCTGGTGGTCGTCAACCTCGACCCGCACCACACCCAGGAGGCGACGGTCTCGTTGGACATGCCGGAACTCGGCCTCGGATGGCACGAGACCGTTCCGGTGCGCGACGAGCTCACCGGCGACACCTATCACTGGGGCAGGAACGCCTACGTGCGCCTGGAACCGGGCGTCACGCCCGCGCACGTGCTCGTCCTGCGACCGTCCCCGCAGACCGGAGGGTCACCCACCTCATGACTGTCAACGATCCCGTCCCCGACACCTTCGAGGACACCCCCGCCAAGGACCGCGACCCCGACTGGTTCAAGCGGGCGGTCTTCTACGAGGTCCTCGTCCGGTCCTTCCAGGACAGCAACGGCGACGGCGTCGGCGACCTGAAGGGCATCACGTCCCGGCTGGACTACCTCCAGTGGCTCGGCGTGGACTGCCTGTGGCTGCCGCCGTTCTTCAAGTCGCCGCTGCGCGACGGCGGCTACGACGTCGCCGACTACACCTCGGTCCTCCCCGAGTTCGGCGACCTCGCCGACTTCGTCGAGTTCGTGGACGCGGCGCACCAGCGCGGGATGCGCGTGATCATCGACTTCGTCATGAACCACACCAGCGACCAGCACGCGTGGTTCCAGGAGTCGCGGCGCGATCCGGACGGCCCGTACGGCGACTACTACGTCTGGGCCGACGACGACAAGCAGTACCCGGACGCCCGGATCATCTTCGTCGACACCGAGACCTCCAACTGGACCTTCGACCCGGTCCGCAAGCAGTACTACTGGCACCGCTTCTTCTCGCACCAGCCGGACCTCAACTACGAGAACCCGGCCGTGCGGGAGGAGATCCTGTCGGCGCTGAAGTTCTGGCTGGACCTGGGGATCGACGGCTTCCGCCTGGACGCGGTGCCGTACCTGTACCAGCAGGAGGGCACCAACTGCGAGAACCTGCCGGCGACGCACACCTTCCTCAAGCAGGTCCGCAAGGAGATCGACGACCACTACCCGGACACGGTGCTGCTCGCCGAGGCCAACCAGTGGCCCGAGGACGTCGTGGACTACTTCGGCGACTTCCGCTCCGGCGGCGACGAGTGCCACATGGCCTTCCACTTCCCGGTCATGCCGCGGATCTTCATGGCCGTGCGCCGCGAGTCCCGGTACCCGGTCTCGGAGATCCTGGCCAAGACGCCGGAGATCCCCTCCGGCTGCCAGTGGGGCATCTTCCTCCGCAACCACGACGAGCTCACCCTCGAAATGGTCACGGACGAGGAACGCGACTACATGTACGCCGAGTACGCCAAGGACCCGCGGATGCGGGCCAACATCGGCATCCGGCGGCGGCTCGCCCCGCTCCTCGACAACGACCGCAAGCAGATGGAGCTGTTCACCGCGCTGCTCTTCTCGCTGCCGGGCTCCCCGGTGCTGTACTACGGCGACGAGATCGGCATGGGCGACAACATCTGGCTCGGCGACCGGGACGGGGTCCGCACCCCGATGCAGTGGACCCCGGACCGGAACGCGGGCTTCTCCTCCTGCGACCCCGGGCGGCTCTACCTGCCGGCCATCATGGACCCGGTCCACGGCTATCAGGTGACCAACGTGGAGTCGGGGATGGCCTCGCCGTCCTCGCTGCTGCACTGGACGAAGCGGATGATCGAGATCCGCAAGCAGAACCGCGCCTTCGGGACCGGCACGTACACCGAACTGCCGTCCTCCAACGCGGCGGTGCTCGCCTTCCTGAGGGAGGACGGCGACGATCTCGTCCTCTGCGTGAACAACTTCTCGCGGCACGCCCAGCCGACCGAGCTGGACCTGCGGCGTTTCGCCGGGATGCGGCCGGTGGAGCTGATCGGCGGGGTGGAGTTCCCCGCGGTCGGCGAGCTGCCGTACCTGCTGACGCTCGCGGGCCACGGCTTCTACTGGTTCCGCATGAAGCGGAGTTGACGGCCGGTCCTTTCCGGAGCGGGGCGGTTTCCGCCGCCCCGCTCTGGGAACTGTGTCCCACACACGATTCAGCCCCATCCGGGTCCATCCATATGGATCTTCCCTTTCCGACACGTCCCGCACATCCGGACAGCCCCAGCCGCCATCCGGGACAATCTGCGCATTTGAACGCTTACGACAGCCCTGCGCGCACCCCGGGGAAAGGACGCGATGCCATGCCGGAGACCGCCGCATCCACCACCCGGGCCCCGGACGCCCTTCTCCCGTCCCTCACGCCCCTGCTCCGCGAATGGCTGCCCCGGCAGCGCTGGTTCGCGGGCAAGGGCCGCCGGGTCACGGGATTCACGCTGGACGCGGCCACCGAGCTGCTGCCCCTGGACGGCGCCGGACCCGGACTCCTCCACCTCCTCCTGCGGGTCGAACAGCCCGGCCGCCCGGCCGGCGAACCCGCCGACTGCTACCAGCTCCTCCTCGGCGTGCGGACGCAGTTGCCGCCGCGCCTCGCCCCCGCCCTCATCGGACGCGTCCGGCAGGGCCCGCTGGCCGGCCGCGCCGTCTACGAGGGGCTGCGCGACCCACGCCTCGCCGGGCTCCTGTACGAGCGGCTGCGCACCCCCGGCCGCACCGGACCGCTCCGCTTCCACGCCACCCGCCCGCTGCCCGGGGCGCTCGCCCCCCGGGTCCTCGACGCCGAACAGTCCAACTCCTCGCTGGTGTTCGGCGACGCCTACATCCTCAAGATCTTCCGCCGGGTCAGCCCGGGAGCCAACCCCGACCTCGAACTGCCGCTCGCCCTCGGACAGGCCGGCTGCGCCCGCGTCCCGGCTCCGGTGGCCTGGTTCGAGTCCGGGGCGGCGACCCTGGGCGTCCTCCAGCCCTACCTCCGCGACTCGCGGGACGGCTGGCGGCTCGCGCTCGACGCGCTGGCGGCGGGACGGGAGTTCGCCACCGAGGCGCGGTCGCTGGGGCGGGCCACCGCCGAGGTCCACCTCGCCCTCGCCGAGGCCCTCCCCACCCAGCGGCTGGAACGCGCCGAGACCGAGGGACTGGCCGCCGCCATGGACCGGCGGCTGCACGCCGCCGCGCAGGCGGTCCCCGCGCTCCTGCCGTACGTCCCCGGGCTGCGGGCCGTCTTCGCGGCGGCGGGCGGCGCGGAGGGGGCGGGCGCGGTACAGCGGATCCACGGCGACCTGCACCTCGGGCAGACCCTGCGCGGCTCCGACGGCGCGTGGGCCGTCATCGACTTCGAGGGCGAGCCGGCGAAGCCCCTCGACGAGCGGCGGCGCCCGCAGCCGACCGTCCGCGACGTCGCCGGCATGCTGCGCTCCTTCGACTACGCGGCCCGCACCCACCGGCCCTGGAACGCCGACTGGGCGGCGCGGTGCCGGGCGGCGTACTGCACGGGCTACGCGGAGGTCGCGGGCGCGGACCCCCGGACGGACCCCGCCCTCCTCCGCGCCTACGAGACGGACAAGGCGGTCTACGAGGTCGTCTACGAGGCCCGCCACCGCCCCGACTGGCTCCCCGTCCCCATGTCCGCCATCCAACGCCTCGCCACCACCCCGTGAGCGAGGGGCTCCGCCGGACGAGATGGCCCGTTCGGCGGAGTTTCCCGATGGTCGGCGAAGACGTTGCCCTATACGTACAGTTCCGACATTTCAGGAGGCATCCGGTGACCGCCAAGAAGCCCCGCACGGCGCCCCCTCTCGACCCAGGCGAGCGCGCGCGGCTCCTCGCCGGCGAGCACCACGACCCGCACGCGCTGCTCGGCGCCCACCCGGTGAAGGGCGGGCTCGTCATCCGGGCGCTGCGCCCGTGGGCGCGGGAGGTGGCGGCCGTGCTGCCGAAGGGCCGGAGGGTCGAGCTGACGGACGACGGCGACGGTCTGTTCTCGGCGTTCGTGCCGCTGCTGCGCAAGGTGCCCGCGTACGGACTCCGCGTCCGCTACGACGGGGACGAGATCGCCGTGGAGGATCCGTACCGGCACCTGCCGTCCCTCGGCGACCTGGACCTGCACCTGATCGGCGAGGGCCGGCACGAGGAGCTGTGGACGGCGCTCGGCTCCCGGGTGATGACCCACGGCGGAGTGACCGGCACCCGCTTCGCCGTCTGGGCGCCGAACGCCCGGGGCGTCCGCGTCACCGGCGACTTCACCCACTGGGACGGCACGGGGCTGCCCATGCGGTCCCTCGGCTCGACCGGCGTGTGGGAGCTGTTCGTGCCGGGCGTCGGGGAGGGGGCCCTGTACAAGTACGACATCACCCGCCCCGACGGCTCGCACACCGTCCGCGCCGACCCGATGGCCCGCCGCACCGAGTGCCCGCCGAACACCGCCTCGATCGTCACCGAGTCGCACTACGAGTGGGACGACGCCGAGTGGATGGCACGGCGCGGCGCCCGCCCGCCGCACGAGGCGCCGATCTCCGTCTACGAGCTCCACCTGCCGTCCTGGCGGCCCGGCCTGAGCTACCGCGAGCTGGCCGTCGAGCTGCCCGCGTACGTGCGCGAACTCGGCTTCACCCACGTGGAGTTCATGCCGGTCACCGAGCACCCCTTCGGCGGCTCGTGGGGCTACCAGGTCACCGGCTTCTACGCGCCGACCGCCCGTCTGGGCACCCCGGACGACTTCAAGTTCCTGGTGGACGCGCTGCACCGGGCCGGGATCGGCGTGCTGATGGACTGGGTGCCGGCGCACTTCCCGAAGGACGACTGGGCGCTGGCCGAGTTCGACGGGCGGCCGCTGTACGAGCACGCGGACCCGCGCCGCTCCCACCACCCGGACTGGGGGACGCTGGAGTTCGACTACGGCCGCACGGAGGTGCGGAACTTCCTCGTCGCCAACGCGGTCTACTGGTGCCAGGAGTTCCACATCGACGGCCTGCGGGTGGACGCGGTCGCCTCGATGCTCTACCTCGACTACTCGCGCGAGTACGGCGAGTGGGTGCCGAACGAGTACGGCGGCCGGGAGAACCTGGACGCGGTGGCCTTCCTCCAGGAGATGAACGCCACCGTCTACCGCCGCTGCCCCGGCATCGTGACCTTCGCCGAGGAGTCGACGGCCTGGGACGGGGTGACGCGGGCGACGGACCTGGTCGGGCCGGGCGGCCACGGCGGACTCGGCTTCGGCATGAAGTGGAACATGGGCTGGATGCACGACTCGCTCCAGTACATGGAGAAGGAGGCCGTGCACCGCAAGTACCACCACCACGAGATGACCTTCTCGATGGTGTACGCGTACAGCGAGAACTACATCCTGCCGATCTCGCACGACGAGGTGGTGCACGGCAAGCGGGCGCTGGTGTCGAAGATGCCCGGCGACTGGTGGCAGCGGCGCGCCAACCACCGGGCCTACCTCGGCTTCATGTGGGCCCACCCGGGCAAGCAACTCCTCTTCATGGGACAGGAGTTCGCGCAGGGAGCGGAGTGGTCGGCGGACCACGGGCCGGAGTGGTGGCTGCTCGACCCGGAGTACGGGGCGCACGCCGACCACCGGGGCGTGCGGGACCTGGTGCGGGACCTGAACCGGGTCTACACGGCGACGCCCTCGCTGTGGGAGCGGGACACCGTCCCGGAGGGCTTCCAGTGGGTGGTCGGGGACGCGGCCGACGACAACGTCCTCGCCTTCCTCCGCTACGACGGCTTCGGCTCGCCGCTGCTCGCCGTCTGCAACTTCTCCCCCGTCGTCCGGCACGACTACCGGCTGGGCGTGCCGGACTCCTTCGCCGCCTGGGGCGAGGTGCTGAACACGGACGCGGCGCTCTACGGCGGCTCGGACGTGGTCGCCGCCGATCCGGTGAAGACCGAGTCGGTGCCGTGGCACGGGCGGTCGGCGAGCGTCCGGATGACGCTGCCGCCGCTCGCGACGGTCTGGCTCAGGCCCGCGTGACCGGGCTCAGGCCCGCCTGACGATCCCGAGCCGCTGGGTGGCCCGGGTCAGCGCCACGTACAGGTCGTTCGTGCCGTGCGGGGCGCCGGCCCGGATGCCGTCCGGGTCGACGACGAGGACGGTGTCGAACTCCAGGCCCTTCGCCTGCCGGGGGTCGAGGACGACGACCGGGCGGGTGAGGTCGGGCTGCTCGCCGTACGAGGCGTCGGGGAGGGCCGCGACCAGGGCGGGGAGCAGCTCCGCCGGGGCGATCACGGCGAGCCGGCCCTCGGCGCCGCGCTCGGCGGCGACGGCGTCGGCGGCCTCCTTCACCGGGTCCTCGGCGGTCCGGTCCCACGGCTCGACGCCGGTGGAGCGGACCGAGCCGGGCGGCTCGAAGGCGGGGTCGTCCTCCCGGCGCACGGCGGCGGCGACCGCCATGATCTCGGCGGGCGTGCGGTAGTTGACCCCGAGCTTCACGTGCTGCCAGCGGTCCTCCACGTACGGGGTGAGGATCCGCTCCCACGCGCCGACGCCGGCCGGGTCGCCGGTCTGCGCGGGGTCGCCGACCAGGGTCATGGAGCGGGTGGGGCTGCGGCGCATGAGCAGGCGCCACTGCATGGCGGACAGCTCCTGCGCCTCGTCGACGATGATGTGGCCGAAGGCCCAGGTGCGGTCGGCGGCGGCCCGCTCGGCGGCGGTGCGGTGGTCGGCCTCCTCCTGCCGCTCGGCGAAGCGCTCGGCGTCGATGATGTCGTGCGCGGACAGCACCTCGGAGGCGTCCTCGTCGAGCTCCTCCTTGTCCTCGAACTCGTAGGTGCGGGAGGCGAAGGAGACGTCGAGGACGCCCTGCGCGTACTGCACCTGGCGCTGCCGCTCGGCCTCCTGGGCGGCGCGGGCGGCGGAGTCGTCGTGGCCGAGGAGTTCGGCGGCCTCGTCGAGGAGCGGCACGTCGCCCGGGGTCCAGGGGCCGCCGTCGCGGCGGATCGCGGCGGCGTCCTCCTCGGGGAGGTGGGCGGGCTCGGCGAGGTAGCCGGCGAGGAAGGACTCGGGGGTGAGCTCGGGCCAGAGCTCGTCGATCGCCGCGTGCACGTCGGGGTTGGCGGCGATGCCCTTGGCGAGCAGGGCGATGTCGTCGGGGCCGAGGAAGTTGGGGCCGCCGTACGGGTCGGCGCCGATCCGGTCGGCGAGCTGCGCGGCGAGCGCGTCGAGGATCCGGAAGGCGAAGTAGGGGCGGGCGAGGTTGTGCGGGAGGGCGGTCTCGCGGGCCTTGTGGCGGGCCTCCAGGGCCATGTCCCAGTCGATGACGAGGTCGCCGTCCTCGTGCGGGACGACCAGCGGTTCGCCGCGCTCGGGGACCCGCTGCCGGTCGCGCACGGCCTCCGCCAGCGCGGCGGCCATCCGGACGTCGCCCTTCACGGCGGCGGCGCGGGCGGTGTCGGCGCCGGTGGCGCGGACGCCCGGGTACAGCTCGCCGGGGGTGGCGAGGAGGACGCCGGTCTCGCCGAGCGAGGGCAGGACGTTGCCGATGTAGCCGAGGAAGGCCGGGTTGGGGCCGACGATGAGGACGGCCCGCCTGGCCAGCTGCTCGCGGTGGGCGTAGAGGAGGTACGCGGCGCGGTGCAGGGCGACGGCGGTCTTGCCGGTGCCGGGGCCGCCCTCGACCACGAGGACGCCGTGGTGCGGGGAGCGGATGATGGCGTCCTGCTCGGCCTGGATGGTCTGCACGATGTCGTGCATCCGGCCGGTGCGGGCGGCGTCGAGCGCGGCGAGCAGCACCTCGTCGGCGTCCCGCCCCTCGTGCCCGGAGCGGCTGCGGTCGGCGAGGTCCAGGACCTCGTCGTGGAGCGAGACGACCTCGCGGCCCCGGGTGGTGATGTGCCGGCGGCGGGTGAGGCCCATCGGCTCGTGGCCGGTGGCCAGGTAGAAGGGGCGGGCGACCTCGGCGCGCCAGTCGACGACCAGCGGGGTCCGCTTCGGGTCGTCCTCGCGCAGGCCGATGCGCCCGATGTGGTGGTCGCGGCCGTCCCGGAAGACGAGCCGGCCGAAGCAGAGCCCGGTCTCGCCGGCGTTGAAAGCGGCGAGCAGCCCCGACTGCTCGGCGACCATGATGTCCCGCTCCAGGCGCGACTGCGCGCTCCCCGTCCCGGGGGCCCCGAGGGCCTCGCCGACGGCGGCCTCGGCCCGGTCCCTCAGGTCGTCGAGCCGCGCGTAGAGCGAGGTGATGAATTTCTGCTCGTCCCGAATTGGCTCGGTTGACAATTCGACTCCCAGCGCGATACAGTGCCTTTAGTGAAATGCTCCGTGAATTCGTCGAGCATAAGCTCAGAGCAAGCACACGGAATTCACCAATATAGGCGCCGCACCACCCCGACTGTCAATTCGGTCGGGGTTTTTTCGTGCCCTCAGGCCGTCGCGGTGTGACGCAGGATCTCCCTCGCGAGCGGGGCGTGGACCTCCGGCGGGAGGGCATGGCCCATGCCGGGGACGACGGCGAGCCGGGCGCCCGGGATCACCTGCGCGAGGTGCTCGGCGTGCGGGGGCGGGGTGACCGGTTCGGCCGGCGCGGAGATCACCAGGGTGGGCACCCGCGCGGCGGCCAGCTCCTCGGTGCGGAGCAGGCCGGAGGCGTCGGCGCGGGCGTGGGCGGTCGGGGACCGGTGGTGTCCGGTGTGGGCGACGATCCGGCGCTCCTGCGCCCGGAACCAGTCCGCGTCGAAGGGGAGCGCGTCGCCGGCGAGGGCCCGCCAGTGCGCGACCCGGTGGTCCAGCTCCGCCTCCAGGTCCCGGTCCTCCTCCGGGCGGCCCCAGAACTCCAGGAGGTGCGCGGCGGGGCCGGGCAGTTCCCCGGCCGGCACGGGGGTCCCGTCGGGGCGGACGTACGGCGCGGTGCTGAGCGCGGTCGTGCCGATGACGGTGGCGCTGAGCAGCCGGTCCGGGTGGTCGGCGACGAGCAGCTGGGTGAGCAGTCCGCCCAGCGACATGCCGACGACATGGGCCCGGTCGGCGCCGAACGCGTCCAGGACGGCGACCGCGTCCTCGGCGAGCCGGCCCAGGGGGTAGGGCTTCTCGTCGAAGGCCCAGGTGGAGCGGCCGGTGTCCCGGTGGTCGTACCGGATCACCCGGTGCCGGGCGGCGAGCGGCGCCACCAGCTCGTCCGGCCAGTTGAGCCCGGGGGCCAGCGCGCCCATGACCAGGAGCAGCGGGGGCCGGGAGGGGTCGCCGTGCTCCTCGGCCCAGAGCCGTACGCCGGGCTCCACGTCCACGTACCGTTCGCGCGCCATGCCGGTCTCCTCTCCACGGGGTCAACAAGACGAGACGTATCGTATCGCCAATCCCCCGGGAGAGGTCAAGCACCGGCCCCCCGACAGGGGCCGGTGGAGCGCCTGGGGGCACCCTCGGCCAGGCCCTTCCCGTGCCCCGTGCCCCGTGCCCCGGCTCAGTCCAGGACGTCGGCCAGCTCCTGGCGCAGGCGTCGCTTCGGGCGGGCGCCGACCAGCGACTTCACCGGCTCGCCGTCCTGGAAGACCATCAGGGTGGGGGTGGCCAGGACGCCGTAGCGGGCGGCGGTGGCGGGGTTGTGGTCCACGTCGATCTCGACCACCCGCAGCCGGCCCGCCTCCTCCGCCGCGAGCGCGGCGAGCACCGGCTTCAGCTGCCGGCAGGGGCCGCACCAGACGGCCGTGAACTGCACCAGTACCGGCGGTCCGGCCGCCAGGACGTCGGCCGCGAAGCCCGCGTCCGAGGTCTCGGTCACCGTGGCCGCCGGGGCCACTGGGGCCGCCGGGGTGGTCGTGGCCGCCGTGGCCGCCGGGGTGGTCGTGGTCCGTGTGTCGCTGTCCATCGCCGTCACTCCTCCGTGTCCGCTTTCGTCGCCGTCTCCGTGCCGAGTTCGCACCTCGGCGCGGGCCCCCGGGGCAGTTCCGCCTCGGCCCTCAGCAGCTGGACGGCCACCTGGTCGCGCACCTCCTGGAGCCGGCCGAGCAGCGCGTCCAGCTCGCCGAGCTTGCGGCGGTAGACGGCGACCGACGCGGGGCAGGAGTCCCCCGCCGGATGCCCGGCCCGCAGGCACTCGACGAACGGCCGGGTCTCCTCCAGCTCGAACCCGAAGTCCTGGAGGGTCCGGATCTCCCGGAGCAGCCGGAGGTCGCCCTCGTCGTAGACGCGGTGCCCCTGGTCCGTGCGCCGGGCGGGCAGGAGACCGCGCGACTCGTAGTACCGCAGAGTCCGCGTGGTCGTCCCGGCCCGCTCGGCCAGCTCTCCGATGCGCATGCCGACGAACGTACGCGTTGACGCCGACGTCAGGGCAAGGACGGCGTCACGAGACCGGGGCGGCGGCCCGCAGCGGCGGCGGCACCTCCGCCCCTCGTGCGCGAAGTGCGCCTCCGGCTCCGCCCGCAGCCGGTCGAACTCCGGGCGCGGGTCCCCGGGCTCCGTCCCGTCGACCCGGGCGAGCGGCTCCCGCGGCCCGTCCGGCACCCGCGGGACGGTGGCGTGCTCGGCGCTCAGCCGCTCGAAGGCCGTCCCTGCCGTTCTCTTGCCTCCGTGTCTCCGCCTTCGCGCGCGGACCGACACGCGGAGCCAGTGCCCCCCTTCTCGCCCGACCGCCCTTGACGGCGTCAAGGGCGGTTTGCGCGGGGCGAGTTCCTCCCGGTGCCCGGATCCGGCTCAAGGCCCGGGTCCCGGGAGGAGGTTCGGTGGGGGTCAGACGCCGGCGCGGGCGCGCTCCTCGCCCTGGTCGCGCTGGTCGGGTACGGCTTCGGGGCCGACGGCCGGAGAGGGGGCGGCGTGGTCGGCGTGGTCGGTGTGGTCGTCGACGAGCGTCTTCTCGTCGAAGGGGAACTTCCCCGCCAGGACCTCGGTCACCCGTGTCCGGTCGATCTCCTTCGTCCAGGTGCCGACGAGGACGGTGGCGACGGCGTTGCCCGCGAAGTTGGTGAGGGCGCGGGCCTCGCTCATGAAGCGGTCGATGCCGACGATCAGGCCGACGCCGTCGACCAGGTCGGGGCGGTGCGACTGGAGGCCGCCGGCGAGGGTGGCGAGGCCGGCGCCGGTGACTCCGGCGGCGCCCTTCGAGGCGATGATCATGAAGACGAGGAGGGAGATCTGCTCGCCGACCGAGAGCGGGTCGCCCATCGCCTCGGCGACGAAGAGCGAGGCCATCGTGAGGTAGATGGCGGTGCCGTCGAGGTTGAAGGAGTAGCCGGTGGGGACGGTGATGCCGACGACCGGCTTGGAGACGCCCAGGTGCTCCATCTTCGCGATGAGGCGGGGCAGCGCCGACTCGGAGGAGGAGGTCGAGAGGATCAGCAGGAACTCGCGGCCCAGGTACTTCAGGAGCGCCCAGATGTTGATCCCGGCGACCAGCCGGAGGAGCGTGCCGAGGACGACGAAGACGAAGAGCGCGCAGGTCAGGTAGAAGCCGATCATGATGACGGCGAGCGACTTCAGGGCGTCGAGGCCGGTCGCGCCGACGACGGCGGCGATCGCGCCGAAGGCGCCGACCGGGGCCGCCCACATGATCATGGAGAGGATGCGGAAGACCAGCCGCTGGATGTGCCCGATGCCGCGCAGCACCGGCTCGCCGGCCGCCCCCATGGCCTGGAGCGCGAAGCCCGCGAGGAGGGCGACGAGCAGGGTCTGGAGGACCTCGCCCTCCGTGAAGGCGGAGACGAGGGTGGTCGGGATGATCCCGAGCAGGAAGTCGGCGGTGCCCTCGCTCGCGCCCTCCGCCTGCTTGGCGCCGGCCTCGGCCAGCTCCTTGGTGAGGTGGAGGCCGGAACCGGGCTCCAGGAGGTTGCCGACGACGAGGCCGATCGCGAGTGCGACGGTCGACATCACCAGGAAGTAGCCGAGCGCGAGGCCGCCGACGGCGCCGACCTTGGCGGCCTTGCGGACCGATCCGACGCCCAGGACGATCGTGCAGAAGATGATCGGCGAGATCATCATCTTGATGAGGTTGACGAAGCCCGTGCCCAGCGGCTTCAGCTCGACGGCCACGCCCGGGGCGAGGAAACCGACGCCGATGCCGAGCAGGACGGCGCCGATCACGGCCAGATACAGATAGTGGGTGCGGTCCCGGCGTGCGGCCACGGGGTCCTCCTCGCGCTGATGGGGGTGTCCACGTCCCGGTGGACTCCGCGACTATCCATCAGCCTGTGACCGCGGTCACGGTTACGTGCGTTTCGTTCACGGCCGAAACGTCACGGGTCCGCCGGAGCGGCCGTGACCGCGGCCCGCGGGAGGGAACGATTCGGGAACGCGACGCACCGGAGCAAATCCCGCCGTGCACACTTGCTCGCATGCGCATCCCGCTCCTCCGCCCCCTCCCCCGGCCCCACAGCCTGGCCGGCCAGCTCTTCGCGATGCAGGTCGTGCTGATGGCCGCGGTCGTGGCGGGCTGCGCGGTCTTCGCGTACGTCACGGACCGGGCGCAGGCCGAGGAGACCGCGCGCCGGCAGTCCACGGCGACCGCGACGGCCGTCGCCGGCTCCCCGTCCGTGGTGGCCGCCGCCCGCTCGGCCGCGCCGTCCGCCGCGCTCCAGCCGTACGCGGAGGAGCTGCGCCGGCGGGCCGACGTGGCCTTCGTGGTGATCATGGCGCCGGACGGCACGCGGTGGACCCACCCGGAGCCCGACCGGATCGGCGACCACTACCTCGGCCACATCGAGCCGGCGCTGCGCGGCGAGACCTTCTCCGAGACCCACCTCGGGACCCTGGGCCCCTCGGTGCGGACGATCACGCCGGTCCTCGCCGACGGGCGGGTGGTCGCGCTGGTCTCCGCCGGCATCACCATCGAGCGGATCAGCGCGCAGGTACGGGAGGCGGTGACCGCGCTGCTCGGGATGGCGGGCGCGGCGCTGGCGCTCGGCGGCGCCGGCACCTACGTGATCAACGCCCGGCTGCGGCGGCACACCCACGGGATGAACGCCGCCGAGCTGAGCCGGATGCACGACTACCACGAGGCGGCGCTGCACGCCGTGCGGGAGGGCCTGGTGATGCTCGACGGGCGGCGCAGGATCGCGCTCATCAACGACGGGGCGCGCGAACTGCTCGGCCTGGACGAGGGGGTGGTCGGCCGGCCCGCCGCCGAACTCGGGCTGCCGGCGGCGCTGACCGGAGCGCTGCTCTCCTCGGAACCCCGGGTGGACGAGACGCACCTGACCGACGACCGGGTCCTGGTGGTCAACACCCGTCCGGTGGTGGGCGGGGAGCGGCGCGGCACCGTGGTGACGCTCCGGGACCGCACCGAACTCCAGTCATTGTCAGGGGAGTTGGATTCGCAGCGCGGTTTCACGGAGGCGCTGCGCTCGCAGGCCCACGAGGCGGCCAACCGGCTGCACACGGTGGTGTCGCTCATCGAACTCGGGCGGGTGGCCGAGGCGGTGGAGTTCGCCACGGCCGAGCTGGAGCTGGCGCAGGCGCTCACCGACCGGGTGGTGGACGCGGTCGGCGAGCCGGTCCTCGCGGCGCTGTTGCTCGGGAAGGCGGCGCAGGCCAACGAGCGGGGCGTGGAGCTGACCCTCACCGAGGACAGCCGGATCGACGACGGGCTGCTCCCGCCGGCCCTGGAGCCCCGGGACCTCGTCACGGTCCTGGGCAATCTCGTCGACAACGCGGTGGAGGCGGTCGGCGGCACCCCGCAGGCGCGGGTGACCGTCACGGTCGCGGCCCGCGCGGGCGACGGCGAGCTGCTGCTCCGGGTGGACGACAGCGGGCCCGGCGTCCGCCCCGCCGACCGGGAGGCGGTCCTCGGCCGCGGCTGGTCCACCCGGGGCCCGGGCCGCGGCCTGGGCCTGGCCCTGGTCCGCCAGGCCGTCACCCGCGCCGCCGGCACCCTCACCCTGGCCGAGAGCCCGGAGGGCGGCGCCCGCTTCACGGTCCGGGTGCCGCTGCCGCGCCGGGCGGGCACCGCCGACGGGG
Organism: Streptomyces sp. NPDC014656; assembly: GCF_043084305.1. Taxonomy (NCBI): domain Bacteria; kingdom Bacillati; phylum Actinomycetota; class Actinomycetes; order Kitasatosporales; family Streptomycetaceae; genus Streptomyces; species Streptomyces sp. NPDC014656. The sequence goes on from NZ_JBIBZN010000002.1 coordinate 125,359, forward strand.
ACCGCGAGCGGGAGCGGACGGGGGGCGCGGCGTGAGCGGGGCGCAGGAGATCCGGGTGCTGGTGGTCGAGGACGATCCCGTCGCCGCCGACGCGCACGCGCTGTACGCGGGGCGGGTGGAGGGCTTCCGGGTGGTGGGGGTGGCGCACTCGCGGGCGGCGGCGGTACGGCTGCTCGACCGGGTGCCGGTGGACCTGATCCTGCTCGACCTCTACCTGCCGGACGGGCACGGGCTCGCGCTGCTGCGGGCGCTGCGGGCCGCCGGGCACGGGGCGGACGTCATCGCGGTGACCTCGGCGCGCGACCTGGCGGTGGTGCGCGAGGGGGTGTCGCTCGGGGTCGTGCAGTACGTCCTCAAGCCCTTCGCCTTCGCCACGCTGCGGGACCGGCTGGTGCGGTACGCGGAGTTCCGGGGCGCGGCCGGGGAGGCGTCCGGGCAGGACGAGGTGGACCGGGCGCTCGCCGCGCTGCGCGCCCCGCACCCGGCGACCCTGCCGAAGGGGCTGAGCGGCCCGACGCTGGAGGCGGTCACCCGCACCCTGCGCGAGGCGCCGGCGGGGCTGACCGCCGCGGAGGCGGGCGCGGCGGTGGGCATCTCGCGGATCACCGCCCGCCGCTATCTGGAGCACCTGGTCACGGAGGGCCGCGCGGTCCGGGCCCCGCAGTACGGCCAGATCGGCCGCCCGGAGCTCCAGTACCGCTGGCGCGAGAGCCCCCGCTGACCCCGGGGCCACCTCCGGAGCGGAGCCCGTACGCCCTCCGGCACTCCCCGGGGCGGAGCCCGTACGCCCTCCGGCTCCTCCGGCGCGGAGCCCCTCACCGCTCACCGTTCACCGGACGTCACGCCCCGATTACCGGCCGGTTCCCACCTTCCTACATGCTGTGGCCTCAGATGAACGCACCGTAGCGAAAACCGGCCACACGCGCCTACCGTGGTGGGGTGCACCAACCCTCTCCTCCCTTCGACGCCCCGGCCGCGCGCCGCCTGCGCCAGGGGCTCGGCATGGCGCCGGGTCACGTCGCGTACGGCCTCCGGGCCCAGTACGGCCTCCCCGTGGCCCCCGACACCGTCGCCGCCTGGGAGCGCGGCACCCTCGCGCCGAGCGAGCAGGAGCTGACCGCCCTCGCGGGCGTCCTGTGGTGCTCGCCGGCCGATCTGATCGCCGTCGCCTCCACGCTGCGGGAGCACCGGGTGGCGCGGGGCCTGTCCGTGGAGGAGCTGGCCCGGCGGGTCGGCGTCGCGGCGCACGCGTACGCCCGGATGGAGGACGCGGGCACCTGGAAGGGCACCGAGCGGCAGACGGCCGCGCTCGCCGAGGTCCTGGGGCTCGGCCCGCGGGCCCTGATCACCGCGACCGGCGGCGACGAGCGGCTCGCGGAGCTGCTGCGGGACGCGGCGACGACCCGCTGGCAGGCGTACGTGAAACCGGCCGTGCGGATGCTGCCGCTGCCCAAGCGGGTGGTGGAGCCGGCGCTGGCGCGGCTGCACGCGGAGTACCACGCCCGCATGGCGGCGACGTCCAGCTGGGGCGCCTCGGGGGCGACGGGCGACGAGGGCCGGGCGTACCTGGAGTCGGTCAACGACCACTTCTGGGCGGCCGTCGGGCACTAGGGACCGGAAAAGCGAGGACGGAGGGCCCGCCGTGCGGGACCTCCGTCCTTCCCGTGGGGGGGGAGGGTCAGAAGACCGACTCCGCCTCGCGGATCCGGTCCGCCGGCACCGTCTTGAGCCGGGTGACGGCCTCGGCGAGCGGGACCATCTTCACGTCGGTGCCGCGCAGCGCCGTCATGTTGCCGAACTCGCCGCGGTGCACGGCCTCCACCGCGTGCCAGCCGAAGCGGGTGGCGAGGACGCGGTCGTACGGCGTCGGGGTGCCGCCGCGCTGCACGTGGCCGAGGATGACCGGGCGGGCCTCCTTGCCGAGGCGACGCTCCAGCTCGTAGGCGAGGGCGGTGCCGATGCCCTGGAAGCGCTCGTGGCCGAACTGGTCGATCTCGCCCTTGCCGTAGTCCATCGTGCCCTCGGCGGGGTGGGCGCCCTCGGCGACGCAGATGACGGCGAACTTCTTGCCGCGGGCGAAGCGCTCCTCGACCATCTTGACCAGGTCGGCCGGGTCGAAGGGGCGCTCGGGCAGGCAGATGCCGTGGGCGCCGCCGGCCATGCCGGACTCCAGCGCGATCCAGCCGGCGTGGCGGCCCATCACCTCGACGACCATGACCCGCTGGTGCGACTCGGCGGTGGTCTTGAGCCGGTCCATCGCCTCGGTGGCGACGCCGACGGCGGTGTCGAAGCCGAAGGTGCGGTCCGTGGAGGAGATGTCGTTGTCGATGGTCTTGGGGACGCCGACCACGGGCACGCCCGCCTCGGACAGCATCCGGGCGGCGGTCAGCGTGCCCTCGCCGCCGATCGGGACGAGCGCGTCGAAGCCGCTCTTCTCGACGAGCTCCTTGGCGTTGTCGCAGGCCGCGGCGAAGCGGTCGCGCTCCAGGCGGGAGGAGCCGAGGATGGTGCCGCCGCGGGCGAGGATGCCGCTGACGGCGTTGAGGTCCAGGGGGCGGTAGCGGCCGTCGAGGAGCCCGGCGTAGCCGTCCTCGAAGCCGATGACCTCGTCCCCGTAGTGGGTCACGGCCCGGTGCACGACCGACCGGATCACTGCGTTCAGGCCGGGGCAGTCGCCGCCTGCGGTGAGAACTCCGATGCGCATCGTGCTGTGTCTCCTGCTCGGTCGCGGTCCGTTTGAGCCGTTCCGATTCTCACACGCCCGATGCGTCCGGGCCGCTCGCCGCCGCTCCGCGCGTGCCGGGAGCGGGCCCGGCCGGGGGTCTTTCGCCCCCCGGGGAAGGGCCTTCGTACGGCGGGCGACCTACCCAGGTGCGGGGGTATTGTCAAGGGGGTAATGCCACCCTGTCGGTGCCTTTTGCGTGCCGGGGGTTGACGCAGGGCGAGGGCCGGGCCGAGGACGGGCCGGGCCCTCGCGCAGGACGGCCCTTCCACGGGACGGGCCCCTTCCGCAGGACTGGACAGGAGACCGCGGCGTGACGCGCAGTGTGTACGTGACCGGGATCGACCGCGGGGACGGCCGTCAGGTCGTCGAGCTGGGAGTCATGGAGCTCCTCACCCGGCAGGTGGACCGGGTGGGGGTGTTCCGGCCACTGGTGCACGACGGCCCCGACCGCCTCTTCGACCTGCTGCGCACCCGCTACCGGCTCGCGCAGGACCCCTCGACGGTCTACGGCATGGACTACCACGAGGCCTCCGCGCTCCAGGCCGAGCAGGGCACCGACGAACTCCTCTCCCGGCTGGTCGACCGCTTCCACGCGGTCGCCCGCGACTACGAGGTCGTCCTCGTCCTCGGCACCGACTTCGCCGGCACCCAGGTCCCCGACGAGCTGGCGCTCAACGCCCGCCTGGCCAACGAGTTCGGCGCCTCCGTCATCCCGGTCGTCGGCGGCAAGGGCCAGACCGCCGAGTCCGTGCGAGCCGAGGCGCGCAACGCCTTCCGGGCCTACGACGGCCTCGGCTGCGACGTCCTCGCGATGGTCGTCAACCGAGTGGCGGGCGAGGACCGCGAGGCCATCGCCGAGCGGCTGACCGCCCGGCTCCCCGTCCCCTGCTACGTCCTCCCCGACGAGCCGGCGCTCGCCGCGCCGACGGTCGCCCAGATCACCCACGCGCTCGGCGCGAGCGTCGTCCTCGGCGACGACGCCGGGCTCGCCCGCGACGCCCTGGACTTCGTCTTCGGCGGCGCGATGCTGCCGAACTTCCTCAACGCCCTGACCCCCGGCTGCCTGGTCGTCACCCCCGGAGACCGGGCCGACCTGGTCATCGGCGCGCTCGCCGCCCACTCGGCCGGTACTCCCCCGATCGCGGGCGTCCTGCTCACCCTGGACGAGCGGCCCACCGACGAGATCCTCACCCTGGCCGCCCGGCTCGCGCCCGGCACCCCGGTGATCTCCGTCGCCGGCAACAGCTTCCCCACCGCCGCCGAACTCTTCGCCCTGGAGGGCAAGCTGAACGCGGCCACCCCCCGCAAGGCGGAGACCGCGCTCGGCCTCTTCGAGCGGCACGTGGACACCGCCGACCTGCTGGGGCGGATCTCGGTGGCGCCCAGCGGCCGGGTCACCCCGATGATGTTCGAGCACGAGCTGCTCGAACAGGCCCGCGCCGACCGGCGCCGGGTGGTGCTCCCCGAGGGCGGCGAGGAGCGGGTGCTGCGCGCCGCCGACGTGCTGATCCGCCGGGACGTCTGCGACCTCACCCTGCTCGGCGACGTCGAGGCCATCCGCAAGAAGGCCGCCGACCTCAGCGTCGACCTGCGCGACACCCAGCTGATCGACCCGCAGACCTCCGAGCTGCGGAACGCCTTCGCCGAGAAGTACGCGGCGCTGCGCGCCCACAAGGGCGTCACCGTGGAGCTCGCCCACGACGTGGTCGCGGACGTGAACTACTTCGGCACCCTGATGGTCCAGGAGGGCCTGGCCGACGGCATGGTCTCCGGCTCCGTGCACTCCACGGCCGCGACCATCCGCCCCGCCTTCGAGATCATCAAGACCAAGCCGGACGCCTCGATCGTCTCCTCGGTCTTCTTCATGTGCCTCGCCGACAAGGTGCTCGTCTACGGCGACTGCGCGGTCAACCCGGACCCGGACGCCGAGCAGCTCGCGGACATCGCCGTGCAGTCGGCGGCCACCGCCGCCCGCTTCGGCGTCGAGCCGCGGATCGCGATGCTCTCGTACTCGACGGGCACCTCCGGCTCGGGCGCCGACGTCGACAAGGTGCGCGAGGCGACCAAGCTGGTCCGCGAGGCCCACCCGGAGCTGCGGATCGAGGGCCCCATCCAGTACGACGCCGCCGTGGAGCCCTCCGTGGCCGCCACCAAGCTGCCGGACTCGGAGGTCGCCGGCCAGGCGACCGTGCTGATCTTCCCGGACCTCAACACCGGCAACAACACCTACAAGGCGGTCCAGCGCTCGGCCGGCGCCGTCGCCGTCGGCCCCGTCCTCCAGGGGCTGCGCAAGCCGGTCAACGACCTCTCGCGCGGCGCGCTGGTCAGCGACATCGTCAACACCGTCGCCATCACGGCGATCCAGGCCCAGGCCCCCGCCCCGACCGAGGAGCTCCCCGCATGACCGGCACCCCCACCCGCGTCCTCGTCCTCAACTCCGGCTCCTCGTCGGTGAAGTACCAGCTCCTCGACATGGGCGACGGCAGCCGGCTGGCCCAGGGGCTCGTCGAGCGGATCGGCGAGGACACCTCCCGGCTCGCCCACACCCCGCTCCGGGGCGGTGACGGCGCGAAGCGCGAGCGGACCGGTCCGATCCCCGACCACGCGGCGGCCCTCAAGGCGGTCGCCGAGGAGCTGGCGGCCGACGGGCTCGGCCTGGACTCCCCCGAACTGGCCGCGATCGGCCACCGGGTGGTGCACGGCGGGCTGCGCTTCACCGAGCCGACCGTCATCGACGAGGAGGTGCTCGCCGAGATCGAGCGCCTCGTGCCGGTGGCGCCGCTGCACAACCCGGCGAACCTGCTCGGCATCCGCACGGCCATGGCGATGCGCCCCGACCTGCCGCAGGTCGCCGTCTTCGACACCGCCTTCCACACCACGATGCCGGAGGCGGCGGCACGGTACGCGATCGACGTGGAGACCGCCGACGCGCACCGGATCCGCCGCTACGGCTTCCACGGCACCTCCCACGCGTATGTCTCCCGGGAGACGGCGAAGCTGCTCGGCAAGGAGCCCGAGGAGGTGAACGTGATCGTGCTCCACCTCGGCAACGGCGCCTCCGCCTCGGCGGTCCGCGGCGGCCGCTGCGTGGACACCTCCATGGGCCTCACCCCGCTGGAGGGCCTGGTCATGGGCACCCGCTCGGGCGACATCGACCCCGCCGTCACCTTCCACCTCAAGCGGGTGGCGGGCATGTCCGCCGACGAGATCGACGTCCTGCTCAACAAGAGGTCCGGTCTCGTCGGCCTCTGCGGCGACAACGACATGCGCGAGATCCGGCGCCGGATCGACGAGGGCGACGAGCGGGCCGCGCTCGCCTTCGACGTCTACATCCACCGCCTGAAGAAGTACATCGGCGCCTACTACGCGGTCCTCGGCCGGGTGGACGCGGTCGTCTTCACCGCCGGCGTCGGCGAGAACGCGGCCCCCGTACGGGAGGCGGCGATCGCCGGCCTGGAGGAACTGGGCCTCGCGGTGGACACCGGTCTCAACGCCGTACGGTCCGACGGACCGCGGGTGATCTCGCCCGCGTACGCGCGGGTCACGGTGGCCGTGGTGCCCACCGACGAGGAGCTGGAGATCGCCCGCCAGACCTTCGAACTGACGGGTGGAAACGCGGCAGGAAAAGTTACTCGGACGACAAACGCCTGAGCGGGCCCGCGCCCATTTGTACTTTCCGCCAGCCGGAATATTCCGCAGTGAAACAAACCGATAGGATCCGCCTCATGCGCCGTTCCAAAATCGTCTGCACGCTGGGCCCCGCCGTCGACTCGTACGAGCAGCTGAAGGCTCTCATCGAGGCCGGTATGAACGTGGCCCGTTTCAACATGAGCCACGGGACCCAGGCAGAGCACCAGGAGCGGTACGACCGTCTCCGCAAGGCCGCCGCCGACACCGGCCGCGCCGTCGGTGTGCTGGCCGACCTCCAGGGCCCCAAGATCCGTCTGGAGACCTTCGCCGAGGGCCCGGTCGAGCTGGTCCGCGGGGACGAGTTCACCATCACCACCGAGGACGTCCCCGGCGACAAGTCCATCTGCGGCACCACCTACAAGGGCCTCCCGGGCGACGTCTCCAAGGGCGACCAGGTCCTCATCAACGACGGCAACGTCGAACTCCGGGTCGTCGAGGTCGAGGGCCCCCGGGTCAAGACCGTCGTCATCGAGGGCGGCGTGATCTCCGACCACAAGGGCATCAACCTGCCCGGCGCGGCGGTCAACGTCCCGGCCCTCTCCGAGAAGGACGTCGAGGACCTCCGCTTCGCCCTCCGGATGGGCTGCGACATGGTCGCCCTCTCCTTCGTCCGCGACGCCAACGACGTCAAGGACGTCCACAAGGTGATGGACGAGGAGGGCCGCCGGGTCCCGGTCATCGCCAAGGTCGAGAAGCCGCAGGCCGTCGAGAACATGGAAGGCGTCGTCGCCGCCTTCGACGCCGTCATGGTCGCCCGCGGCGACCTCGCCGTCGAGTACCCGCTGGAGCGGGTCCCGATGGTGCAGAAGCGCCTCGTCGAGATGTGCCGCCGCAACGCCAAGCCCGTCATCGTCGCCACCCAGATGATGGAGTCGATGATCACCAACTCCCGTCCGACCCGCGCCGAGGCGAGCGACGTCGCCAACGCGATCCTGGACGGCGCGGACGCGGTCATGCTCTCCGCCGAGTCCTCGGTCGGCGCCTACCCGATCGAGACCGTCAAGACGATGTCGAAGATCGTCGTGGCGGCCGAGGAGGAACTGCTCGCCAAGGGCCTCCAGCCCCTGGTCCCGGGCAAGAAGCCGCGCACCCAGGGCGGCTCCGTCGCCCGCGCGGCCTGCGAGATCGCCGACTTCCTCGGCGGCAAGGCGCTGATCGCCTTCACCCAGTCCGGCGACACGGCCCGCCGCCTCTCGCGCTACCGGACCCAGCAGCCGATCCTCGCCTTCACGACGGACGCGAACACCCGCAACCAGCTCACCCTGAGCTGGGGCGTCGAGTCCTTCCTGGTCCCCTTCGTCGACAACACCGACGCCATGGTCGACCTCGTCGACGCCGAGCTGCTCAAGCTCCAGCGCTACAACGAGGGCGACACCATGGTCATCACCGCCGGCTCGCCCCCCGGCGTCCCCGGCACCACCAACATGGTCCGCGTCCACCACCTGGGCGGCGGCGAGCGCGACTGACGTCGCACCGCCCGCACGGCACCATGACGAAGCCCCCGCCCGGAGGACCGGACGGGGGCTTCGCCGTGTGCGGCTCCCGGAGTGGTACGGGGATCAGATCGGCTCGATGGTGTTGCGCAGGTCCTCGATCCTGAGGGTTCCGCCGAACTGGCCGGCCTGCTTCAGCTTCACGTTGCTGAAGAAGACGGCCGGGATGTCCACCGGGGGCGGCGACTCGGGGGCGAAGGTGATCGGGATGATGCCGAGGAGGTTGCCCTTCAGCTCCTCCGTGTACATCGTCACCGTGCCGCCGGTGATGGTTGACGTCGAACCGTGCTTGGAGCGGACGTGGCCCTCGTGCCCCTCGGAGTGCTCGGTGATCTGGTGCAGGTCCTTGATGCCGACGTAGGTCGCGGTGAACTTCAGGACCTTCTTGACCTGGCCGCCGTAGGTCTTCACCTCGACGATGCCGTGGTACTTCAGGCCGCTGAGCGTGAGCAGCGAACTCTCCAGGCGCCAGGGCGCGTCCGGCAGCAGCGGGATGCCCTGCTCGACCTCGGCGGCGGCGAGCGCCGCGTCGTCGCGCTCGGGGCACGGGAAGCGGGGCTTGGCGCCCTCGGGTATGTCGGTGTCCGGCTTGGCGTCCAGGCCCTGGGCGCTCTCGGGCAGTTCCTCGGCCTTGACGCCGGCCTTCTCCGCGGCCGCCTTGATGGCGGCCTTGGTCTTCGCGGCCTCGGTCTCCCCGGCCTTCGTGTCCGCCGGGTCTGTCTTCGCGGCGGGCGTCTCGGTGGCCGTCGGCGCCTTCGTGGCGGCGGGGTCGTCGGCCGTGGCCGCCTTCTGCTGCGGGGCGGCCGTCGTCGCCGACGGGGCCGGCGTCGCGGTGGTGGACGGGCTCGCGGTGGCCGACGGGGCGGCCGTGGGCTCCTGCTTCGGGGCGAGCCCGTCGAAGAAGTCCTCGATGGCGTCGCCGACGCCCAGCGGATCGAGCGGGTTGACCGACTCGGTGGGCGTGGGGGTGGGCGTGGACGCGGCCTTCTCCGCCGTGCCGGCGGTGTCGGCCAGGGCCTGCGCGCCGCCCCGGGACGCCTCGGTGGCGCCGGTGGCCGTCGCGGACGGGCTCGCCGTCGCGGTGGGCGTGGCGGTCGCGGTGGGCGTGGCGGTCGCGGACGGGGTCGGCTCGGCCGGCTCGGTGGTGGCCGTCGCCGTCGGCTCCGGCTTCGCGGTCTCGGTGGCCTTCGCCGTGGGCGTGGCCGTCGTCTCCTCCGCCACCGGCTCGTCGGAGCGGGTCACACAGGGGCCGGGCGCGAAGGGCAGGTCCTTCTCGTCGGCGAGCGCGGGGCTGGGCGCGAGGCCCATGCCCATGAGCACCGCGGTCGGCATGGCGGCGAACGCCATGGCCTTGCCCGCCGGGCCCTGGATCCTGTTCAGCAGCGTCTTGCGAGGGGCCGCATGGCGCGGCCCGCTCCTGCCGAGGCCCTGCTGGGTCTCGTCACCCCGCACTGTTCCTCCCGCCCTTGGCGTCGATCGTCGTGTCGGCCACCGGTCCGTACGCCTCGCGCTGCTCGGGGACTCCGGCCGCGAGGACGGCCCGGGTCTCGGCCTCGGAGTCGTACGCGGCCCCCTCGGAGGCCTCCGGCTCGCCGTCGTGCTCCGCGTCACCGGTCTCCTCGACCGGCGGGGCGGGTGCCCAGGCCGCGGACATGCCGCCGCCGATGAGGGCGAACAAGAACCCGATGACGAGACCGCCGAAGTTCGACACGGGGATGGAGACCAGGCCGAGCACGATCGTCGCGACGCCCGCGAAGACCCGGACGATGGGCTGGAACCACATCGTGAGGCCGAGCGTGAAGAGCAGGACGCCGATGATCAGCGCACCGGCTCCGGCGGTCGTGGCCATGGCCAGGGTCATGTTGCCGAGCCGCACGTCCCCGTAGGGGAGGTAGGCGATCGGCATGCTGGCGAGGATGGTGAACAGTCCCGCCCAGAAGGGCCGGGTCTGCCGCCAGACCTTGAACCGGTTCTCCTTGCGGACTTCGGGGGAGGCAGGGGTCTCGGCGCTCATGGAAACAGCTCCCTGGAAGCGGTGTTGCTGAGAAGGGTGAAGAGACCGGGGACGGGCCCCGGTGCGGGTGCGGGCCGCTGCGGCGACCCGCACCCCAAGGACCGGCTGGGGTCCTAGAAGCACTCCGCCTCAGTGCCCATGTGCAGGGAGAGGTTGAGGTCGGGGAGCTTGAAGGTGCCGGCCGTGGTGGCCCACGCCTTCTGCTTGACGTTGGACAGCGTGGCCACGTCGGCGCGCTGGCCGAAGCCGTTCGGGTTGGCCTCGGTGTTGGGCTGGATGCCCTGGCCGCCCTCGGTCTTCGGGAGCGAGCCGGCCGCGACGCCGATGTCGATGTTCTTGAAGTCGGCGTCGGCCTCGAGGTACGAGACGTCGAGGTAGAGGTCCTTCGCCTGGACCTTGTCCTCGTCCTTGCCGGTCTTCGCGGCGGCCTCGCCGGCCTTCAGGCGGAGGGTGATGGGACCGAGACCCGGAACCGGGGTCACGACCGACTGACACATGTTGGTGATCTTGGCCGTGTCGAAGCCGGAGACCGCGACCGGAGCCGCCAGCGGCTTGCCGTCAAGGGTCTTGCCCTTGGCGATGCTGCCGTACTGGACGAACTCGGTGCCCTCCAGCTTGTCGGTGCGGACCTTGAACTCCTGGCCGGAGATCGCGAACGACGCTGCGAGCGCGCCCTGCGCCAGACCGACACCGATCGCGGCCGTGGCCGCCAGGCTCGGGACCATGACGACGGCGAACCGCTTCCATCTGGTCCCGCCACGAACCTGGGACTTCATGAGAATCCTCCTTCTCGGACGTACATCTCCAGAAGGGGCCCGGGGCCCGTCCTGGGATGGGAGAAGAGCTACGTCCTCGGGAAGGAGAGCGCCGAAGCGTCAGGAGGCGCGAAGCGCGTCCGAATCACCGGCGATCACCCCCGAGCGACAACCATGTGCCGCGCGTGCGCACGGCCCGGTGGACAGGTCCTGCCCGGTGGGAGCAGGAACCCCCCTGTCCGATGGCCGGCCGCCAGGGGCGCCGGCCCGCCCGGTGGGGACCCTCGCCGCGCTCCCCGGTGGTTGGCGGGGCGTGCGGTTCGGACCGAGCGTGGCCGATCGTGGTCCATTCCGGGCGCCCGCACAAGGGGTTCATTACTCGCTAGTAACGGATGCGTGACCGGGCCATGGCGCGATGCCGCCGCCCGGGTACGCAGGGTGGAGGCTCGTGGTGCGGAAAATACGCTTATGGGAGAAGAAACCCGGACAGAACCACGGGTTCGATTTACTGCAAGTAACAGCGGCCGCGATTATCAAGATTTGGTAAAGCGCGGCCGCCGTTTGTCACCGTGTCGCCAAATCGCCAGGCGATCCGGCGCAATTCCCTGCCCTGAGCAGGCGCTTAGCCCAGGGCCGGGAATTCGGGGCTCAGAAGGGACTCAGAACAGGACCCGCGCCAGCGCCTGACGGCCCGCGATCACCCGCGGGTCCTCCGGGCCGATCACCTCGAACAGCTCCAGGAGCCGCAGCCGCGCCGCGTCCCGGTCGTCGCCGAAGGTCCGGCGCACGGTCTCGACGAGCCGCCCGAAGGCGTCCTGCACGTGACCGCCCACCAGGTCCAGGTCGGCGGCGGCGATCTGCGCGGCGACGTCCGACGGGTTGTCCGCCGCGTTCTTCCGCACCGTCTGCGGGTCCAGGCCCTGCACCCGGCTCAGCAACTCGGCCTGGGCCAGGCCCAGCTTGGCCTCGGGGTGCGCGGGGTCGTCGGCGAGGACGTTCTTGTACGCCTGCACCGCGCCGGCCAGGTCGCCCGCGTCGAGCGCGGACATGGCCGCCTCCAGGAGGGCGTCATAGGGGCCGGCGACCGGGCGGGCGGGCTCGGAGCCGTCCGCGTCCCGGTCCACGGCGAGGCCGGTGAGACCGAAGCGCTCCTCGCCGACCTGGATCAGCTGGTCGAGGGTCTCGCGGATCTGCGCCTCGGGCACCGCACCCTGGAAGAGGGGCAGGGCCTGGCCGGCGACGACCGCGAAGACGGCCGGAATTCCCTGGATGCCGAACTGCTGCATCAGCATCTGGTTGGCGTCGACGTCGATCTTCGCGAGCAGGAAACGGCCGTCGTACTCCACGGCCAGCCGCTCCAGGAGCGGGCCGAGCTGCTTGCAGGGCTCGCACCACTCGGCCCAGAAGTCGAGGACGACCGGGACCTCGGCGGAACGCTGGAGCACATCGCGCTCGAAGCCCGCCTCGTCGACGTCGATCACCAGGGCCGAAGGCGGCACCGCCGCGGTCCCGCCGTGGCGGGCGGCCTCGGCGCGCGCCTGCTCCGCCTTCGCCTTGGCCTCTCCGGCCGCCTTCACCGCGGCGAGGTCGACGACGCCGCTCATGGACATGTTTCGGGGCTGCATGAGTACATCCTCCCCCTTCCGCGCGCGGATCCGGTAAGTCATGGCTGAACAGCGCCCTCCGCCGAGGGCACTCTCCGCTCGCCGGGTCCCCACCCGGCGTCCTGCATGGTTGTCGCTGGGGCCGCTCAAAGCCTTTCGCTACGGGTCGTAGCGTAATGGGACCGGCCCGGCCGGGGGGAGCCCCGCACCGTGAACTGCCTCACATCGCACGCCTCTGGCGCCGTACCTACCGGCGGGTATGGTCGTCGTCCATGTGCAGTACCACCCCCCGCAACACCCGTACCGGCCGTCCCCGCTCCACCCAGGCCGACGCGGCCATCCTGGAGGCGACGCGCGCGGCCCTGGTGGACCTGGGCTGGTCCAAGCTCACGATGGGCGACGTGGCCACCCGGGCCGGCGTGGCCAAGACGACCCTCTACCGCCGCTGGGCCAACAAGAACGAACTCGTCGTCGACGCCGTCGCCGTCCTCTTCGATGAACTCGAACTGCCCGACCTGGGTTCCCTCCAGGACGACATCGCGCACGTCGTCCTCCAGTTCGCCGGTCTCCTGGAGCGCCCCGAGACCAAGACGGCCCTGATGGCCGTGGTCGCCGAGTCGACCCGGGACGCCCCGCTGCGCGAGCGGATCCGCACCTCGATCGTGGAGCGCCAGAAGCGGCTCGTCCTGGACGGGCGCCGGCGGGCCCAGGAGCGCGGCGAGCTCCCCGCCGACCGCGACCCGGTCGCGGTGGACGCCACCGACGACCTGATCTTCGACGTGGTCGCGGGCGCGGTGGTGCACCGGGCGCTGGTGAGCGCCGAGCCGGTGGACGGGCAGTGGGTCGCGCGGCTCTCCACGCTGCTGGTCGGCGGCCTGGGCGCGGTGGCGGCGCTCGGCTAGCGTGCCCGCATGATCATTCGTACGGACATACGGCTCTCGGCGGCGGTCCGCGCCCTGCTCGACGACGTGAACCACGCGGTCCTGGCCACGATCCAGCCCGACGGCTCCCCGCAGACCTCGGTGGTGTGGGTGGGACGGGACGGCGACGACGTCCTGATCTCCAGCCAGGAGGGCCGCCGCAAGGTCAAGAACATCCGGGCCGACGCCCGGGTCTCCCTCACCCTCCTCGACCGCCACGACCCGGACCGCTACACGGAGATCCGCGGCGCGGCGACGGTCACCGAGGACGGGGGCCGGGCCCTGGCGGTGGCGCTGGCGGAGAAGTACGAGGGCGCGGACGCCGGGCGGGAGTACGCGGAACTGCCGCCGGAGAAGGTCCGGGTGGTGCTCCGGATCACCCCGTCGAAGGTGCTCGGCTCGGTCCGCTGAGGCATGAAGGGAGGGGCGGTACGGAGTTCCGTACCGCCCCTTCCCGTCGCGCCGTGCGCGTCAGAAGCCGGCCGGCTCCACGTAGACGCCCCACTCCTCGCGGAGCACGTCGCAGATCTCGCCGAGGGTGGCCTCGGCGCGGACGGCGTCGAGCATCGGCGGGATCATGTTGGAGCCGTCGCGGGCCGCCGCCAGCATGGCGTCGAGGGAGGCGCGGACCTTCGCCTCGTCGCGCCGGCCCTTGCGGTCGCCGAGGACCCGGACCTGCTCCCACTCGACCTCGTGGCTGACCCGCAGGATCTCCAGGTCGCCGGTGACGGAGCCGTGGTGGACGTTGACGCCGACGACCCGCTTCTCGCCCTTCTCCAGGGACTGCTGGTAGCGGAAGGCGGACTCGGCGATCTCGCCGGTGAACCATCCGTCCTCGATGCCGCGCAGGATGCCGGAGGTGATCGGGCCGATCGGGTGCTGCCCGTCCGGGTGGGCGCGCAGACCGCGCTCCTTGATCTGCTCGAAGATCTTCTCGGCGTCGGCCTCGATGCGGTCGGTGAGCTGCTCGACGTACCAGGAACCACCCAGCGGGTCGGCGACGTTGGCGACGCCGGTCTCCTCCATGAGCACCTGCTGGGTGCGCAGGGCGATCTCGGCGGCCTGCTCGCTGGGGAGCGCGAGGGTCTCGTCGAGGGCGTTGGTGTGGAGGGAGTTGGTGCCGCCGAGGACGGCGGACAGGGCCTCCACGGCCGTGCGGACCACGTTGTTGTACGGCTGCTGCGCGGTGAGCGAGACGCCGGCGGTCTGGGTGTGGAAGCGCAGCCACTGCGCCTTGTCGGTCTTCGCGCCGTACACCTCCTTCATCCAGCGGGCCCAGATCCGGCGGGCGGCGCGGAACTTGGCGATCTCCTCGAAGAAGTCGAGGTGGGCGTCGAAGAAGAAGGAGAGGCCGGGGGCGAAGACGTCCACGTCGAGGCCGCGGGAGAGGCCGAGCTCCACGTAGCCGAAGCCGTCGGCGAGGGTGTACGCCAGCTCCTGCGCGGCCGTCGCCCCGGCCTCGCGGATGTGGTAGCCGGAGACGGAGAGCGGCTTGTACGCGGGGATGCCGGCGGCGCAGTGCTCCATCAGGTCGCCGATGAGGCGCAGGTGCGGCTCGGGCGGGAAGAGCCACTCCTTCTGCGCGATGTACTCCTTGAAGATGTCGGTCTGCAGCGTGCCGTTGAGGACGGCGGGGTCGACGCCCTGGCGCTCGGCAGCGACCAGGTACATGCAGAAGACGGGGACGGCGGGGCCGGAGATCGTCATCGACGTGGTGACGTCGCCGAGCGGGATGTCCTTGAAGAGGACCTCCATGTCGGCGGCGGAGTCGATGGCGACGCCGCAGTGGCCGACCTCGCCGAGCGAGCGGGGGTCGTCGGAGTCGCGGCCCATGAGGGTGGGCATGTCGAAGGCGACCGAGAGCCCGCCGCCGCCGGCGGCGAGGATCATCTTGTACCGCTCGTTGGTCTGCTCGGCGTTGCCGAAGCCGGCGAACTGGCGGATGGTCCAGGTGCGGCCCCGGTAGCCGGTGGGGTGGAGCCCCCGGGTGAAGGGGTACTCGCCGGGCCAGCCGATGCGCTCGAACCCCTCGTACGTGTCCCCGGGCCGGGGCCCGTAGACCGGCTCGACCGGGTCCCCGGAGAGCGTGGTGAAGTCCGCGTCGCGCTTGCGGGCCTTGTCGTAACGGGCCTGCCAGCGACGGCGGCCTTCCTCGATGGCGTCAGCGTCCATGCCTTCGAATTTACTAGGACGTCCTAGTAAATGTCGATGCCACACCCCCGCACGTCTGTGCGGGGGTAGGGGTCAGGCCCTGACCGGAACCGGCTGCGCGCCGCTGACCAGCGGCTTCACCTCGGCGACGACCCTGCGCTCGACGAAGAAGGCGGCGAAGGGGATCGTGCCGGAGAGCAGCAGCCACACGATCTTGCCGAACGACCAGCGGGCCTTGGAGCCCAGGTCGAAGGCGAAGATCAAGTAGATGATGTAGAGGACGCCATGGGCCTGGGAGACCGCGAAGGTCAGGTCCTCGCCGGTGTCGAAGCCGTACTTGGCGACCATACAGCCGCAGAGGATCAGGAGCATGACGGCGGTCACGTACGCCATGACGCGGTAGCGGGTCAGCACGCTGGATTTCATGCCGCCGAGCGTAACCGCACGTTCCGGGGCGATCTTCGCGGGGGTCAGCCCTCGTCGAAGTCGTGCGCCGCGACCCGCAGCGGGCGGAGCAGGGCGAAGATCTCGGCGCACTCCTCCGCGTCGTACGCGCCGAGGCCGAACTCCATCTCCATCAGGTCGCGGGTGGCCGCCTCGACCACCTCGCGGCCCTTCTCGGTGATGGAGGCCAGCGTGCCGCGCCCGTCGTTGGGGTTGGGGCGCTTGGCGACGAGGCCCGACTTCACCAGGCGGTCCACCGTGTTCGTCACGGACGTGGGGTGGACCATCAGCCGCTCGCCGATCTTCGACATGGTCAGCTCGCCCTCCTTGGAGAAGGTGAGCAGCACCAGCGCCTCGTAGCGGGCGAAGGTCAGCCCGTACGGCTTGACCACCGCGTCGACCTCGGCCAGCAGGATCTGGTGGGCGCGCATGATCGAGGTGATCGCGGCCATCGAGGGGACCGGACCCCAGCGCTTCTGCCAGAGCTCGTCGGCTCGGGCGATGGGGTCGAAGGGGAGACTGAGCGGCTTCGGCACGCGTCGACCTTACCGACTGGTCACATGGCGGTCAGCCCCGTCTCGCCCTTCGGTCGCGAGGAGGACGGCGAGGATCACGGTGGCCAGCAGGCCCGCGCCCGCGACGACGAGGTGGACGGGGGCGAACTCGGCGGCGAGGCCCGCCCCGGCCATGCCGAGGCCCTGGACGGTCATCATGCCCGCGGTCATCAGGGTCATGGCCCTCCCCCGGCGCTCCTCGGGGACGGCGGCGACGAACCGGGCGTCGAGGCCGAGGGTGTACGCGCCGGCGGCGCCGGCCAGCGCGAGGGCGAACGCCGCGAGGGCGGGGCCGGGGCGGAGCGCGTAGAGGAGGAAGGGGAGGAAGCCGGCGAGGAGGAGCGGGGCGACGAGCCGGACGCGGGTGGCGGGGCGCAGGACGGCTCCGGCGAGGAGCTCGCCGGCGATGGTGCCGACGGGCAGGGCGCACATGAGGAGGCCGAGGGCGGCGGTGGAGACGCCGAGCTCGTCGGCGTAGGGCGCGGCGAGGGCCTCGGGGACGACGACGAAGAGCGGCGGCACCCAGAAGAGCAGCATCAGGCCGCGGATCCGGCGGTCGCGCAGCAGCGACCAGGTGGCGCCGAGCCCTTCGCGCCCCTCGGCGGCGCGGGCGGGGCGGCGGGCGGTGCCCAGGCGCAGCAGCAGGGCGGAGAGGAGGAAGGTCGCGGCGGTGAGGGCGATGGCGCCGCGGGCGGGGACGACGGTGAGCAGGACGCCGCCGACGCCGAAGCCGGCGAGCAGGGCGGACTGGGAGACGATCCGCAGCAGCGAGCGGCCGAGGACGAAGAGGTCGCCGTCGCCGAGGATGTCGGCGAGGGTCGCCATCCGGGTGCCCTGGAAGACGGGGGCGACGGCGGCGACGGCGCAGCGCAGCACGAGGAGCCCGGCGACGGGGGTGGCGGGCAGCACCATGAGCGCGACGGCTCCGGCGCAGACCAGGTCGCAGACGACGAGGACCCGGCGGGGCGGGTGCCGGTCGGCGAGCCCGGCGAGGAGGGTGCCGCCGAGGAGGTACGGGAGGAAGCCGAAGGCGAAGGTGAGGGAGGACAGCAGCGGGGAGCGGGTGAGGTCGTAGACGAGGACGGTGAGCGCGAGCTCGCTGACGACGAGCCCGAGGAGCGAGAGGAGGTGCGCCCCGAAGACCCACCGGAACTCGCGGACGCGGAAGACGGCGAGATACCCGGAGGCGGGGGCGGCCGGCCCGGGGACGGCCGGCCCGGGGGCGGCCGGTTCCACGGCGGCAGTCGGCCCGGCGGTGGCGGGGGCAGGGGTGTCGGCCGGAGCAGGAGCGCCGACGAGGGCAGCCGTGCCGGCAAGAGCAGCCGTATCGGCAGAGGCGGCCGTCTCGGCAGAGGCAGCGGTGCCGCCAGGGGCGGTCATGCCGGCCGGGGCGGTGGCGCCGCCAGGGGCGCGGGGCGGGAGAGGGGTGCCGGCGGCAGGAGCACCGGCGGCAAGGGCGGTGGTACCGCCAAGGGCGCGGGGCGGGAGAGGGGTGCCGGCGGCAGGAGCACCGGCGGCAAGGGGGGTGGCGCCGCCAAGGGCGCCGGCGGCAGGGGTGTCGGTCGGGGGCATGGGCGCAGCCTGCGGGGCGTGCGGGCGGCGGTCCTAGACTTTCGGCTCCAGCCGAATGTTCCGCGCCCGACGGGAGCCTCCGTGCCGTACCACCTGCTCTTCGGGGAGACCGATCCGCTGCGGATCCGCTTCGCGGTGTCGCCGCTGTGGGAGGCCCAGTCGGCGGTGCGGGTGCTGGCGCGGCCCCGGCAGCAGGGCTACCACCTGCCGTGGCTGCGGCGGATCGCCGGGGCGGCGCGGGCGCTGGACCTCGCGCCGCTCCAGCTGCTGATGCCGCTGCGGGGGCATTCGCCGGACTTCCTCTATCCGCCGCCGCTGGGGCCCGCCGCCTCCTTCGAGGAGGAGCTGGCCGCCGTGCGGGCGGTGGACCCGGCGCTGGTCGGGCCGGATCTGGCGCGGGCGCTGGCCTGTACGCCGGGGGCCGCGGAGAGCGCGGAGGGGCGGCGGCTTCTGGCGGATCCGGCCGGCGCGGTACAGCGGCTGGCGGATCTGCTCCAGGAGGCGTGGGAGGCGCTGATCGCCCCCGAGTGGCCCCGGCTGCGGGCGCTGCTGGAGGCGGACGTGGCGTACCACTCGCGGCGGCTCGCGGAGGGCGGTCTGGAGCGGCTGCTCGGCGAGCTGCACCCGTCGTTCTCGTGGGACCCGGGGGCGGCGGTGCTGGAGGTGAGCGCCTATCGCGGGGAGCACGTGCGGGCGCTGGGCGGGCGGGGGCTGGTGCTGATGCCGTCGGTGTTCATCTGGCCGGAGGTGGTGAGCGGCTTCGAGGAGCCGTGGCAGCCGACGGTGGTGTATCCGGCGCGCGGGATCGGCGGGCTGTGGACGGCGGCGCGGGAGCGGACGCCCGAGGTGCTGGCGCGGCTGCTCGGGCCGGTGCGGGCGGACGTGCTGTGCGCGCTGGACGGGCCGATGGGGACGACGGCGCTGGCGCACCGGCTGGGGAGGGCGCCGTCGTCGGTGTCGGCGCACCTGGCGGTGCTGCGGGACGCGGGGCTGCTGACCTCGCGGCGTTACGGCCACCAGGTGTTGTACGAGCGGACGCCGCTGGGGATCGCGGTGTCGCAGCCGGACGCGGAGTGACCGTCATGTCACGATGAGCCCCGTTCGTCCCGCTGGCGCGGGCGGACGCACGCCCGTACTCCCCGTGTGCCGACCCTGGGGGCCGGATGTCCCGCCGTACCACCGCCACCGCCACCACCTCGCTCGCCCTCCTCGGCGCGCTGCTGCTGACCGCGAGCGGCTGCTCCTCCGACGGGCCCGCGCCCTCCCCCGTCGGCCCGCCCGTCGCGACGGGGGGCGAGGCCCCGGCGCCGACCGGCGGCTCGCCGTTCTGGGTGGACCCGGAGAGCGACGCGGCCAGGCAGGTGCGGAAGTACGAGGCGCAGGGCCGCGCCGACGACGCCCGGGTGCTGAAGCGGATCTCGGAGCAGCCGGTCGCGGACTGGCCGGCCGGGGACGACCCGGTGCCGGAGATCCGGCGGGCGGTGCGCGGGGCCACGGCCGAGAACCGGACGGCGGTCTTCGTGGCGTACAACATCCCGCACCGCGACTGCGGCATGTACTCGGCGGGCGGCGCGCCCGACGGGCAGGCCTACCGGACGTGGGTGGACTCCTTCGCCTCGGCGATCGGGGACGCGTCGGCGGTGGTGGTGCTGGAGCCGGACGCGGTGCCGCACATGGTGGACGGCTGCACCCCGGGGGAGTACCACGAGGAGCGCTCGGCGCTGCTGGCCGAGGCGATCGAGCGGTTCAAGCGGCAGCCGGGGACGCGGGTCTACCTGGACGCGGGGAACCCGGCGTGGATCGACGATCCGGGGAAGCTGGTGGAGCCGCTGCGGCGGGCGGGGATCGCCCGCGCGGACGGCTTCTCGCTGAACGTGTCGAACTTCCAGACGACCGCGACGGTGCGGGACTTCGGGGCGACCCTGTCGGGGCTGCTCGGCGGGATGCACTTCACGGTGGACACGAGCCGCAACGGCGCCGGCCCCCTCCCGGGGGACGGGGCGGAGGCCTGGTGCAATCCCCCGGGCCGGTCGCTCGGCGTGCCGCCGACGGACCGGACCGGGGACGCGCTGGTGGACGCGTATCTGTGGATCAAGCGGCCCGGGGACTCGGACGGGCAGTGCCGGGGCGGTCCGTCCGCGGGGACCTGGTGGCCGGAGTACGCGCTGGGGCTGGCCCGTCGCGCGGACTCCTGACCCGGTCCGTCACCCGGTCTTCTCCTCCTTCTCCTCCTCGCCGAGGACCTGGACCCACTTCGCCTCGGAGGGGATCCCGGCCTCGTCGGTGACGAAGAGCATGTACCAGCCGGGCGGGACGAGGGTGGGGTCCTCGGGGGCGTCGACGGTGACGGTCAGCCCGTCCGTGCCCTTCGTCAGGCCCAGCTCCACCGAGCGCTGTTCGACGTCGGTGGTGTGGGTGACGGCGCTGGGCCGCATCAGCCGGGCCTTGGCGATCCGGCCCGCGTCCTTGGTCCTGAAGGTGGCCCGGCCGTTCCGGTCGAGCTCCCGCGGGCCCTCCCCGAGGGCCGGCCGGTCGGCGCCGGCCTTGTGGAGGTAGGGCGGGGTGAAGACCTCGATGCGCTGCTCGAAGGTGCCGAGCTTGGTGTTGTCCTTGTCGTCGAAGAGCGGGTCGGAGCCGAAGGTGGCGACCCGTCCGTCGGGCAGCAGCAGCGCCTCCGAGTGGTAGTTGCGGCCGACGGTGGGGTCGGCCGCCGCCGCGAAGGCGTTGGTGGCGGGGTCGTAGAACTGCGCCTTGAGGATGTCGCTGCCGCTGCGGCCCCGGTAGTCGCGGGAGCCGCCGGTGGTGAAGACGGTGTCGTCGGGGAGCAGGACGCTGCTGAGGTAGCGGGTGCCCTGCGGGAGGGGCGGGCCGTCCCGGAAGGTGGGGTTCTCGCTGCCCACGTCGACGATGGCGGTGCGGGCGGTGGACTTGGCGGACTCGCCGACCCCGCCGCCGCCGAGGACCATCACCTTCTGGTCCTGCGCGGGCGGCAGGATCAGGGAGGCGGAGGTCTCCAGCTGGTCGGGGTCGGTGAGGCCGGGGAGCTTGGTGAAGGTGTTGGTCTCCAGGTCCCACAGGCCGGGCTCGCGGCCCTTCTCCGCGGGGCCGTAGCCGGCGTTGGAGCCGGTGTAGAGGAGCTTGCCGCCCTTGGTGAGGAAGAGCGAGGGGTAGGTGGGGAAGTAGCGGAAGGGGCCCTTGGTCCACTTCTTGGTCTTCGGGTCGTAGATCTCGTTGTCGCCGGGCACGACGTCGCCGACGTCGTTGAGCCCGGAGACGGCGAGGACCCTGCCGTCCTGGAGGCCGACCAGGGTGGGGTACCAGCGGGCGTCCTTCATCGGGGCGACCGGGACGTACTTCTCCGCCTTGGGGTCGAACTCGTAGGCGGCCTTGATGCCCTGGAAGTCCTGCTTCTCGGTGGTGAGCTTCTGGGCGAGGCCGTAGACGTTGTCGGCCTGCTCGCCCTTGAGCCCGACGACCTCGTACTGCGCGGCCTCGGTGGTGAGGGCCTGCGGGCCCTCCTCGACGGCCTCGACGAAGACCCGGGCCTCGGCCGCGGTCACCTTGGTCTTCCACGGCTTCATCTGGCCGCTCTTGAAGTACGAGATCTCGAACTCGCGCTTCGCCTTGGGGACGGTGACGTCGGTGGTGGTGACGTACTCGACGCCGGACGGGGAGCGGAAGACGGTGCCCTTCTTGAGGGTGACGGCCTTGTCGGGGCTCTCGTTCTTCACCCGCATGCCGCCGCCGGCCTTCTTCACCCCGCCGTCGAGGACCTCGTAGCGGGCGGTGCCGCCGGCCACCAGGAGCCGCCCGTCGGGCAGCTGGCTGTGGCCGGCGCAGAAGAAGTCCTCGGGGGTGGGGATCTTCTTGAAGGTGTTCTTCACCGGGTCCCACAGGACGGTGTCGAAGGTGCCCGCGTCGAAGTTCTTCTGGTTGTTGCCGGAGCCGGCGATCAGCAGCACCTTGCCGGTGTGCAGCAGGGCGGCGTGGATGGCGTTGATCCGGGCCCCGTCGGGGACGGAGATCCCGCCCCAGGAGCCGTACTTCTTCTTGTAGCCGGGCTGGGCGATCTTGTAGGCGTGGTACTTCTCCGAGGCGAAGGAGACGGCCGCGGGGGCGTTGAGCGCCGCGAGCACGAGCACGGCGCCGCTGCCGAGCAGGGTCTTCTTGAACTTCTTGGACGGCCGGTAGGCCATGGATCAGTTCCCTCCGGTCGTCGTGGGCGCGGTGGTCGCGGGCGGGTGCGGGGGCAGGGGCGGGAACTTCGGCAGCGGCGGTACGGTGCGCAGCTCGATCCCCTTGCGGGCGACCGCGAGGCGGCGGTCGCGGGTCCGGGCGCGGGCCCGGGCGCGGACCGCGCGGGTCCGCCGGTCGCGCAGGCCGGTGAAGGCCCAGACGGTGACCGGGGCGAGCGCGATCACGAGGGCGAGGACCGCCCAGGTGCGCATGGCCGCGTGGGTGTGGTCGAAGTGGACCGAGGCCGCCAGGGAGGCGACGAGGACGACCGCCCAGTAGAGGTGGATGCGGAAGGTGAGGACCCTGTCGGGGCTGGCGGCGCCGCCCTTGGGGGTGACGACGAAGCGGCCGCGGGTGCGCAGCAGCGCGGAGCCGAGGGACTTGAGGTAGATGGGCGCGGAGAGCGCGGACATCACCATGCCGGCGAGGCCGCCGGAGCCCTCGGGTTCGTGCGGGGAGACGTTGTGGCGGCGGTTCCAGAGGTAGAGGCCGATCTGGAGGGCCACGGCGTCGCTGTAGATCATGAGCCAGATCTGCGAGGAGACCTGGGTGCCGGAGGCGCCGAGCCACAGGTAGAGGACGCAGCTGAGGATGCCGAGCAGCCAGTTGACGGCCGTCATGGGGTAGTAGACGAGCATGAGCGTGTAGTTGAGGAGGCGGCCGGGCGGCATGCTGAACGGCGCCTTCCAGTACTGCTTGATGATCGTCTCGTACGTGCCGCGGGACCAGCGGAGCTGCTGGGTGAAGAAGTCGGTCCAGGACTCGGGGCCCTCGCCGACGGCGAGGACGTCGGGGGTGTAGACGGAGCGCCAGCGGTGGCCGGTGACCGGGTTCTCGCGGCGGTGCAGCTCGAAGCCGGTGGCCATGTCCTCGGTGATGGAGTCGTACAGGCCGCCGATCTGCTTGAGGGCGGAGATCCGGACGGCATTGTTGGTGCCGACGAACATCGGGGCGCGGTAGCGGTTCCCGGCGCGCTGGATGAGGGCGTGGAAGAGGAACTGCTGGGACTCGGCGGCCTTGGTGACGGCGCCGGTGTAGTTGCCGTAGACCTGCGGGCCGACGACGAAGGCGACGTCGGGGTCGCGGAAGTAACCGAGCATCCGCTCCAGGAAGTCGGGGAGCGGCACGTGGTCGGTGTCGACCGAGGCGAAGTACTCGTAGGCGTCGCCGTGCATGGCCAGCCAGGCGTTGTAGTTGCCGTGCTTGGTCCTCGCCTTGTGCACGCCCTTCTTCCGGTTCCACTCGGGCACGCCGGCCCGGGTGAAGTGGCGGACGCCGAGTTCGGCGCAGAGGGCCTTGGCCTCGTCGCTGTCGCCCTCGTCGAGGAGCCACACGTGCAGGGTGCCGTCGTGCCGCACGCGGACGGCGGCCTCCAGGGTGGCGCGGACCATGGAGAGGGGTTCCTTGCCGGGCACGTAGGTGGTGAGGAAGGCGACCCGGGTGCCCTTGGCGGGGTACACGGGGACGGGGTCGCGGGCGACCATGGTGGCGTGGGCGATCGAGGAGACGTTCACCAGCATGAAGAGGCAGATGAGGCCGATCGACACGAGCATCACGGTGTCGTACGGCACCCGCCAGGTGTCGTCGCCCTCACGGACGGTCCAGTGGCTGGGCCAGACCAGGTAGGCCAGGAGCACCGCGGAGAGCAGCGGGGCGAGCGCCATGAGGAGGACGGCTCGTATTCGGTGCGGCTCCTTCGAGAGCAGACTCGTGTACTGCACCTTGTACTGCGCCACGTCCGGTTCCGTGAGGGGACCGGCGAGCCGGCTGTAGGTGTCGTAGTCGTAGCCTCCCGGCCGCACAGTGCCTCCAGCTGTCGTCGATCGGGTCGATATCCCCACGAAAGGGGAGATAGCCCGGCGTGTCGACTGGAGTGCTCCGAGTGAGGACGTTCTACCGCCCGCGTCCACCCGATCGACGCAGCGTGTACGCGACCGCCTTCCGCGCGACCGGGTTCAGCTCCTCGACGGCGGCGAGCAGGGCGCCGAGCTGTTCCAGCGCGGTGAGGGCGGCGTCGGCGCCCTCCGGGTCGACGCCCTCGTAGAGTTCGAGCCCGACGAAGGAGGCGGCGACGGCCCGGGCCAGTCCGGCCGGGTCGGCGAAGCCGTCGAGCGGGGTGCCGGCCAGCACCCGCCGGAGCACCCCCTCGATCTCCTCGACCCACAGGTCGAGCCCGGCGGCGGTGGCCGGGGCGAGCCGGGGGTGGGCCTGGGCGCCGGCGAGCAGCTGGGCGAGGACGGCCACGTGCCCGGCGTCCCGCTCCTCCTCGTGCATCGTGCGCCCGAAGGCGAGCAGTTCGTTGAGGCCGGTGACGGCCCGGAGCCGGTCGCGGTGGCGGGCCACCCGCTGCTCGGCGCCGCGTCGGCAGGCGGCGGCGAGCAGGTCGTCGACGGAGCCGAAGTGGTAGAAGACGAGGGCCTGGTTGACCCCGGCGGCGGTGGCGACGGAGCGGGCCGAGGTCCCGGCGATCCCGTGCTCGACGAGCGACCGCAGGGCACCGTCGAGCAGCTTCTCGCGGGTCTCCCGCCCCTTGGCGTCCCGCACCCCCCGGGGCTTCTCGTCCCCGCTCACACCCGCCCCCTCCTCGTGCCCGCGGCGCGCCGCGGGCCCGGTGGCGCTCCCCCGCGGAGACACCGGGCCGGCGGCGGCCGGACACGGGAACACGCCGTGGCGCACCACGGCCGCTCCCCCGTCTTGAGCGATCGCTCAAGGAGGACGTTAACCGATGTTGAGCACCCGCTCAAAGTCCCCTCGGGCAGCGAGAAGCCCCCGGCGCCGCGCCGGGGGCTTCGGAGGCGTCCGGGTCAGGAGCCGAGGTGGCGCTCCACCGTCTCGACCTTGGCGGTGAGACCGTCGGTGACGCCGGGCCGGATGTCGGCCTTGAGGACGACGGAGACGCGCGGGGCGCGGGCCTCGACGGCGGCGACGGCCCGCTTCACGACGTCCATCACCTCGTCCCACTCCCCCTCGATGGACGTGAACATGGCGTCGGTGCGGTTCGGCAGGCCGGACTCGCGGACCACGCGGACGGCGTCGGCGACGTACTCGCCGACCTCCTCGCCCACGCCGAGCGGAGTGACGGAGAACGCGACGATCACGCCTTCACCGTGCTCTCGGCGGCCTCGGCGCGGGCGCGGGAGGCGATGACGGCGGCCTCGGCCTCGGCCTTCAGCTTGCGGTCGGCGAAGAAGCCGCCGAAGGGCACGACGGAGAGCAGGAAGTAGACGGCGGCGGTGCCGAAGCCCCACTTGGCGCGGTTCCAGGAGTCCAGCCAGAAGAGCACGTACAGGACGAAGAGGAGACCGTGGACGGCGCCCATCACCGGCACCGCGTTGAAGTCCGTGGTCCGCTTGAGCACCGAGCAGACCAGCAGGAGCAGGAACGAGACGGCCTCGGGCGCGGAGACGAGCCGGAGGCGGTGGAGCGAGGAAGCGGTCTTGAGGTCCACGGAGGGGTCACCTTCGTTCGAGCCGGTGTGCGAGCTGCCGAGCGATCTTGTGAACGGATGCACAAGGGGTGGGCGAATCCATTGTGCACGCCGACTTTGCTGTCTCTTTATCCGGGTCCCCGCTACCTTCGGGCCGTGGCTACGTTCCGACTCCAGGGCAGCAGGGTGCTCGCCGTGACGATGACCGGCGACGCCGTCAAGGCGAAGAACGGCTCGATGGTCGCCTACGACGGGCAGATGGCGTTCAAGAAGATGAGCGGCGGCGGGGAGGGCCTGCGCGGCATGGTCACCCGTCGCCTGACGGGGGAACAGATGGAGGTGATGGAGGTCAAGGGCCAGGGGACCTGCTGGTTCGCCGACCGGGCCTCCGAGATCAACCTCGTCCACCTGTACGGCGAGAAGCTGTGGGTGGAGGCGAGCAACCTGCTCTGCGCCGACGCGGGGCTGCGCACCGGCACGACCTTCACGGGACTGCGCGGCGGCGCGAGCGGCAACGGCCTCTTCACCACCACGGTGGAGGGCACCGGGCAGGCGGCGATCATGTCCGACGGCCCGGCGACGGTGCTCCGGGTGACCCCGCAGTACCCGCTGGCGGTGGACCCGGGCGCGTACGTCGCCCACCAGGGGAACCTCCAGCAGCACTTCCAGTCCGGTGTGACCTTCCGCACCCTGCTCGGCGAGGGCGGCGGCGAGGCCTTCCAGATCCGCTTCGAGGGCGACGGGCTCGTCTACGTGCAGCCCAGCGAGCGCAACACCGTCGGAGGCGACGTCTGATGCCCTTCCGCGAGGTCAACTCGAAGATGATCGAGGCGACGGTCGTCCCCGGACAGCGCCTCTTCAGCCAGCGCGGCGCCATGCTCGCGTACCGCGGGGACGTCACCTTCACGCCGAACACGGCGGGCGGCCAGGGCGGTCTGATGTCGATGATCGGCCGCCGGGTGGCCGGCGAGGCGACGCCGCTGATGACCGTGGAGGGCAGCGGCACGGTGATGTTCGGGCACGGCGGCCACCACGTCCAGGTGATCGCGCTGACCGGCGACACCCTCTGCGTGGAGGCCGACCGGCTGCTGGCCTTCGACGGCACCCTGGAGCAGGGCACGATGTTCCTGGGCTCGCAGGGCGGGGTCATGGGCCTGGTGCGCGGCCAGGTGACCGGCCAGGGCCTCTTCACCACGACCCTCAAGGGCCACGGCTCGGTGGCGGTCATGGCGCACGGCGGGGTGATCGAGCTGCCGATCGCGCCGGGCCGCCCGGTGCACGTCGACCCGCAGGCGTACGTGGCCCACCACGGCGACGTCCGCAACAAGCTCTCGACGGCGCTCGGCTGGCGGGACATGGTGGGCCGCGGCTCGGGCGAGGCCTTCCAGCTGGAACTGAGCGGCAGCGGTGCGGTGTACGTCCAGGCGTCGGAGGAGAAGCTGTGAGCACCCCTGTCATCCACGATCCGCAGACCCTGCCGTCGGACGACAACGTCAACGCGTACACCTTCTGCGTGGAGCTCAAGGGCTCCCAGTGGTTCCTGCAGAAGGGCAAGATGATCGCCTACTACGGGCGGATCGAGTTCAACGGCATCGGGCACGGGCGGCTCGACCGGCTGGTGCGGACCGCCTTCCACTCGCCGCTGCACGCGAGCGACTGGGTGGTGGCGGAGGGCTCCGGGAAGATGCTGCTCGCCGACCGGGCCTTCGACGTGAACTCGTACGACCTGGACGAGGGCAATCTGACGATCCGCTCGGGGAACCTGCTGGCCTACCAGCCGACGCTGGCGCTGAAGCAGTCGATCGTGCCGGGTTTCGTGACGCTGATCGGCACCGGCAAGTTCGTGGCCGCGTCCAACGGTCCGGTGGTCTTCATGGAGCCGCCGCTGCGGGTGGACCCGCAGGCGCTGGTCGGGTGGGCGGACTGCCCCTCCCCCTGTCACCATTACGACCACGCCTACCTGACGGGCGTGATGGGCGGCCTGCGGGCCCTGACCGGCCTCGGGGGCTCCTCGGGCGAGGAGCACCAGTTCGAGTTCGTGGGCGCGGGCACGGTGCTGCTCCAGTCGACGGAGCTGCTGATGGCGGAGCGGGAGACCGGCGGGCCGCCGGCCCAGGCCGGGGTTCCGGGCGGGCACGGGTCGCACGGTTCCGGCCAGGCGGTGCAGGGCGCGGTGCCGCGCCTTCCCGGCCAGCTCGGCGACCTGCAGCGGCGCTTCGGGCTGTGAGCGGTAGTCTGCGGAGCGTGACGCTTCGAACGGCCGCGCGGGGACCGCGGTCGTTGCGGCGGGTGCCGCGCGTCACCTCCCAGATTTCGTCAAGTATTCAACTTCTTAGGTAGAATCCACTTTATGGACACCGAGACGGCCACCCCCTGGCTCACCGACGCCGAGCAGTGCGCGTGGCGCACCTTCCTCGACGTCCAGAGAATGCTGACGCACCAGCTGGAGCGCGACCTCCAGCCCTTCGGCCTGACGATGAACGACTACGAGATCCTGGTCAACCTCTCCGAGTCCGCCGACCGCAGGCTGCGGATGAGCGATCTCGCGGCCGCCACCCTCCAGTCCAAGAGCCGCCTCTCGCACCAGATCACCCGGATGGAGAACGCCGGCCTGGTCGAGCGCGTCAACTGCGAGTCCGACCGGCGCGGCCTCTACGCGGTCCTCACCGACCGCGGCATGGAGACCATGCGCAAGGTGGCCCCGCACCACGTGGAGTCGGTCCGCGACCACTTCATCGACCGGCTCACCCCGGACGCGCTCGGCGACCTCCACGAGTCGCTGAAGCCGGTCGCCGAGCGGCTGCGCGGCAAGCGCGGCAAGCCGTGACCTGACAGATGTGACGGGCCACGGGAAAGGGCCTCCCCGCACGACGGGGAGGCCCTTCTCGTCCGTTCCGGCCCCGGGGCCTGTCCGACCACGGGCGTCGGATCGGGCCGGGTCGTTCGGTGCGTGCGAGCGGCGTGCGGCCGGGGCGCCCTCGAACGGGGTCTCCCCCGCTCCAGCGAAGCCGGGAGCTCGGGGAAAGGGCTACCCGGGCGTCCCGGCCGCGCGGCGAGCGCGCGGGCCGGGCGGGCCGGAACGGCCAAACAGGCCCTAGCTCCCGGTCAGGCTCGCCAGCAGTTCGTCGGAGGCCGCGTACGGGTCGAGCGCGCCGGTGGCGATCCGCTCGGCCAGCGCGTCGAGCCGCCGGTCGCCGTGCAGGTCGCCGATCCGCTCGCGCAGCGCCGTGATGGTGATGGTCTCCACCTCGCGGGCCGCGCGGGCCTTCCGGCGCTCCGCCAGGACCCCGTGCTCCTCCATCCAGGCCCGGTGCTTCTCCAGGGCCTCCACGACCTCGTCGACGCCCTCGCCGCGCGCCGCGACCGTCTTCACGATCGGCGGCCGCCAGTCGCCGGGGCCGCGGGCCTCGCCGAGGCCCAGCATGTGGTTGAGCTCGCGGGCGGTGGCGTCGGCGCCGTCCCGGTCCGCCTTGTTGACCACGTACACGTCGCCGATCTCCAGGATGCCCGCCTTGGCGGCCTGGATGCCGTCGCCCATGCCCGGCGCGAGCAGCACCACCGAGGTGTCGGCCTGCCCGGCGATCTCCACCTCGGACTGGCCGACGCCGACGGTCTCCACCAGGATCACGTCGCAGCCGGCCGCGTCCAGGACGCGGATGGCCTGCGGGGCGGACCAGGCGAGACCGCCCAGGTGGCCGCGGGTGGCCATCGAGCGGATGTAGACGCCCGGGTCGGAGGCGTGCTCCGACATCCGGACCCGGTCGCCGAGGAGCGCGCCGCCGCTGAACGGCGAGGACGGGTCGACGGCGAGCACGCCGACCCGCTTGCCGGCCCGGCGGTACGCGCTCACCAGCGCCGAGGTCGACGTGGACTTGCCGACCCCGGGCGAGCCGGTCAGGCCCACCACGTAGGCGTTGCCGGTGAGCGGGGCCAGCGCCGCCATCACCTCGCGCAGCTGCGGGGACGCCCCCTCCACGAGCGAGATCAGGCGGGCCACGGCCCGCGGCCTGCCCTCCCGTGCCTGGGCGACCAGTGCGGGGACGTCCACCATGCTGCGTTCTCCTGGTTCTGCTGGCTGGGGTCTTACTTGCCGGCCACGCGGATGATCAGGGCGTCGCCCTGGCCGCCGCCGCCGCACAGCGCGGCCGCGCCGGTGCCGCCGCCGCGCCGCTTGAGCTCCAGGGCGAGGTGGAGCACCACGCGGGCGCCGGACATGCCGATCGGGTGGCCGAGCGCGATGGCGCCACCGTTGACGTTCACCTTTTCCGGGGACACGCCGAGGTCCTTCATGGACTGTACGGCGACCGCGGCGAAGGCCTCGTTGATCTCGATCAGGTCGAGGTCGTCGACGGTCAGGCCGTCCTTCTCCAGGGCGTGCCGGATGGCGTTGGACGGCTGCGACTGGAGCGAGTTGTCCGGTCCGGCCACGTTGCCGTGGGCGCCGATCTCGGCGATCCACTCCAGGCCCAGCTCCTGCGCCTTGGCCTTGCTCATCACGACCACGGCGGCGGCGCCGTCGGAGATCTGCGAGGAGGTGCCGGCGGTGATGGTGCCGTCCTTGGCGAAGGCGGGGCGGAGCTTGCCGAGGGACTCGACGGTGGTCTCGGCGCGGACGCCCTCGTCCTTGGCGAAGACCACCGGGTCGCCCTTGCGCTGCGGGATCTCGATCGGGGTGATCTCGGCCTCGAAGAGGCCGTTCTTCTGGGCGGCGGCGGCGCGCTGGTGCGACAGCGCGGCGATCTCGTCCTGGGAGGCGCGGTCGATGCCGAGGCGGGTGTTGTGCTTCTCCGTGGACTCGCCCATGGCGATGTTCTCGAAGGCGTCGGTGAGGCCGTCGTACGCCATCGCGTCGAGCATCTCGATCGCGCCGTACTTGAAGCCCTCGCGGGACTTCGGCAGCAGGTGCGGGGCGTTGGTCATGGACTCCTGGCCGCCGGCGACGACGACGTCGAACTCACCGGCGCGGATCAGCTGGTCGGCCAGCGCGATGGCGTCCAGGCCCGACAGGCACACCTTGTTGATGGTGAGGGCGGGGACGTTCATCGGGATGCCGGCCTTGACCGCGGCCTGGCGGGCGGGGATCTGGCCGGCGCCCGCCTGGAGCACCTGGCCCATGATCACGTACTGCACCTGGTCGCCGCCGATGCCGGCCCGGTCCAGGGCGGCCTTGATGGCGAAACCGCCCAGGTCGGCGCCGGAGAAGGACTTGAGCGAGCCGAGCAGGCGACCCATGGGCGTGCGGGCGCCCGCGACGATCACTGAGGTGGTACCGGTCGTTCCAGACATGAGGCACGGCCCCTTGGGATGAGGAGTGAACGAGGGTTTACCGCCAATGTACTGAGCGGTGCGGCGCGAGGTCACCGGCCTGCCGGTGTGACGGCGCGCACGTTGCGTAACCATGCCTGCGGGGGTGCACTGGAGCCATGCTGACGCGTATCGACCACATCGGGATCGCCTGCTTCGACCTGGACAGGACCGTCGAGTTCTACCGTGCCACGTACGGCTTCGAGGTCTACCACTCCGAGGTCAACGAGGAACAGGGCGTCCGCGAGGCCATGCTCAGGATCAACGCCACCGACGACGGCGGCGCCTCCTACCTCCAGCTCCTGGAGCCGACCCGCGAGGACTCCGCGGTGGGCAAGTGGCTGGCCAAGAACGGCGAGGGCGTGCACCACATCGCCTTCGGCACCGCGGACGTCGACGGGGACGCCGAGGCCATCCGCGGCAAGGGCGTCCGGGTCCTCTACGACGAGCCCCGGACCGGCTCCATGGGCTCCCGGATCACCTTCCTCCACCCCAAGGACTGCCACGGCGTCCTGACCGAACTCGTCACCTCCGCGCAGCCTTCCGCCGACCACTCCTCAGTGGAGCACTGACCTCCGTATTCCCGGCCCGGTAGAGTGGGCGGCTCCGGGCCGGGGCCGGTCGGGGCCGCTTCGCGCGGCGCCGTAGTCGGGATGTCGGGGTCGTCCGATCTGCCACGATTCCCCGGGGGGACCGTTCTGTCCGGTGAACGGTGCTCGTCGGAACGTAGCGACCAGGGTTGGGGTCTCCCCTGCTCGGAGGGCTCGGGGAAGGATGGACCGCGCAGTGCGGGGCTACGAACGCCAGGAGAGCCACCGAGCTGAAGACGACCATCTCTCGCGGTTCGAAGCCGAGATGGACCGGCTGAAGAAGGAACGCGAGAAGGCCGTCCAGCACGCCGAGGACCTCGGTTACCAGGTCGAGGTCTTGCGTGCCAAGCTCCACGAGGCGCGGCGCACCATCGCGTCCCGTCCCGCCTACGACAGCGCGGACATCGGCTACCAGGCCGAGCAACTGCTGCGGAACGCGCAGGCGCAGGCCGAACAGCTCCGCCAGGACGCCGAGCGGGAGCTGCGCGAGGCCCGGGCGCAGACCCAGCGGATCCTCCAGGAGCACGCGGAACACCAGGCCCGGCTCCAGGCCGAACTGCACAACGAGGCCGTCCAGCGCCGCCAGCAGCTCGACCAGGAGCTGAACGAGCGCCGCCAGACCGTCGAGGCCCACGTCAACGAGAACGTGGCCTGGGCCGAGCAGTTGCGCGCCCGCACCGAGTCCCAGGCCCGCCGGCTGATGGACGAGGCCCGCGCCGAGGCCGAGCAGTCGCTCGCCGCCGCCCGCGCCGAGGCCACCCGGCTCTCCGAGGAGACCGGCCGCCGCGTCGGCGCCGAGGCGGAGGCCGCCCGCGCCGAGGCCGAAGCGATTCTGCTGCGCGCCCGCAAGGACGCCGAGCGGCTGATGACGGCCGCCTCCACGCAGGCCCAGGAGGCCACCGGCCACGCCGAGCAGCTGCGTACCGCCGCCGTCGCCGAGACCGACCAGGCCCGGCGCCAGGCCACCGAGCTGTCCCGCGCCGCCGAGCAGCGGATGCAGGAGGCCGACGAGAAGCTGCGGCAGGCCCGCGCCGAGGCCGACAAGGCCCTCAACGAGGCCAAGGAGTCCGCGGCGAAGACCCTGGCCTCCGCCGACTCCGTCAACGAACAGCGCACCCGCACCGCCAAGTCGGAGATCGCCCGGCTGGTCGGCGAGGCCACCGAGAAGGCGGAGGCCCTCAAGGCCGAGGCCGAGGAGAAGCTGCGCGAGGCGACCGCGCACTCCGAGAAGCTGGTCGCCGAAGCCACCGAGAAGGCCCGCACGGCCGCCGCCGAGGACTCGGCCGCCGCGCTCGCGAAGGCCGCCCGCAGCGCCGAGGAGATCCTCAGCAAGGCGTCCGAGGACGCCGCCGAGACCACCCGCAAGGCCTCCGAGGAGGCCGAGCGGATCCGCCGCGAGGCCGAGACCGAGGCCGACCGGCTGCGCTCGCGCGCCGAGGAGTCGGCCGACGAACTGCTCGGCTCGGCCAAGGACGACACCAAGGAGTACCGGGCCAAGACCGTCGAGCTCCAGGAGGAGGCCCGGCGGCTGCGCGGCGAGGCCGAGCAGCTGCGCGCCGAGGCCATCGCCGAGGGCGAGCGGATCCGCGGCGAGGCCCGCCGCGAGGCCGTCCAGCAGATCGAGGAGGCGGCGAAGACCGCCGAGGAGCTGCTGGCCAAGGCGAAGGCCGACGCCGACGAGCTGCGCACCCACGCCGGCGCGGAGAGCGAGAAGGTCCGCGCGGAGGCGATGGAGCGCGCCCAGACGCTCCGGACCCAGGCCGAGGAGACCCTGGAGCGGACCCGCGCCGAGGCGGAGCGGCTGCGCACCGAGTCCGAGGAGCAGGCCGAGGCGGTCCGGGAGGCGGCAGAGAAGGCCGCCGCCGGGCTGCGCGCGGACGCCGAGCGGGCCGCCGAGGCCCGCCGGGCCGAGGCCGCCGAGGAGCTGGCCCGGCTGCACGCCGACGCCGAGGCGAGGGTGGCCGCGGCCGGACGGGAGCTGACCGACGCCCGGGCCGAGGGCGAGCGGATCCGGCGCGAGGCCGCCGAGGAGACCGAGCGGCTGCGCACCGAGGGCGCCGAGCGGATCCGGGTGCTGCGGGAGCAGGCCGAGACCGAGGCCGACCGGCTGCGGACCGAGGCCGCGGCGGACGCCTCCGCGGCCCGCGCCGAGGCCGAGTCCACCGCGCAGCGGCTCACCTCCGAGGCGGAGACCGAGGCCGAGCGGCTGCGGTCGGAGGCCCAGGAGACCGCCGACCGGGTGCGGGCCGAGGCCGCCGCCGCCGCGGAGCGCGTCGCCGCGGAGGCCGCGGAGGCGCTGTCCGCCGCCCGGGAGGAGGCCAACCGGCGCCGCCGGGAGGCCGAGGAGACGCTGGAGTCGGCCCGGTCCGAGGCCGGCCGGGAGCGGGAGCACGCCCGGGAGCAGTCCGAGGAGCTGCTCGCCGCCGCCCGCAAGCGGGTGGAGGACGCCCAGGCCGAGGCCCAGCGCCTGGTCGAGGAGGCGGACGCGCGGGCGACCGAGATGGTCACCGCCGCCGAGCAGACCGCGCAGGAGGTCCGCGACTCGGTCGCCGGGCTGCGCGAGCAGGCCGAGGAGGAGATCGCCGGGCTGCGCTCGGCCGCGGAGCACGCGGCGGAGCGGACCCGCACCGAGGCGCAGGAGGAGGCGGACCGGGTCCGCGCCGACGCGCACGGGGAGCGGGAGCGGGCGGCGGAGGACGCGGCCCGCGTGCGGGCGCGCGCCCAGGAGGAGTCCGAGGCGGCGAAGGCGCTGGCCGAGCGGACGGTCGGGGACGCGATCGCGGACGCCGAGAAGCTGCGTACGGACACCGCCGAGTACGCGCAGCGGGTGCGGACCGAGGCGACGGACGCGCTGGCGTCGGCCGAGCAGGACGCGGCCCGCACCCGGGCGGACGCCCGGAACGACGCCAACCGGATCCGTTCGGAGGCGGCCGAGAAGGCCGAGGGCGTGGTCGGCGAGGCCACGGCGGAGGCCGAGCGGATCGGCGCGGAGGCCGAGCGGGTCCTGGACGAGGCCCGCCAGGCCGCCGACAAGCGCCGCCAGGACGCCGCCGAACAGGCCGACACCCTGATCGGCGAGGCGACGACCGAGGCCGAGCGGATCGCGGCCGAGGCCGAGAAGGTCCTCGACGAGGCCCGCCAGGCCGCCGACAAGCGGCGCCAGGACGCGGCCGAACAGGCCGACACCCTGATCGGCGAGGCGACGGCGGAGGCCGGGCGGATCGCGGCCGAGTCGGCCGAGCTGCGCGAGACCACCGAGCGGGACGCGGCCCGGCTGCGGACCGAGGCCGAGCAGGTCAAGACGGACGGCGAGGCGCACGCCCAGGCGCTGCGGACGGCGGCCCTGGCCGACGCCGAGCAGATCCTGGACGAGGCCCGCCAGGCCGCCGACAAGCGGCGCCAGGACGCGGCCGAACAGGCCGACGCGCTGGTCGGCGAGGCGACGGCGGAGGCCGGCCGGATCACCGACGAGGCGGTCGAGCTGGCCGAGTCGGTGACGGCGGACGCCCGGACCGAGGCGGAGCGGACCCTCGCGGACGCGGCCGGCGAGGCGGAGCGGCTGCGGACCGAGGGCGCCGAGGACCTGGAGTCGGCCCGTCAGGAGGCCGAGCGGATCCGTACGGAGTCGGCGCGGGTCAAGGAGGACGCCGAGGCGGCCGCCGAGCGGATGCGCTCCGATGCCCGCGACGAGGCCGACCGGACCCTGGACGAGGCCCGTGAGGCCGGCGCGCGCAAGCGCGCGGACGCGGCCGGGCAGGCCGACCAGCTCATCGCCAAGGCCCGGGAGGAGGCGCTGCGCGCCACCGCCGAGGCGGAGACGCAGGCCGACACGATGGTCGGGGTGGCCCGCAAGGAGGCCGACCGGATCGTCGCCGAGGCGACCGTGGAGGGCAACGCGCTGGTGGAGAAGGCGCGGACCGACGCGGACGAGCTCCTGGTCGGGGCGCGGCAGGACGCGACCGCCATAAGGGAGCGGGCCGAGGAGCTGCGGGGCCGGATCGAGGGCGAGATCGAGGAGCTGCACGAGCGGGCGCGGCGCGAGTCGGCCGAGCAGATGAAGACGGCCGGCGAGCGGGTCGACAAGCTGGTGAAGGCCGCGGAGGAGCAGCGCGTCGAGGCCGAGGAGAAGGCCAAGGAGATGATCTCGGAGGCGAGTTCGGAGGCGAGCAAGGTCCGGATCGCCGCGGTCAGGAAGGCGGACGCCCTCCTGAAGGAGGCCGAGCAGAAGAAGAGTTCGCTGGTGGCCGAGGCCGAGCGGATCAAGGCGGAGGCGGAGGCCGAGGCGGAGCGGCTGGTCGAGGAGGGCCGGCGCGAGCTGGAGACGCTGACCCGGCGCCGTACCGACATCAATGCCGAGATCTCCCGTGTCCAGGACGTACTGGAGGCGTTGGAGTCTTTCGAGACCCCGTCGGCCGGGGCGAAGGACGGGCTCAAGGCGGGCGTTTCCTCGGGGTCCACTCGTTCGGGTGGCAAGTCCCAGGACGGGTAGCCACTCAAAAGGCTGGACATTCTCCAGATCAAACGGGCATACGCTCGATGACACGCCGCTTCGGCCCCTAGGATTCCCTCTAACACCTCACCGGTCTCATTCGACAGGAACCCCATGAGCGACACATCCTCCCCCTTCGGCTTCGAGCTCGTGCGGCGTGGTTACGACCGCGGTCAGGTGGACGACCGCATTACCAAGCTCGTCGCCGACCGTGACAGCGCACTGGGCCGCATCACCTCCCTGGAGAAGCGCATCGAGGAACTCCACCTCGAGACGCAGAACGCCCAGGCCCAGGTGAGCGACGCGGAGCCGTCGTACGCCGGTCTCGGCGCGCGCGTCGAGAAGATCCTCCGTCTCGCCGAGGAGGAGGCGAAGGACCTGCGCGAGGAGGCCCGTCGCGCCGCCGAGCAGCACCGCGAGCTGGCCGAGTCGGCCGCCCAGCAGGTGCGCAACGACGCGGAGTCGTTCGCGGCGGACCGCAAGGCGAAGGCCGAGGACGAGGGCGTCCGGATCGTCGAGAAGGCGCAGGGCGAGGCGAACTCGCTGCGTGCCGAGGCGCAGAAGGACGCGCAGTCGAAGCGCGAGGAGGCGGACGCCCTCTTCGAGGAGACCCGCGCCAAGGCCGCCCAGGCCGCCGCGGACTTCGAGACCAACCTGGCCAAGCGCCGCGAGCAGTCCGAGCGCGACCTGGCCTCCCGTCAGGCCAAGGCCGAGAAGCGCCTCGCCGAGATCGAGCACCGCGCCGAGCAGCTCCGCCTGGAGGCCGAGAAGCTGCGGACGGACGCCGAGCGCCGGGCCCGCCAGACGGTGGAGACCGCGCAGCGCCAGGCCGAGGACATCGTGGCCGACGCGAACGCCAAGGCCGACCGGATCCGTTCGGAATCGGAGCGCGAGCTGGCGGCGCTGACGAACCGCCGCGACTCCATCAACGCGCAGCTGACCAACGTCCGCGAGATGCTGGCGACGCTGACCGGTGCCGCGGTGGCGGCGGCCGGCTCCCCGCTGGACGAGGACCGCTCCGCGGGCGTCCCTGCGCAGCAGACCCGGTAAGCCCCTGCCGAGCCGGGAGCGCGTGCGTTCCGGACCCCCCGTCACTCCGGTGGCGGGGGGTTTCGCACGCCCTTAGCTTGGTACGCATGATCGAGCTTGACGGACTGACGAAGCGGTACGGGACGAAGA
This sequence comes from Streptomyces sp. NPDC014656, assembly GCF_043084305.1. Taxonomy (NCBI): domain Bacteria; kingdom Bacillati; phylum Actinomycetota; class Actinomycetes; order Kitasatosporales; family Streptomycetaceae; genus Streptomyces; species Streptomyces sp. NPDC014656. Next base: position 162,506 of record NZ_JBIBZN010000002.1, read on the forward strand.
CGGCGGTCGATCATCTCTCCTTCCAGGTCCGGCCGGGCATGATCACCGGCTTCCTGGGGCCCAACGGGGCGGGGAAGTCGACCACGATGCGGATGATGCTCGATCTGGACAACCCGACGAGCGGGACGGTGCGGATCGACGGCCGGCACTACCGCGAGCTGGACGAGCCGCTGAAGTACATCGGGGCGCTGCTGGACGCCAAGGCGATGCACGGGGGCCGGTCGGCGTACAACAACCTGCTGTGCCTGGCGCAGTCGAACCGGATCCCGGAGCGCCGGGTGGACGAGGTGCTGGACCTGGTCGGCCTGACGGCGGTGGCGCGGAAGAAGTCGAAGGGTTTCTCGCTCGGCATGGGCCAGCGGCTGGGGATCGCGTCGGCGCTGCTCGGTGATCCCGAGATCCTGATGTTCGACGAACCCGTCAATGGTCTGGACCCCGAGGGAATTCACTGGATCCGCAATCTGATGAAGTCGCTGGCGGCGGAAGGAAGAACGATCTTCGTCTCCAGCCATCTCATGAGTGAAATGGCGCTGACGGCTGATCATCTGATCGTGATCGGGCAGGGAAAGCTGCTGGCCGACATGTCGATGGCGGATTTCATCCAGCGGAATTCACGGAGTTTCGTCCGGCTGCGCTCACCGCAGCAGGAACGGCTGCGGGACGTGCTCCACGCCGACGGATTCGTGGTGGTCGAGGCCGGGAACGGCACCCTGGAGGTCGACGGGGCGACGACCGAGAGGCTGGGCGAGCTGGCGGCGGCGCACCAGCTGACGCTGCACGAGCTGAGCGCCCAGCGGGCCTCGCTGGAGGAGGCGTTCATGCAGATGACGGCGGGCGCGGTGGAGTACCACGCGCACGGCACCGACCTGCACGGCGGCGGCGCGCCCGGCGGCGGCGCGCCCGGCGGCGGGCCGGCCGCGCCCGGCCCCGGGTGGGGCGCGAAGTCCGGCTGGGGTCCCGCGCGGACCCCGGAGGCCGGTCCGAACAGCGAGGGGGTCTGACGATGGCGGCGGTACCGGCGGTGCTCCGGTCCGAGTGGACCAAGATCCGGACGGTCTCGTCGACGGTCTGGACCCTGGCGAGCGCGCTGCTCGTCACGGTGGCGATGAGCGCGGCGCTCTCCGCGGTCCTGAACTCGACCTTCGACGACCTGTCCGACGTGGAGCGGGCGACCTTCGACCCGACCTTCGTCAGCTTCTCCGGGATGGTGCTGGGCCAGCTGGCGATGGTGGTCTTCGGCGTGCTGGTGGTGGGGACCGAGTACTCCTCGGGCATGATCCGCACCTCGCTCGCCGCCGTCCCCCAGCGGGCCACCTTCCTCTTCTCCAAGATCGCGGTGGCCGGGGTGCTCGCCCTGGTCGTCGGTCTGGTGACGAGCTTCCTGTCGTTCTTCCTCGGGCAGGCGCTGCTGGGCGAGCACCGGACGACGATCGGCGCGGACAACGTGCTGCGGGCGGTGGTCGGCGGCGGGGTCTACATGGGGCTGATCGCCCTCTTCTCGATGGGCGTGGCGGCGATGCTCCGCTCCTCGATGCTGTCGCTGGGCATCCTGGTGCCGTTCTTCTTCCTGATCTCCCAGATCCTGTCGGCGGTGCCGAAGGCGAAGGAGGTCGCGAAGTACTTCCCCGACCAGGCCGGCTCCAAGATCATGCAGGTGGTGCCGGACGCGCTGGGCTCGGAGAAGGCGCCGTACGGGCCGTGGGGCGGGCTCGGGATCATGCTGGTCTGGGTGGCGGCCTCGCTGCTCGGCGGCTATCTGGTGCTGAAGCGGCGGGACGCCTGACCCTTCCGGCCGGAGCCGGTCGGACGCGGCCGGGACGCGGCCGGGACGCGGTCGGACGCGGTCGGACGCGGTCGGACGCGGTCGGACGCGGCCGGGACGCCACGGAGCCCCGGAGGGGGGTCCGGGACGTCCCGGATTTCTCCCGGAGGTTTCGCTTCGGTCTCGTATCTCCGGCGCGGGAACCGTCAACGGCTGGATAAGCTCCTGACTCGTACGGGGGCCTTCCGGCAGCGCGCCGTCATGCCCCGATCGCACACCACCGAGCTGTCGATGGGGCTGGAGAATGATCGAGGCAGTCGGCCTGACCAAGCGCTACGGCGCGAAGACGGCCGTGTACAACCTTTCCTTCCAGGTGAGGCCGGGTGTCGTCACCGGCTTCCTGGGCCCCAACGGCTCCGGCAAGTCGACCACCATGCGCATGATCCTGGGCCTGGACGCGCCCACGTCCGGCCGGGTGACGATCGGCGGCCACCCCTTCCGGCAGCTGCCGAACGCGCCCCGGCAGGTCGGCGCCCTGCTGGACGCCAAGGCCGTGCACGGCGGCCGCAGCGCCCGCAACCACCTCCTCTCGCTGGCCCAGCTGGCCGGCATCCCGGCCCGCCGGGTGGACGAGGTGCTGGGCGTGGTGGGCCTCCAGGACGTCGCCAAGCGGCGCTCCAAGGGCTTCTCGCTCGGCATGGGCCAGCGGCTCGGCATCGCGGCGGCCCTGCTCGGCGACCCGCAGGTGCTGCTCTTCGACGAGCCGGTCAACGGCCTCGACCCGGAGGGCATCCTCTGGGTGCGGAACCTGATGAAGAAGCTGGCGGCCGAGGGCCGCACGGTCTTCGTCTCCAGCCACCTCATGAGCGAGATGGCGCTGACGGCGGACCACCTGATCGTGATCGGCCGGGGGCAGCTGCTCGCGGACATGCCGGTGAAGCAGTTCATCTCGGCGAACTCGGCGGACTTCGCCCGGGTCCGCACCCCGGAGGGCGAGCCCGCGCTGCGGGACAAGCTGTCGGGCGTGCTCGTCGAGGCCGGCGGCCAGGTCCTCTCGGAGCCGGACGGGGCGCTGCGCGTCACCGGTCTGCCGCTGCCGAGGATCAGCGACCTGGCGCACGGGGCGGACGTACGGCTCTGGGAGCTGTCGCCGCACCAGGCGTCGCTGGAGGAGGCGTACATGCGGCTGACGCAGGGCGCGGTGGACTACCGCTCCAGCGACGACAAGCTGGCCCACCTCCAGGCCCCGCCGCAGCCCGGGCAGCCGGGGTACGGCCTGCCGCCGCAGCCGGTGGCCCCGGCGGACGTGCCGCAGCAGGGCTGGTACGCCCCGCCGCCGCCCGGACAGAACCCGTACGCCGCCGCCCCGCAGCCTCCCGCGGCCGCGCCCGCCGCGCCGCCCACGCCGCCCCAGGCCGCCCCGCGGCCGAGCCTCCAGAAGCCGAGCGACACCACCGAGGACGCCCGATGACCGCCCCGACGCCGACCCCGACCCCCCCGCCGCCGTACGGCTACGTCTCCCCCATCCCGGTCCGCCGGGCGCACCTCGGCGACGCGCTCGCCTCGGAGTGGACGAAGATCCGCTCGGTGCGCTCCACGATGTGGACGCTGGGGACGATGGTCCTGCTGATGCTGGCCATCGGTCTGAGCGTGGCCGCGGTCGCCGCCGGCGAGGGCGGGAACATGGGCGAGGAGTCGGCGCTGCCGCTGGGCTTCTTCGGGATGCTGCCGGCGTCGATCTGCGTGATCACGCTGGGCGTGCTGACGATCTCGTCCGAGTACGGCACGGGCATGATCCGGACGACGCTGACGGCGTGCCCGAGCCGGGCCCGGGTGCTGACGGCGAAGGCGATCGTCTTCTTCCTGCTGGTCTTCACGGTGACCCTGGTGGTCGCGTTCGCGGTGGCGACCGCTCAGGTGGCCATGGTGGAGGCGGCGGAGCCGACGGGCGCGGAGTGGGCGCGGGCCACGGTCGGCGCGGCCGGCTTCATGGCGGTGCTCGGCCTGCTGTCGATGGGGGTCGGGGCGCTGGTGCGCCACTCGGCCGGCGCCATCACGGTGATGATCGGCGTGCTGCTGCTGCCGCTGGTGGCGGCGCTGTTCATGTTCGCGCCGGCGCTGAAGGGGATCCAGGAGGCGCTCTTCACCTACTCGGTGCCCTCGCAGATGATCGCGCTGTACAGCGCCCAGCCGCCGTTCGGCGACAGCGGCCCGGCGGGCTGGGAGGCCCTCTTCACCCTGGCCGGGGTGGCCGCGGTGGCGGTGGGCGGCGCCTACGCGCTGCTGAACAGCCGGGACGTCTGAGGCCCTAGTACTTCGGCGCGTTGCGGGACCGCTGCACCCCGGGGGTGCGGCGGTCCTTCGCGTTCCAGCAGGCCTTGTGCCAGTGGCGGCGGTCGTCGACGCCGCCGTACTCGGGCCAGGCCACGACGTGCGGGGCGCCGCCGGGGATCTCCTGGTCGCAGCCGGGGCAGCGGTAGCGCTTGCCCGGGGAGCTGGCGCCGGCGACGAGCCGGACGTACCACTCCTCGCCCTGCCAGCTCTCGGTGCGCTGCGATCCGCCGTACCGGTCGTCGCGGTCCTCCTGCGCCGCCGGCTTGGCGCCGCGGCGGGAGCGGTGGTGACGCGGGGGCACAGCACACCTCACGGGGTCGGGAACACGGACCGTTCCTTCCAGCGTACGGGCCGCGACGGGGTGGCCGGAGCCCCGGTCCGGGAGCCCGGGCCGAAAATCGCAAGAACTTCATGCGGGGCCGTTGCCTTTGGCACGTGTCAGGCGTTGTTGCCGGTACGGGGGAAGTGAACGCGCCGGCCGCGAGGAGGCAGAAGGCGATGCGCGTAGGAACGTTCGTTCTGGCGGCCCAGTTTCCGGGCCAGGGGCAGGGTGAGGCGCTGCACCGTGCGGTGCGGACCGCCGAGGTGGCCGAGGAGGCGGGCCTGGACTCGGTCTGGCTGGCCGAGCACCATTTCGTGCCGTACGGCGTGTGCCCGTCGGCGGTGACGCTGGCGGCGCTGCTGCTGGGCCGCACCGAGCGGCTGCGGGTGGGCACGGCGGTGAGCGTGCTGCCGAGCGTCCACCCGGTCGCCCTCGGCGAGCAGGCGGCGCTGCTGCACGTGGTGTCGGGCGGCAGGTTCACCCTCGGGGTGGGGCGCGGCGGGCCGTGGGTGGACCTGGAGGTGTTCGGCGCGGGCCTCGACGCGTACGAGCGCGGCTTCCCGGAGGCCCTCGACCTGCTGCTGCGGTGGCTCACCGAGCCCCGGGTGGGCGCCTCGGGAGAGCGGTTCTCCTTCCGTGAGGTGGCGGTGGTGCCCCGGTCCGGGGAGCTGATCGGCGGCGAGGCGTCCCCGGAGGTGGTCGTGGCCTGCACCTCGCGGAAGAGCGTGCGGCTGGCCGCCGAGCGGGGGCTGCCGATGCTCCTCGGCATGCACTGCGGGGACGAGGAGAAGGCGGAGATGGTCACGGCCTGGGCCCGCTGGGCGCGGGAGGCGGGCCGGGATCCCGACGAGATCGCGCGGATCGGCTCCGGCCACGTCTCGGCGGGCGTGGTGCAGCTCGCGGACCGCGTCCGGGAGGCGGCGGAGACCTTGGTGAAGGCGATGCCGGGCTGGCTGAAACAGGGCCTGGACGCGCATGTGACGGTGGACGGCCGGCACCGCGCGATGCGGGACCCGGTGGCGTACACCGAGCTGCTCTGCTCGCTGCACCCGGTGGGCACCCCGGAGCTGGCGGCGGACCGGCTGGCGGCGACCGCCGAACGCACCGGCATCACCCGCTTCGCGCTGCTCGCCGAGGGCTCCGGCGACCTCGCCGGGACGGAGGAGAACCTGCGGCGGCTCGGCGCCGAGGTCCTCCCCCGGCTGGGCTGAGGGCAGCACGGTGCCGCCGCTCCGGCGTCCCCGCGAGCGATGCGCGTCGACACGCACCGATCGCGGCTCCCGCGACGCGGGGCGGCGGCATTCGAGTGCCGACGGATCCCGGTGGCGACGGTCGGACCTCAGCAGTCGCGGAGTTCCGGCGACTGGTTGAGCAGCTGGCCCCGTATCGAGGTGAAGCGGGCGAGGCGCTCGTCCACCGCAGGGTCCAGCGGGAAGACCGCCACGCGGTGGCAGTTCTGGAAGGCGAGACGCACTCCGAAGTGGCGCTGGAGCGCACCGCGGATCGCATCGCTCGCCAGCGCGCGCAGCAACTGGCCGCGTGCCTGCTCGTTCGGCGGGGGCGTCTGGTTGTCGGCGAACTCTCCGCCTTCGACCTCCAGCTGGGCCACCAGAGAACTGATCATCTCCCACGCGAAGGGCAGGGAGGTCCGGACGCAGTCGACGAAGGCGGCTTCGTCGACCTCGCCTCGCTCGGCCTGTTCCAACAGTGCCGGTGAGACGTCGAGCGACATGGGTTCTCCTCTCGCGACCCCGCGGACGGGGTCTGTGCGGGCAGGGGCGAGGGCCGCCGTACGCCACGCAGCGTGCACGGACGACGACCTCCAGCTCCCACGGTAAGCGCGCGGTGCTGCCCGCACCAGGCGATTGGGCACACAACAGGCCGATAACCGACGGGTGTTCGGCTCACACAGGTGCCCGAATCGCGTAGAAGGGCGCTCCTCTTGTAGCGTTGCCGACCATGCGTCTCGTCATTGCCCGTTGCTCCGTGGACTACGCGGGCCGGCTCACGGCCCACCTGCCCTCCGCACCCCGTCTGATCCTGATCAAGGCAGACGGCAGCGTCTCGATCCACGCGGACGACCGGGCGTACAAACCGCTCAACTGGATGTCCCCGCCGTGCACGCTCAAGGAGGGTTCCGACGGCGCCGACGGCGACGCGGGCATCTGGACCGTGATCAACAAAGCGGGCGAGAAACTGATCATCACGATGGAGGAGATCCTCCACGACTCGTCCCACGAACTGGGCGTGGACCCGGGTCTCATCAAGGACGGCGTCGAGGCCCACCTCCAGGAGCTGCTGGCCGACCGCATCGAGACGCTGGGCGAGGGCTGGACGCTGGTCCGCCGCGAGTACCCGACGGCCATCGGCCCGGTCGACATCCTCTGCCGGGACGCGGACGGCGCCACGGTCGCGATCGAGATCAAGCGGCGCGGCGAGATCGACGGCGTCGAGCAGTTGACCCGCTATCTGGAGCTGCTCAACCGCGACCCGCACCTCGCCCCGGTGAAGGGCGTCTTCGCGGCGCAGGAGATCAAGCCGCAGGCGCGGGTGCTGGCGACGGACCGCGGGATCGACTGCGTGGTGCTCGACTACAACGCCCTGCGCGGCATCGAGGACGACAAGCTGCGGCTGTTCTGAGCCGGACGGCCGGAGAACACGGCGAAGGGGACGGTCCCGGGCGCGCCGAGCGCCCGGGACCGTCCCCTTTCCGTGCTCAGCTCACGGGGGCCCCGGAGGTGGCGGGGGCGCCGTCGAGGGTGGCCGAGGCGGAGTCCTCCGGCCCCCCGTCCGTCGGCTGGTCGGGGGTCGGCGCCGTGGTCGGCGGGGCGGTCGTCGGCGTGGGGGTGGGGGCCGTGGTCGTCTGCGTGGGGGTCGGGGTCGTCGACGGCGGCTCGCTCGTGCCCGTCGGGCCCGACGACGGGCGGGTGGTGGTCCGGGTCGGCACGGGGTGGGTGCCCGTCGGGACTCCCGGTGTCGTCGTCGGCGTCCCGGTGGTCGCCGGCGCGCTCGTCGACGGGTCCGCCGGGTCCGGGGCCGTCGTCGACGGGGAGCCGGTCACCGTCGGGTCCGTGCCGGTCGCCGACGGGGTGGCGCCGGAGGTGGTGGGGCCGGGCGAGCCGGAGGCGGTCGGCGTGCCGGTCGCGGTCGGGTCGCCGGACCCGCCGCCCTCGGCGGGGGCCCCGTCGTCCGTGCCGGGGTCCTCCGCGCCGCCCTGGTCCGCCGTGCTGTCGGTGGAGACGGTGCCGGAGGCGGGCGCTTCGTCGTCGGAGGTGGCGCCGAGGGTGACCACGGTGCCGAGGACGGCGACGAGGAGCGCGCCGGCGCCGACGGCGGCGAGGTTGCGGCGGGTGCCGGCGAGGATCCCGGCGGCGAGGCCCTTGCGCGGCGGCTCCGCCGGGGCGGCGACGGGCCGGGTGACGACGGCGGGGCCCTCGTCGGCGAAGTCCTTGAAGCCCGGGAAGTCCGGGAAGCCGGGCGGCACGAGGGCGGCCGTCGCGGGCACCGGCGGCAGGAGCTCGGTCGATGGTTCGACGGGGGCCGGGGCGGCGGCGCGTACGGCGGGCAGGCCGCGCGGCGGGGAGTCGGCGCGGACCGCGGCCGGGGCGGGCTCCCGCTCGCGGCCGAGGTCGGCGACGAGGGCGAGGGCCCGGCGGCCGGCGACGGTGCCCCGCTTGTCGGCGAGGACCCCGCGCAGGCCGATCGAGGCCTCCAGTTCGGCGCGGGCGCGGCCGAGGTTGCCGGCGCAGATCGCGAGGACCCCGAGCTCGTGGTGGAAGTACGCCTCCTCGGCGACGTCGCCGGCGAGCCGGGCGGCCTCCTGACCGGAGCGCAGGGCGCGCTCCCAGGCGCTCCAGTGGAGGCCGGCGGCGAAGGCGGGGGCGGCGGCCCGGGCGAGGGCGACGGCGGTGGCGCGGCGCTCGGCCTCGGCCTCGGCACCGCCCGCGGTGTCCCCGAGGAGGGCGGCGAGCGCGGCGAGCAGGGCGTCGGACTCGGCGGCGGCCCGCTCGGGGCCCACCGAGGGGTGGCCGGCCCACCAGGCGTAGTGCTGGGCGGCGGTCCGGACGCGGTCGGCGGCGTCGTGGCCGTAGCCGTGGGCGAGGAGCTGGGTCAGGACGCCGCCGGCGAGCCGGTGCCGGGTGCCGGCGGGGGTGAGGAGGCCGCAGGCGCGCAGCTCGCCGAGGGCGGCGTCGGCGTGGGTGTCGCCGACGAGCGCCGGGAGGTGGGCGTGGTGCGGGAGCTCGCCGCCGAGGGCGACGGCGAAGCGGAGCGTGGTCTGGGCGGAGCGGCTGAGCCGGGAGGCGAGCAGCGCGGCGGGGGCGGCGCCCTCGCCGAGGCTGGGCAGCGGCACCTCGTGGAGCTCGATGTCGGGGTCCTCGTACGGGTCGAGGCCGGGCGCCGTGCCGCCGGGGCCCGCCCCGGGGGTCGTACCGGACGGGCCGAAGGCCTCCTCCAGGGCGCCGAAGGCGTCGAACTCGGCGGGGGTGACGCGCAGCCGGTCGCGCTGCCGGAGCAGGGCGCCGGCCTGGACGAAGCGGAGCGGCAGGCCCTCGGACTCGAACCAGAGGTCGCCGGCCCAGTTGGCCTCCTCGTCGGTGAGGCGGCGGCCGACTGCGGCCTCCAGGAGGGCGAGGGAGGCGGCGCGGCCGAGGCCGGGGAGGGCGACCTCCTCGATCCGGGCGTCGGCGGAGGGGGCGGGGACGCCGGGGGCGGCGGCGAGGAGGAAGGCGCACTCGGGGGCGGCGGCGAGGAGTTCGTCGAGGGCGGCGCCGCCGAACTCCAGGTCGTCGACGACCACGACGGCGCCGACGCCGGCGAGGGCGTCCCGCAGGCCGTCGCGGTCGGGCCGGTGGTGGGGGGCGTGCAGGACGGCGGCACGGAGCTCGTGGAGGAGTTCGCCGGTGGTGCGGTGGTGGCCGGAGAGGCGGACCACGCCGTCGGGGGCGAGGGAGGCGCAGTCGTCGGCGACGGCGTCGAGGAGTGCGGTGCGGCCGGAGCCGTCGGGGCCGGTGAGGCGGGCGGAGCGGCCGCGGGTCAGGGTCTCGGTGAGCCGGGCGCGCTGCTCGTCGCGTTCCAGGAGGGGCAGTTCGGGGGCGGCGGGGCCGGGCGGCGCGGGCACGGCGGCGGCGCGGGCGGCCTCGGCGCGCTCCTCGGGGGTGCGGCGGCGGGCGGGCGGGGGTTCCTCGCCGGGCGGGCAGGGCTCGATCTCGCTGCCGTCGACGGGGTTGACGGTGAGGAGCAGGCCGCCGGAGACGATCCGGGTGACGCGGGCGCGGGCGGGGGCCGCGGCGGCGCGCTCGGGCAGGGCGGCGGGGTGTGCGGGGCGGGCGTCCTCGGCCGCGGTGTCGTGACCGGACTCGTCCGGCCCCCGGTGTATCGGGTCCATGGTCAAAGCCCCCAAGAGCGGTGGTGCGGAGCCCGCCGGGTGGGTCCGTCGTCGGGTACGGGCGACCGAACCCTAGACGGTAGCGGGGGCTCCGGGAACAGGCGGGGTGCCGTGGAGACCAAGACGTCACGGTCTTGTGAGGATTGAGCGTGACGCCTGGTTCGCACAGGGGCTTCACAGACGGCGGGGCGTCGTTCGCCTCCGGGTCCGCGCGGGCACCGCCCGTTCAGACCCGGGGCAGGGACTCCAGCGCGAGGCCGCCCTCGATGGCGAGGATGCGGTGGAGGCGGGTGGCGACGAGGAGCCGCTGCATCTGCGGCGGCACCCCGCGCAGGACGAGCCGGCGGCCGCAGCGGCCGGCCCGTCGGTGCGCGCCCATGATCACGCCGAGGCCGGTGGCGTCCCAGGAGTCGAGTCCGGTCAGGTCGAGCACCAGGTCGCCGACGCCGTCGTCGACGGCCGAGTGCAGGACCGTACGGGCGTCCGCCGCGCTCCGGACGTCGAGGCGGCCCCCGACGACCAGCTCGGCATGGTCGCCCCTGATGTGCATAGTCGCTCCCCGGGAAATGCTCCGTCTTCGCAACAACTGACTGCTGCCTCGGCAGATACGTTGCGCCTTGTCGTCGAACCGATACCTGAATTCACTCCATGGAGTGAGGTGCTGTGGCGGGCGGAGCTCAGTACGTGTAGAAGCCCTGCCCGCTCTTGCGGCCGAGGTCGCCCGCGTCCACCATCCGGCGCATCAGCTCCGGCGGCGCGAACTTCTCGTCCTGGGTCTCGGCGTAGATGTTGCCGGTGGCGTTGACCAGGATGTCGACGCCGGTGAGGTCGGTGGTGGCGAGCGGGCCCATGGCGTGGCCGAAGCCCAGCTTGCAGGCGAGGTCGATGTCCTCGGCGGTGGCGACGCCCGACTCGTACAGCTTGGCGGCCTCGACGACGAGGGCCGAGATGAGGCGGGTGGTGACGAAGCCGGCGACGTCGCGGTTGACGACGATGCAGGTCTTGCCGACGGACTCGGCGAAGGAGCGGGCGGTGGCGAGGGTCTCGTCGCTCGTCTTGTGGCCGCGGACCAGCTCGACGAGCTGCATCATCGGGACGGGCGAGAAGAAGTGGACGCCGACGACGGCCTCGGGGCGCTCCGTCACCGCGGCGATCTTGGTGATCGGGATGGCGGAGGTGTTGGAGGCGAGGACCGCGCCGTCCTTGGCGATCTTGTCGAGGGAGCGGAAGATCTCGTGCTTGACCTCGATCTTCTCGAAGACGGCCTCGACGACGACGTCGGCGTCCGCGACGGCTTCGAGCTCGGTGGTGGCGGTGATCCGGCCGAGGGCGGCCTCCGCGTCCGCGGCGTCCAGCCGGCCCTTCGCGACGAACTTGTCGTACGACGCCTTGATGCCGTCGGTGCCGCGGGTCAGGGCGGCGTCGGTGACGTCCCGCAGGACGACGTCCCAGCCGGCCTGGGCCGAGACCTGCGCGATGCCGGCTCCCATGAGTCCGGCCCCGATGACGGCGAGCTTACCGGCCACGAATTCCACCCCTTAACACCTGTTCACTTCTGGCTCTCCGGCGGAGATTAGCGGGCCGGGGGCGCCGTGTGACCGCTAAGTAACGCGCGTCACGCTCTCTTTGACGGACGTCACACTCACGACAGGTACGGAGGGCGGGGGTGTCACTAGGGTGGGGTCCATGGTCAATCTGACGCGCATCTACACCCGCACCGGCGATCAGGGCACCACGGCCCTGGGCGACATGAGCCGCACCGCCAAGACCGACCTCCGGATCGCGGCCTACGCGGACGCCAACGAGGCCAACGCCGTGATCGGCACCGCGCTCGCGCTGGGGCGACCGGAGGAGGAGGTCGCCGCCGTCCTCACCCGCGTCCAGAACGACCTGTTCGACGTGGGCGCCGACCTCGCCACCCCGGTCGTCGAGGATCCGGAGTACCCGCCGCTGCGGGTGGAGCAGTACTACGTGGACAAGCTGGAGGCGGACTGCGACCGCTTCCTGGAGCGGCTGGAGAAGCTGCGCTCCTTCATCCTGCCCGGCGGCACGCCCGGCGCGGCGCTGCTGCACCAGGCGTGCACGGTGGTCCGCCGCGCCGAGCGCTCGACGTGGGCGGCCCTGGAGGTCCACGGCGAGACGATGAACCCGCTGACGGCGACGTACCTCAACCGCCTGTCCGACCTCCTGTTCATCCTGGCCAGGGTGGCCAACAAGGAGGTCGGGGACGTGCTCTGGGTACCGGGCGGCGAGCGCTAGGACGGGCGGCCGGCGGAGCCCCGGCGGGGGGCGGCGGGGCGTTCGCCGGGGGGCACGGCGTCCTCGCGCGGGGTGCCGGCAGGGTGGCCGGGGGTGTGCTCCGGGTGCCGGGCGGGGAGCGCCGCGGTCTTTTCCGGGCCGCCCTCCGGCTCCTTCTTCGGCCAGACCGAGTAGCTGAGCGCGATCAGGCCGTGGATGCCGACGGCCCGCCAGACCCCGGTGATCGAGGCCTCCAGCTTGGAGGTGTCGCCGTCGCCGCCGACGTACCAGACGGCGGCGAGCAGCAGGGCGGAGGCGACGGTGCCGGCCACCAGGGTGCCGAGCCAGATCCGTCCCTCGTGCCGGGCGCGGGCCATGCCGTAGCGGGGCGGCTTCGGCGGCGGGGGTCCGCCGCCGAGGCGGTGGGCGGCGTGGCCGTCGAGCCACTTCACGGTGCGGTGGCCGTGACCGACGGTGTAGCCGATGTAGATCGCCGCGAGGCCGTGCCGCCAGGCGGGTTCCGCACCGCTCTTGAGGTCGATCGCGGTGACGACGAGGAGGAGCACCTCCAGGAGCGGCTCGCAGAGCAGCAGCCCCATGCCCAGCTTCGGCATGCGCAGCAGATAGCGGGCGGTGAGCCCGGCGGCCAGCAGGACCCAGAAGCCCACCTCGCAGACCACGATCATCGTGACGATCACGACGGTTCCCCTTTCGCTTCCCCCGGCGGGTCCCTTCCAGCGTCCCGTGGGCGCGGGCCCGGTTCGTCGTCACCGGTGAGGAAACGCGCCTACATCCTTCGACGGAGGCGGGCGCCGGCGCGGATCGGCCCGGACGCCGAGGCCCGGGGCCCCTCGGGCGTGTTGGATGGGTACGTGCCCCTCCCCCGCCCCTCCCTCCCCCGCCCGCACCGCCACGACCTGCTGATCGCCTTCGCCGGCTTCGCCGTCGGCGTGCTGTTCTGGTCGTACGGGCTGTACACCACGGGCGACCGGGTCTTCGGCCAGCGGTGGGCGGCGCTGGTGCCGCTGGCGGCGATGACCGGGGCGGAGGTGCTGCGCCGGGTGGCGCCGCGGACCGCGCTGGCCGTGGGCACGGTGGCGCTCGTGGGCGACCAGTTCACCAACGGGAACCTGGCCACCGTGCTGATGTTCACGGACGTCGTCTACGCGGCGGTCGTCTACGGCACCCCGGCGCAGGCCCGCCGCGTCCCGTACACCACCGCGCTGGTCACCGTCGCCACCACGGTGACCTTCCTCGTCTGGTGGCAGAACGCGATCGCGCTGCTCGTCGGGGCGATCACCGGCATGCTCTCCTTGCTGCCCGCGGTCACCGGCTCGGTGGTGCGCAACCACCGGGAGGCGGCGGAGGCGGCCCGGCTGCGTGCCGAGCAGACCGCGCTGCTCGCCGAGATGGACCGGGCGCAGGCGGTGGTGGCGGAGCGGGCGCGGATGGCGCGGGAGCTGCACGACATGGTGGCCAACCACCTGTCGGCGATCGCGATCCACTCGACGGCGGCGCTCTCCCTCGACGACCCGGGCACCACCCGGCAGGCGCTCACCGTGATCAGGGAGAACAGCGTGGCGGGGCTCGCGGAGATGCGGCGGCTGATCGGGCTGCTGCGGGACAGCGGCGCGGAGACCGAGCCGGCCGCGACGGCGAGCCTGGCGGGGCTGGACACCCTGGTGGCGCAGGCGCGGGCGAACGGGGCGGCGAGCGGGCTGCGCTTCGTCCTGGACGACGCCCGGCGGGACGGTCCGGCGCTGCCGGCGCCGGTGGAGCTGGCCGCGTACCGGATCGCGCAGGAGGCGCTGACGAACGCGCTGAAGCACGCGGCGCCCGGCGAGGTGCGGGTGGCGCTGGCGCGCGCGCACGGGGTGCTGCGGGTGACGGTGACGAGTCCGTACGGGGAGCGGCCGGGGCCGCGCGCGCCGGGTTCGGGCGCCGGACTGGTGGGGATGCGCGAGCGGGTGGCGCTGCTCGGCGGGTCACTGGAGGCCGGGGCGGTGGCGGGGAACGGCGACGACGGGGCCGGGGCCTGGAGAGTGTGGCGGGTGCGGGCGGAGCTGCCCGTGGACGTGAGCGAGGAGGAGCGGGCATGACGGTGCGGGTGGTGGTGGCCGAGGACCAGAGCGCGGTGCGGGCCGGTCTGGTGCTGATCCTGGGGAGCGCGCCGGACATCGAGGTGGTCGGGGAGGCCGAGGACGGCGAGCGGGCGGTGGAGCTGGCCCGGGAGCTGCGGCCGGACCTGGTGCTGATGGACGTGCAGATGCCCCGGATGGACGGGGTGACGGCGACCCGGCTGGTGGTGGCCGAGGGGCTCGCGGACGTGCTGGTGCTGACCACCTTCGATCTCGACGAGTACGTCTTCGGGGCGCTGCGCGCGGGGGCGTCGGGCTTCCTGCTGAAGAACGCGGACGCGCGGGAGCTGATCGAGGCGGTGCGGACGGTGGGGCGGGGCGAGGGGCTGATCGCGCCGGCGGTGACCCGGCGGCTGATCGCGGAGTTCGCCGCGGGGGCCCGGCCCGGCCCGGGGGCGGACCCCTCGGTCCTGGAGCCGCTGACGCCCCGGGAGCGGGAGGTGCTGTCGGTGCTGGGGGCGGGGCTGTCGAACGCGGAGATCGCGGTCCGGCTGGAGATGGCGGAGGCGACGGTGAAGACGCACGTCAGCAAGGTGCTGGGGAAGCTCGGGCTGCGGAGCCGGGTGCAAGCGGCCGTGCTGGCGCAGGAGTTGGGGCTTCGATAGACGTCACCGACGTTGGTCTGGACCTCTTGACGATTGGTCCAGACCTTCCTACGCTCGCGGGGCGCGCGCAACTCTTCCGGACCACCCCCACCCCGAACGTCCGCAACTTGAGGAGCACCGTTGAGCACTCAAGCACCGACGCGCCGAAGAGGCTTCAAGGCGAAGGCCGCCGCCGGCCTCACCGCCCTGGCCCTCCCGCTCGCCGCCATGGTCGGCCTCGCCTCCCCCGCCGAAGCCGCGACCTCGGTCACCGCGACCTACACCAAGACCCAGGACTGGGGCACCGGCTTCGGCGCCAACTGGACCATCAAGAACACCGGCACCACCTCCATCTCCGCCTGGAACCTGGAGTGGGACTACCCCTCCGGCACCAAGGTCACCTCCGCGTGGGACGCCACCGTCACCAACAGCGGCGACCACTGGACCGCCAAGAACGTCGGCTGGAACGGCACCCTGGCCCCCGGCGCCTCGGTCTCCTTCGGCTACAACGGCTCCGGCTCCGGCGCCCCCAGCGGCTGCAAGATCAACGGCGCCTCCTGCGACGGCTCCACCCAGCCCGGCGACAACCCGCCCTCCGCCCCCGGCACCCCGGCCGCCTCGAACATCACCGACACCTCGGTGAGGCTCTCCTGGGGCGCGGCCACCGACGACAAGGGCGTCAAGAACTACGACGTCCTGCGCGACGGCACCAAGGTCACCACCACCACGGCCCTGAACTACACCGACCAGGGCCTCACCGCCGGCACCGACTACAGCTACACCGTCGTCGCCCGCGACACCGCCGACCAGACCGGCCCCTCGGCCGGCCCCGTCGCGGTCCGCACCACCGGCGGGGGCGGCGGCCAGCCCGTCCCGAACGCCGTGAAGATGGGCTACTTCACCAACTGGGGCGTCTACGGCCGCAACTACCACGTGAAGAACATCGTGACCTCGGGCTCCGCGTCCAAGATCACCCACATCAACTACGCCTTCGGCAACGTGCAGGGCGGCAAGTGCACCATCGGTGACGCCTACGCCGACTACGACAAGGCCTACACCGCCGACCAGTCAGTCGACGGCGTCGCCGACACCTGGGACCAGCCGCTGCGCGGCAACTTCAACCAGCTGCGCAAGCTGAAGAAGGCGTACCCGAACATCAAGGTCCTCTGGTCCTTCGGCGGCTGGACCTGGTCCGGCGGCTTCGGCCAGGCCGTCCAGAACCCCGCCGCCTTCGCCCAGTCCTGCTACGACCTGGTCGAGGACCCGCGCTGGGCCGACGTCTTCGACGGCATCGACCTCGACTGGGAGTACCCGAACGCCTGCGGCCTCACCTGTGACACCAGCGGCGCCGCGTCCTTCAAGAACATGATGCAGGCCATGCGCGCCAAGTTCGGCGCGAACAACCTGGTCACCGCGGCCGTCACGGCCGACGCCTCCGCCGGCGGCAAGATCGACGCCGCCGACTACGCGGGCGCCGCGCCGTACTACGACTGGCTCAACGTGATGACGTACGACTTCTTCGGCGCCTGGGCGGCGAAGGGCCCGACCGCCCCGCACTCCCCGCTGACCTCGTACGCCGGCATCCCGCAGGCGGGCTTCAACTCCGCCGAGGCGATCGCCAAGTTCAAGGCCAAGGGCGTCCCGGCCTCCAAGCTGCTGCTCGGCATCGGCTTCTACGGCCGCGGCTGGACCGGCGTCACCCAGTCCGCCCCCGGCGGCACCGCCACCGGCCCCGCGCAGGGCACCTACGAGCAGGGCATCGAGGACTACAAGGTCCTCAAGGCCTCCTGCCCGGCCAACGGCACCGTCGCCGGCACCGCCTACGCCCACTGCGGCACCAACTGGTGGAGCTACGACACCCCCGCCACCGTCAACTCCAAGATGGGCTGGGCCAAGAACCAGGGCCTCGGCGGAGCCTTCTTCTGGGAGTTCAGCGGTGACACCACCAACGGCGAGCTGGTCTCCGCGATCAACGGCGGCCTGAGCTAGCACCCCGGCACGACGAAGCGGGGGACGGTGCAGCACACCGTCCCCCGCTTCCGTACGACCGCCTACGCGACGTTGACCCTCTGCCCGGGCGGCGCCGCCTCCAGCCAGGCCATGAAGCCGGTCCGGGCGTCCTCGCTCATCGCGAGCTCCAGCCGGACCCCGTTGTACATGCAGGGCTGGATCACCGAGTCCGAGAGCAGCGCCAGCTCCTCCTCGCCCTCCGGCATCCGGCGCTCCAGGGCCACGATGGCCGAGCGCTCCAGGAAGCGGCGGGGGCGGGGCGCGTACGAGAAGACCCGGAACCAGGCGATCTCGTCACCGCTGTACCGGGCGACGCCGTACACCCAGCCCTTGCCGCTGAGGTCCGGCTCCTCCGGGACGTCCCAGCGCAGCGAACAGTCGAAGGTGCCGCCGGCCCGCTGGATCAGCCTGCGGCGCAAGCCGAAGACGAAGAGCCCGATCACCACCAGTGCGACGACCAGGCCGCACACGAACAGCGCGAGGAACATCTTCACCGACCTCCTCGCTGCGTCCCGTGACCGGCGCCGCCGGCCTCACCGAATACAACCTGCATCTGCATCGCCTCAGCCGCGGCACGGTCTGGAACATTCCAGCCGTGCCGCGGCTGAGGGCACTACTCTTCGGTCGCGGGTCCGCTAGCGGACCGCTACCGCGCGCAGCCGGACCTCGGCGCGCCGCTCGGCGGCGGCGTCCTCGTCCGACTTGGCACGCTCCAGCGCGCGCTCGGCACGCTGGGCGTCGATCTCGTCCGCCAGCTCGGCGATCTCCGCCAGCAGCGACAGCTTGTCGTCCGCGAAGGAGATGAAACCGCCGTGGACGGCGGCCACGACGGTGGCGCCCTCGCTCGTGCGGATGGTCACCGGGCCCGACTCCAGCACACCGAGCAGCGGCTGGTGACCGGGCATGACGCCGATGTCGCCGGAGGTGGTACGCGCGATGACCAGGGTGGCCTCGCCGGACCAGACACTCCGGTCCGCGGCGACCAGCTCGACATGCAGCTCAGCAGCCAAGGGTGGGCTCCTCGGGTCACCACCCGGCGGGGCTGCCGGGTGTTGGGTCAAAGTCTAATCGGGCTCCCGGCACCGGAGTGCCGGGGCCCGCCCCCCCGGGGTGGATGCCGGGGGTCCGGGGGTCGTCCCCCGGAAGGTACAGCTCAGGGGCGTGAGGAAGGGGGCGGGAACTCTCCCGCCCCCCTCAGGGCGAGCACGGGGCTCAGGAGACGCCGAGCTCCTTGGCGTTCTTCTTGAGGTCCTCGAGACCACCACACATGAAGAAGGCCTGCTCCGGGAAGTGGTCGAACTCGCCGTCGCAGATCGCGTTGAACGCGGCGATCGACTCGTCGAGCGGGACGTCCGAACCGTCCACACCGGTGAACTGCTTGGCGGCGTGGGTGTTCTGCGACAGGAAGCGCTCGACACGACGCGCGCGGTGCACGACGAGCTTGTCTTCCTCGCTCAGCTCGTCGATACCGAGGATCGCGATGATGTCCTGGAGGTCCTTGTACTTCTGCAGGATGCCCTTGACGCGCATGGCGGCGTCGTAGTGGTCCTGCGCGATGTAGCGCGGGTCCAGGATCCGGGACGTGGAGTCCAGCGGGTCCACGGCCGGGTAGATGCCCTTCTCGGAGATCGGACGGGAGAGAACCGTCGTCGCGTCGAGGTGGGCGAAGGTGGTCGCCGGCGCCGGGTCGGTGAGGTCGTCGGCGGGGACGTAGATCGCCTGCATCGAGGTGATCGAGTGACCACGGGTCGAGGTGATGCGCTCCTGGAGGAGACCCATCTCGTCGGCCAGGTTCGGCTGGTAACCCACCGCGGAGGGCATGCGGCCGAGCAGGGTCGACACCTCGGAACCGGCCTGGGTGAAGCGGAAGATGTTGTCGATGAAGAACAGCACGTCCTGCTTCTGCACATCGCGGAAGTACTCCGCCATGGTCAGACCGGCGAGGGCCACGCGGAGACGGGTGCCCGGGGGCTCGTCCATCTGGCCGAAGACCAGCGCGGTCTTGTCCAGAACGCCGGACTCCTCCATCTCCGCGATGAGGTCGTTGCCCTCACGGGTGCGCTCGCCGACGCCGGCGAAGACGGAAACGCCCTCGTGCAGCTTGGCCACACGCATGATCATTTCCTGGATCAGAACGGTCTTGCCGACACCGGCGCCACCGAACAGACCGATCTTTCCACCCTTGACGTACGGGGTGAGAAGGTCGACGACCTTCAGGCCGGTCTCGAACATCTCGGTCTTCGACTCGAGGTCCGCGAACGCCGGGGCCTTGCGGTGGATGGACCAGCGCTCGCCGACCTCCGCCTCCGCCTCGGGCTCGTTCAGGATCTGGCCCAGCGTGTTGAACACGCGACCCTTGGTGACGTCGCCGACGGGCACCGTGATGCCGTCGCCGGTGTCGACCACGGGGGCCTGGCGGACCAGACCGTCGGTGGGCTGCATCGAGATGGTGCGGACGACGCCGTCACCCAGGTGCTGCGCGACCTCGAGGGTCAGCGTCTTGAGCGCGCCCTCCTCGGCCGGGTCGGCGACCTGGACGTGCAGGGCGTTGTAGATCTCCGGCATCGCGTCGACGGGGAACTCCACGTCGACGACCGGGCCGATGACCCGGGCGACGCGGCCCGTGGCGGCGGCCGTCTCAACAGTGGTCGTCATTACTTGTCACTCCCCGCGGTCGCGTCGGCCAGGGCTGCGGTGCCACCGACGATCTCGCTGATTTCCTGGGTGATTTCGGCCTGGCGGGCCGCGTTGGCAAGTCGGGAGAGGTTGTTGATCAAGTCTCCCGCGTTGTCGGTCGCCGACTTCATCGCGCGCCGCGTCGCGGCGTGCTTCGACGCCGACGACTGGAGCAGCGCGTTGTAGATGCGGCTCTCGACGTAGCGCGGCAGAAGGGCGTCCAGGACGTCCTCCGCCGACGGCTCGAAGTCGTACAGCGGACGGAGCGTGTCCGACTCGCCGGCCTCCTTCGCGACCTCGTCGAGGCTGAGGGGCAGCAGCCGGGCCTCGACCGCCGTCTGCGTCATCATCGAGACGAACTCGGTGTAGACGATGTGGAGCTCGTCCACACCACCCTCGGCCGTGTCCTGCTCGATCGCCTCGATCAGCGGCTCGCCGATCTTCTTGGCGTCCGCGTACGTCGGCTCGTCCGTGAAGCCGGCCCACGTGCCGGCCAGCTTGCGCTCACGGAAGTTGAAGTGCGCGATGCCACGGCGGCCGACGACGTAGACGCCGACCTCCTTGCCCTCGCTCTCCAGCCGCTTGATGAGCTGCTCCGCCGCCTTGATGGCGTTGGAGTTGAAGGCGCCGGCCAGACCGCGGTCGCTCGACAGGAGCAGAACCGCGGCACGGGACGGGTTCTCGGCCTCGGTCGTCAGCGGGTGCTTGTCGTTGGCACCCGTCGCCACCGCGGTCACCGCGCGGGTGAGCTCGGTGGCGTACGGGGTGGACGCCTGCACCTTGCGCTGGGCCTTGACCACGCGCGAGGCGGCGATCATCTCCATCGCCTTGGTGATCTTCTTCGTCGCGGTGACGGATTTGATGCGACGCTTGTAGACCCGGAGCTGCGCTCCCATGAGTCAGGTCCCTTCCGTCGTCACTTCGAGACGTTGACGGCGGCAGGGGCGTCTTCGCCGAGCAGCTTGCCGTCAGAGGTCTCGAACTGCTTCTTGAACTCCGCGATGGCGTCGGCGACGGCCGTCAGGGTGTCGTCCGACATCTTCTTGCCCTCACGGATGGAGGTCATGAGACCGGAGTGGTTCTGGCGGAGGTACGCCAGGAGCTCGGCCTCGAAGCGACGGATGTCGGCGACCGGGACGTCGTCCATCTTGCCGGTGGTGCCGGCCCAGACCGAGACGACCTGGTTCTCCGTGGGCATCGGCTGGTACTGAGCCTGCTTGAGCAGCTCGACCATCCGCTGACCGCGCTCCAGCTGCGCCTTCGAGGCCGCGTCCAGGTCGGAACCGAAGGCCGCGAAGGCCTCCAGCTCACGGAACTGGGCGAGGTCCACGCGGAGGCGACCGGCGATCTGCTTCATGGCCGGGTGCTGGGCGGAGCCACCGACGCGGGAGACCGAGATACCGACGTTCAGGGCCGGGCGCTGGCCGGCGTTGAACAGGTCGGACTCCAGGAAGCACTGGCCGTCGGTGATGGAGATGACGTTGGTCGGGATGAACGCCGAGACGTCGTTCGCCTTGGTCTCGACGATCGGCAGACCGGTCATCGAACCGGCACCCAGCTCGTCCGAGAGCTTGGCGCAACGCTCCAGGAGGCGCGAGTGCAGGTAGAAGACGTCACCCGGGTAGGCCTCACGGCCCGGCGGGCGGCGCAGCAGCAGCGACACGGCGCGGTAGGCGTCGGCCTGCTTCGACAGGTCGTCGAAGATGATCAGGACGTGCTTGCCGTCGTACATCCAGTGCTGGCCGATGGCCGAGCCGGTGTACGGGGCGAGGTACTTGAAGCCGGCCGGGTCGGACGCCGGGGCGGCGACGATCGTCGTGTACTCGAGCGCGCCGGCCTCCTCCAGGGCACCGCGCACGGACGCGATGGTGGAGCCCTTCTGGCCGATGGCGACGTAGATGCAGCGGACCTGCTTGTTCACGTCGCCCGAGCGCCAGTTGTCGCGCTGGTTGATGATCGTGTCGACGGCCAGGGCGGTCTTGCCCGTCTGGCGGTCGCCGATGATCAGCTGGCGCTGGCCGCGGCCGACCGGGGTCATGGCGTCGACGGCCTTGTAACCGGTCTCCATCGGCTCGTGCACCGACTTACGGGCCATGACGCCCGGGGCCTGCAGCTCGAGGGCGCGGCGGCCCTCGGTCGCGATCTCGCCGAGACCGTCGATCGGGTTACCGAGCGGGTCGACGACGCGACCCAGGTAGCCCTCGCCGACGCCGACGGAGAGGACCTCGCCGGTGCGCTGCACCGACTGCCCCTCCTCGATGCCGCTGAACTCGCCGAGGACGATCGCGCCGATCTCGCGCTCTTCCAGGTTCAGCGCGAGACCGAGGGTGCCGTCCTCGAACTTCAGCAGCTCGTTCGCCATGGCCGAGGGAAGACCCTCGACCTTGGCGATGCCGTCGCCTGCCAGGCTGACCGTGCCGACCTCCTCGCGCGAGGCCGCGTCCGGCTGGTACGACTGGACGAAGGTCTCCAGCGCGTCCCGGATCTCCTCCGGCCGGATCGTGAGCTCCGCCATCTGGGTTCCCTGCTCTCCTTGTTGGGCCCGAAGTTTCTTAAGGGGTCTGGGGGCCGACCCCCAGGAATCTTCTGCAATCTCTGCACGGCCCAACCGGGCCGCTGTGATGCGTGTTGTGTTGCCGGCGGCCGGAGCCGTCAGCCGGCCAGCCGCCGCTTCGCCTCGCCGAGGCGCTCGGAGACCGTGCCGTCGATGACCTCGTCGCCGACCCGCACCGAGATCCCGCCGAGGACCGTCGGGTCCACGTCCAGGTTCAGGTGCATCGCGCGGCCGTACAGCTTCGCCAGTACGGCGCCGAGGCGCTGCTTCTGCTGGTCGGACAGCGGCACCGCCGAGGTGACGACGGCGACCATCCGGTCCCGGCGCGCCGCGGCGAGCTTGGACAGGGACTCGAGTCCCGCTTCCAGGCTACGTCCCCGGGGCTGGGTCACCAGACGGACGACCAGACGCTCGGTGGTGGCGTTGGCCTTGCCGCCGAGCAGGTTGCGCAGCAGCTCGCCCTTGGCGGCGGTCCTGGCGGTCTTGTCCGTCAGCGCCGAGCGGAGCTCGGGGTTGGAGGACACGATCCGGCCGAACCGGAACAGCTCGTCCTCGACGTCGTCGAGGGAGCCCGCCTTCTGGGCCGCGGTGAGGTCGGCGGTGTTCGCCAGCTCCTCGGCCGAGTCCACCAGGTCGCGCGAGCGCGACCAGCGGGAACGGACCATGCCGGACACCAGGTCGACGGTCTCGCCGCCGACCTGACCGGTCAGGAGTCGCTGCGCGAGCTCGGCCTTGGCCTCACCCGACTGCGCGGGGTCGGTCAGAACCCGGCGCAGCGACACCTCGCGGTCCAGCAGGACGGTGACTGCGGCCAGCTCGTCCGCGAGCTTCTTCGCGTCGACCGGGGTGTTGTCGGTCAGCGCGTCGAGGGACTCACGGGCTGCGGCCAGTGCCTCACGGCTCGCTCCGTTCATCGGACGGCCTCTGCCTTCTCCTCGAGCTCATCGAGGAAGCGGTCGATCGTGCGGCTCTGGCGGGCGGCGTCCTCGAGGGACTCCCCGACCAGCTTGCCGGCCAGGTCCGTGGCGAGCTTGCCGACGTCCTGTCGCAGCGAGGCGGCCGCGGCCTTGCGGTCGGCCTCGATCTGCGAGTGACCGGCGGCGATGATCTCCTCGCGCTGGCGCTGGCCCTCCGCCTTCATCTCCTGGATGATCGCGGTGCCCTGCTCCGTCGCCTCCTGGCGGAGACGCGCGGCCTCGTGGCGGGCCTCGGCAAGCTGTGCCTTGTACTGCTCCAGCACACTCTGAGCCTCGATCTGGGCCGACTCGGCCTTCTCGATGCCACCCTCGATGGCCTCGCGGCGCTCGCCCAGAACCTTGTTGATGTTCGGGATGAGCTTCTTGGCGAGGAAGCCGAAGACGATGACGAAGGCGATCAGGCCGATGACGAGCTCGTCAAGATGCGGGAGGAGGGGGGGCTGGGGCTCCCCCTCGGCCGCAAGAAGCAGAGCGTTCACATCAGTGCCTTCCGTGAAAATGTGGCTGTCGTCGAGAAGGAGGCTTAGTAGACGAAGCCCATGACGATGCCGATGAGGGCGAGCGCCTCACAGAAGGCGAAACCCATGATCTGGTTGGTGCGGATCAGGCCGGCCGCCTCGGGCTGGCGGGCGAGGGCCTGGGTGCCGTTACCGAAGATGATGCCGACGCCGACGCCGGGGCCGATCGCGGCGAGGCCGTAACCGATGGCGGCGACGTTGCCTTCGACAGCAGCAAGGGTCTGGAGAGCGGACATGCCGGTTCTTCCTTCTCTTTCAAGGACCCGGTGGGGGTTGGCCACCGGAGACTGCGGGGTGGGTGGTGGAGCTGGTCCGTGGCAGGGGGCTCAGTGGTGCTCGGAGAGCGCGCCCTGGACGTAGCTGCAGGCCAGGAGCACGAAGACGTACGCCTGGACGGCCTGGATGAAGAGCTCGAAGGCGGTCATCACGAGCACCATCACGAAGGACGTGCCGGCGTAGATCACGCCGATGCCGTTGAGCAGGTACCAGGAAGCCAGCGAGAACATCACGATCAGCAGGTGACCGGCGAACATGTTCGCGAACAGTCGGACCGCGTGCGTGAAGGGCCGGATGATCAGGTTCGAGAAGAACTCGAGGACGACGACCAGCGGCAGGATCGGGCCGAGGGACTTGTCCCAGCCGACGATGTTCTTCCAGCCGCCGACGAAGCCGTGCTTCTTGAAGGTCAGCGAGACCCAGAGCACGTAGACGATCAGCGCGAGGGCCGCCGGGAAGGCGATCAGCGAGGTGACCGGGAACTGGGCCAGCGGGATGATCGACCAGAGGTTCATCATCCAGACGAGGAAGAACATGGAGACCATGAAGGGGACGTACTTCTCGCCGTCCTTCTTGCCGATGATCTCGTAGACGATGCCGCGGCGCACGAAGTCGTAGCCGGCTTCGCCGATCATCTGCATCTTGCCGGGGACCAGCTTCGGCTTGCGGAAGGCCGCCCAGAAGAAACCGACCACCACGACGGAGCTCAGGACCGCGAGCAGCATGGGCTTGGTCAGCTCGAAGCCGCCCCACGTCGCGATCGGCTCGTAGATGAACGTGTGCAGGCCCGGAGCCGGGAAGCCGCATCCGGTGAAGATGTGGCAATCCGGGTCGAAGGCAAGCGTCTGGTCAGCACTCACCGCGGGCTCCTTCAGCGTGGCGCATAGGTACGGCAACCTCGTTGTGTCGGCGCGGCGAGCAGCCGCGGGTCGGCACTGGACTGGTCTTACGGATAAGGGGGCGGCGGTTCGGCATCGAGCCTCGCGCTGGGACAGGCGCCGCTTCGGATGCCCGCGCCCGCAATGCCGCAGTTGGCACCGGACGATAGCAGGAAGCCGAACGCGCCTTTATCCCGGCCCTACCCTTCACGACTTCGAACCCGTTTTCTCGGGCTCGACGTACGCGATCTTGGCCTTCATGTAGGCACGGGCCTGGGCCGCGACCCACACCACGGTCGCCGCGAGCAGCGTGAAGGCGAAGGCCTTGAAGTCGAACACCGTGGTGCCCTTCAGCAAGGCCAGGAAGACGAAGAGAACCAGCAGCTGGGTCGTGTAGAGCAAGAGCCCCATGGCCTGGAACAGCTGCGGAAGCTTCTTTGCCGTCCGCTGCAGCACCAGCATCCCGATGCCCATGAAGAGCAGGACCACCAGGGTGCCGAGGACGGCGCCGATCGCGCCCTTCCCGCCGGCGACGATGCCGCTGATCACCGTGGCGATGGCGCCGACGGCGGCAGTGGGTACGACGGCCGAGAGAAGGAGGCGTGCGTCGCTGGAAGGCATGGCGGTGTCTCCGCTTTTGATGGAGGGGGCGATGGTGTCGTCAGGGACGAGCGTAAGCCCGGTCCGAGGTGGGTCTCGGGGCCAACAGACCGTCGCACTACGGTCTTTCGGCACTGTCGCCGGGTCTCGTGAACCGTATCACAAACTATTTGAATAGGTCTTTACTCAGAGGGTGTGCCAACTGTCACACATGAGGGTTACAACGCGCGGTTGTGCGCGACAGCGGGGCACCTTGTCTGGTATTGGGCCCCGCTGAGGCTTTCGTCAGCCGTCAGTGACGGGACGTCAACTCGGCGTCCCGGCCTTCCGCCGGTCGGAGAAGCGCGAACGGTGACCGATGGCCGTCGAACCGTGCAGCCCGGCCGGCACCGGCACCCGCTCGTCCTCCGCCGCCCCGTGCTCCGGCTCCGGCTCGGGGACCGGCCCGCGCCGCCGGTAGCGGGGCGGGACGACCGACTCCGCCCAGCGGGGCGCCCGCGGCGAGAAGCGCGGCAGCAGGAGCAGCACCAGCCCGAGGGCGCTCAGCGCGGTGACGGCCAGCACGATCCACATGGACGTCGAGTGCACCGAGTACGCGAGCGTGCCGAAGGCGATCAACGCGGACCAGAAGTACATGATCAGCACGGCCCGGCTGTGCGAGTGGCCGATCTCCAGGAGCCGGTGGTGCAGGTGGCCGCGGTCGGCGGCGAAGGGCGACTGGCCCTTCCAGGTGCGCCGCACGATCGCCAGGACCAGGTCGGTCATCGGGATCGCGATGATGGTCAGGGGCAGGATCAGCGGGATGAAGACGGGCAGCGCCGCGTGGGTCGCCTGCCGGGTCGAACCCTCGAAGATCTTCAGGGTGTCCGGGTCCACCTGGCCGGTGATCGAGATGGCGGAGGCGGCCAGGATCAGGCCGATCAGCATCGAGCCGGAGTCGCCCATGAAGATCCGCGCCGGGTGCATGTTGTGCGGCAGGAAGCCCAGGCACATGCCCATGAGGATCGCGGCGAAGAGGGTCGCGGGGGCCGCCGCCTCGATCGTGTAGCCGTACCAGAGGCGGTACGCGTACAGGAAGAAGGCGCCGGTCGCGATGCAGACCATGCCGGCGGCGAGGCCGTCGAGACCGTCGACGAAATTGACCGCGTTGATCGTCAGGACGACCAGGGCGACCGTCAGCAGGGTGCCCTGCCACTGGGTCAGCGCGACCGTGCCGACGCCCGGGATCGGCAGCCACAGGATCGTCAGGCCCTGCGCCACCATCACGCCGGCCGAGATCATCTGCGCGCCGAGCTTGATCAGCGCGTCCAGCTCGAACTTGTCGTCCAGGACGCCGATCAGCCAGATCAGCGCGGCGCCGGAGAGCAGCGCCCGCGGTTCGTTCGACTGGTCGAA
Source organism: Streptomyces sp. NPDC014656 (assembly GCF_043084305.1). Lineage (NCBI taxonomy): Bacteria > Bacillati > Actinomycetota > Actinomycetes > Kitasatosporales > Streptomycetaceae > Streptomyces > Streptomyces sp. NPDC014656. The sequence goes on from NZ_JBIBZN010000002.1 coordinate 189,154, forward strand.
GACGCTGTTGAGGTTCTGGAGGTGGTCGGCGACGAGCAGGCCCGCGCAGAGGCCGAAGAACATGGCGATGCCACCGAGCCGCGGAGTCGGTTCTCGGTGCACGTCGCGCGCGCGGATCTCGGGCATCGCGCCGGTCGCGATGGCGAACTTCCGCACCGGACCGGTCAGCAGATAGGTCACCGCGGCCGTGACACAGAGCGTCAGCAGGTAATCACGCACGGGCTGTCCCCACAGGAATCGCTGGCCATCTCAGCCCCACACCCTAGCCGTGCCGTCCATGTGGTGGGAGACACCAGGGGGCGCGGAACGGTTGCGACCGCTTCCGGCTCACCGTCCATACGGGGGAAAACTCCTGGTCAGCTCCCGTACCTCGGCACGTACCCGAGCCGTCTCCTCCGGTTCGTCCCGCAGCGCGGCCGTGAACAGCGCGGCGACGCGGGCCATCTCCGGGGCGCCCATCCCCTGCGTGGTGACGGCGGCGGTGCCGAGCCGGATCCCCCGGCCGTCCCCGTGGGGCAGCGCGCAGGTGTCGAGGACCAGGCCGGCGGCGGAGAGGCGGGCCCGCGCGGTGCGCCCGTCGACGCCCAGCGGCGCGGGGTCGGCGGTGATGAGGTGGGTGTCGGTGCCGCCGGTGGTCAGCGCGAAGCCCTCGGCGGCGAGCGCGGCCGCGAGCACGCGCGCGTGCTCGACCACCCGATGGGCGTACGCGGTGAAGGCCGGGGTGGACGCCTCCCCCAGGGCCACCGCCTTCGCCGCGATGGTGTGCATCTGGGCGCCGCCCTGCGTGAAGGGGAAGACCGCGCGGTCGACCCGCTGGGCCAGCTCCGCCGTGCACAGCACCATCCCGCCGCGCGGCCCGCGCAGCACCTTGTGGGTGGTGGCGCAGACGACGTCGGCGTACGGGACGGGGTTCGGCGCCGCTCCCCCGGCGACGAGGCCGATCGGGTGGGCCGCGTCGGCGATGAGGTACGCCCCGACCTCGTCGGCGACGGCGCGGAAGAGCGCGTAGTCGGGGTGGCGAGGGTAGGAGATCGAGCCGCACACGATCGCCGTCGGCCGGTGGTGGCGGGCGAGCGCGGCGACCTGTTCGTAGTCGATGAGCCCGGTCTCGGCGTCGACGCCGTACGGGACGAAGTCGAACCAGCGGCCGGAGAAGTTGGCGGGCGAACCGTGGGTCAGGTGCCCGCCGTGGTCCAAGCCCATGGCGAGGACCGTGTCACCGGGCTTCAGAAGGGCCGCGTACGCCGCCAGGACGGCCGAGGAGCCCGAGTGGGGCTGGAGGTTGGCGTGATCGGCTCCGAAGAGCGCGGTGGCCCGTTCCACGGCGATCCGCTCGGCCGCGTCGGCGTACTCGCAGCCGCCGTGGTGCCGGGCGCCCGGATACCCCTCGGCGTACTTGTTGGCGAGCGGCGAGCCCAGCGCCGCCAGCACCGCCGGCGAGGTGAAGTTCTCCGCCGCGATCAGCTGGAGCGTCTCGGCCTGCCGCCGCGCCTCCCCCAGCAGCACGTCGGCGATCTCCGGGTCCTGCCGCCGCAGGACGTCGAGGACCTCTTCTGGGGGCGCGCTGACCGACATGGCTGACTCCGTGCCTGGGGGACGTAGCACCAATGTAGGCGCGCCCCCGCCGCCCCGCCCCCGGACGCCCCGGGGGCCCGGCTCAGCGGCCGCGTCGGGACGCTCCGGGGCTCACCGTCGCGTCGGGACGCCCGTCAGGGCCGTGACGACCGGGTCCAGGGCTTCCTGGAGCCCCCCCTCCCGACGCGCCCCTCGCACCGGGCGGCCCCGGGGGCCTTCCGGGCTTCGGGCCGCTGCGGCGGCCTCCGACCGCCGGGACGGGGCCGGGGCCCTACGCGCAGGGCGTCACCGCCGTGTCGGGACGCCCGTCAGGGCCGTGACGACCGGGTCCAGGGCTTCCTGGAGCCCCCCCTCCAGACGCGCCCCTCGCACCGGGCGGCCCCGGGGGCCTTCCGGGCTTCGGACCGCTGCGGCGGCCTCCGACCGCCGGGACGGAGCCCTACGCGCAGGGCGTCACCGCCGTGTCGGGACGCCCGTCAGGGCCGTGACGACCGGGTCCAGGGCCTCCTGGATCTCGTCGCCGATGGAGCGGAAGACGGTGATGGGGGCGCCGTAGGGGTCGTTGACCTCGTCGGCTTCGGCGGAGGGGGCGAGGAGCCACCCGCGTAGAGCGGCGGCCGCGCGGACCAGGGCGCGTGCGCGGTCGACCACGCCGTCGCGGGGGTCCGGGAGGGTGGCGGGGTCGATGGCGCGGACCAGGCGGGTGAACTCCTTCAGGGTGAAGGTGCGCAGTCCGGCCGAGTGGCCCATCGAGATGACCTGCGCGCGGTGGTCGCGGGTCGCGGTGAGGACGAGGTCGGCGCGGATGACGTGCTCGTCGAGGAGCTCGCGCCCGACGAAGCCGCTGTGGTCGGCGCCGAAGTCGGCGAGGACCAGCTCCGCGTTGGTCTCCATGGGGGCGCCCTCGTGGCCCCAGGTGCCGGCGCTCTCCACGATGAGGCCCCGGCCGAGCCCGTCGCCGAGGCGCTCGCCCAGGGCGTGGCGGGTCAGCCGCTCGGTGATGGGCGAGCGGCAGACGTTGCCGGTGCTGACGTGGAGGATGCGGAAGGTGCCGTCGTGCTCGTACGCGTACCCCGCTATGCCACGCCCCTCAGGGGCGGTCAACTGGCCACCTCGAGGTCGGGTACGACCTTGCGGAGCTCCTCCGGTGACAGCGCGCCCTCGCGCAGCAGCACCGGGACCTTGCCCGTGACGTCGACGATGGAGGAGGGGACGATGCCGGGCGTCGGACCGCCGTCGAGGTAGACGGAGACGGAGTCGCCGAGCATCTGCTGGGCAGCGTCGCAGTCCTCGGGCGCCGGGTGCCCGGTGAGGTTGGCCGAGGAGACGGCCATCGGGCCGACCTCGGTGAGCAGCTCGATGGCGACCGGGTGCAGCGGCATGCGGATGGCGACGGTGCCGCGGGTGTCGCCGAGGTCCCACTGGAGGGACGGCTGGTGGCGGGCGACGAGGGTGAGCGGGCCGGGCCAGAAGGCGTCGACGAGCTCCCACGCCTGCTCGGAGAAGTCGGTGACGAGGCCGTGCAGGGTGTTCGGGGAGCCGATGAGGACGGGGGTGGGCATGGTGCGCCCGAGCCCCTTGGCGGCGAGCAGGTCCGCGACGGCCTCGCGGCCGAAGGCGTCCGCGCCGAGTCCGTACACGGTGTCGGTGGGGAGCACGACGAGTTCGCCGCGGCGGACGGCCGACGCGGCTTCGCGCAGGCCGGTCGCGCGATCGGTCGCCTCGTTGCAGTCGTATCGGCGTGCCATCAGTCGCGCTCCTCCTCGGTCGTGGTGGTGCGGTGCCGGCTCATGGCATCGCCTTGCGGGCGGTCGCGAAGCGCGGCCGGTTGTTCAGGTCGGGGTGGTCGGCGGCGTCCGCCCAGCCGGACTCCTCGTTGAAGATCCACGGGACCTGGCCGCCCTGGGTGTCCGCGTGCTCGATGACGACGAGGCCGCCGGGGCGCAGCAGCCGGTGGGCGGTGCGCTCGATGCCGCGGATGGTGTCGAGGCCGTCCTCGCCGGAGAAGAGGGCCATCTCGGGGTCGTGGTCGCGGGCCTCGGGCGCCACGTACTCCCACTCGGTGAGCGGGATGTACGGCGGGTTGGAGATGACGAGGTCGACCTGGCCGTTGAGTTCCGGGAGCGCGGTGAGCGCGTCGCCCTGGTGGACGGTGACGCGGGAGCCCTGCGCGTTCTTCCGGGTCCAGACGAGGGCGTCGTCGGAGAGTTCGACGGCGTGCACGCGCGAGCGCGGGACCTCCTGGGCCATCGCGAGGGCGATGGCGCCGGAGCCGGTGCAGAGGTCGACGATCAGCGGCTCGACGACGTCCATCGCGCGGACGGCGTCTATGGCCCAGCCGACCACGGACTCGGTCTCCGGGCGGGGCACGAAGACGCCGGGACCGACCTGGAGCTCCAGGTAGCGGAAGAACGCCCGGCCGGTGATGTGCTGGAGCGGTTCGCGCGCCTCGCGGCGGGCGATGGCCTCCCAGTAGCGGGCGTCGAAGTCGGCGTCCTTGACGTTGTGCAGCTCCCCCCGCTTGACGCCGTGCACGAACGCGGCGAGCTCCTCGGCGTCGAAACGCGGTGAGGGAACGCCGGCGTCGGCCAGCCGCTGGGTGGCCTGGGCCACCTCGGCAAGCAGCAGGTTCACGCTGGTCCTCCGTGGTGCGGGGTGGGGCGGGAGAGGTGCCTCGGACGGGTGCCGGGACCGCCGGTGCCGGGCTGCCGGCACCGGCGGTCCCGGGTCGCCTCAGGTCGCGGCGAGCTTCGCCGCCGAGTCGGCGTCGACGCAGGCCTGGATGACGGCGTCGAGCTCGCCGTCGAGGACCTGGTCGAGGTTGTAGGCCTTGAAGCCGACGCGGTGGTCGGAGATGCGGTTCTCCGGGAAGTTGTACGTGCGGATCTTCTCGGAGCGGTCGACCGTGCGGACCTGGCTGCGGCGGGCGTCGGCGGCCTCGGCCTCGGCCTTCTCCTGGGCGGCGGCGAGGAGCCGGGAGCGCAGGATGCGCAGGGCCTGCTCCTTGTTCTGGAGCTGGCTCTTCTCGTTCTGGCAGGAGGCGACGATGCCGGTCGGCAGGTGGGTGATGCGGACCGCGGAGTCGGTGGTGTTGACCGACTGGCCGCCGGGGCCGGAGGAGCGGTAGACGTCGATGCGCAGGTCGTTGGCGTGGATCTCGACGTCGACCTCCTCGGCCTCGGGCGTGACGAGCACGCCGGCGGCGGAGGTGTGGATGCGGCCCTGCGACTCGGTGGCGGGCACGCGCTGCACGCGGTGGACGCCGCCCTCGTACTTGAGGCGGGCCCAGACGCCCTGGCCGGGCTCGGTGGCGCCGTTGCCGCCCTTGGTCTTCACCGCGACCTGGACGTCCTTGTAGCCGCCGAGCTCGGACTCGGTGGCGTCGATGAGCTCGGTCTTCCAGCCGACGCGCTCGGCGTAGCGGAGGTACATGCGGAGCAGGTCCCCGGCGAAGAGGGCGGACTCGTCGCCGCCGGCGCCGGCCTTGATCTCCAGGATGACGTCCTTGTCGTCGCTGGGGTCGCGCGGGATCAGCAGGAGGCGAAGCTTCTCGGTGAGCTCCTCGCGCTGCTTCTCCAGCTCCTTGACCTCGGCGGCGAAGTCGGGATCGTCGTGCGCGAACTCGCGCGCGGTCTCGATGTCGTCCCCGGTCTGCTTCCAGGAGCGGTACGTGCCGACGATCGGGGTCAGCTCGGCGTAGCGCTTGTTCAGCTTGCGCGCGTTGGCCTGGTCGGCGTGGACCGACGGATCCGCGAGCTTCTTCTCGAGGTCGGCGTGCTCGCCGACCAGTTCCTCGACGGCCTCGAACATCTTCGGGCTCCTGGTTTCGTGTGGTGCTACGGGGACGCCAAAGCGCCGGTCCCGGCCGCCCCGCGCGGGGGCGGCCGGTGACCGGCGCGGGGGCTCGCTACTTCTTGGCGGAGCCGGCGGCCTTGCCGAAGCGGGCCTCGAAGCGGGCCACGCGGCCACCGGTGTCGAGGATCTTCTGCTTGCCCGTGTAGAACGGGTGGCACTCGGAGCAGACCTCGGCACGGATGGTGCCCTCGGTCAGGGTGCTGCGGGTGGTGAACGACGCGCCACAGGTGCAGCTGACCTGGGTCTCGACGTACTCGGGGTGGATCTCGCGCTTCAAGGTGTCTCCTAGTTCCGGGAGGGCTCCGGGTCGTCGCCGCGGGTTGCGGCGGACGTGAACCGGGGCCGACGTACCAGTCTGCCAGGACCGGCCGCATCTCCCCAAACCGGGGTGGGGCCGCCGGTATTCCCAGGGGGTGGACGCGGGGCGGGGCGGGGGGAGGGCGTGGGGGCGGGCCGGGGGGAGGGCGTGGGGGCGGGGCGGGGGCGGACGCGGGAGCGGGCCGGGATCGCCGGGCTACTTCACGACGCCGTCGGCCCGGCCGGTGGCGGTGTCCTCGGTGGCGGTGGCGGGGATCGGCCGGTCGCCCTCCAGGGCGGTCCAGACCTGCTTCGCCTTCTCCTCGACGGGGACGACCCGGTTGGGGTCCTGGGGGTCGTACTGGACGGGGAGTGTCACCATGTGGACGTTCTGGGCCGGGATGCCGGTGAGGCCCCGGGCGAAGCCCATCAGCTCCTGGACGGAGTCGAGCTCGGAGTCCGGGGTGATGGCCTTGGTGGCGGCGTCGGCGAGGTCGAGGAGCTTCTTCGGGTTGGTGCCGACGTCCTTGACCTGTTCGATGAAGGCCCTCATGAAGGCCTGCTGGAGCTGGATGCGGCCGAGGTCGCTGCCGTCGCCGACGCTCTTGCGGGTGCGGACGAGGCCGAGGGACTGCTCGCCGTCGAGGGTGTGGGTGCCGGGCTCCAGGTCGAGGTGGCTCTTGGAGTCCTTGATGGCCCGGGTGGTGGTGATCTCGACGCCGCCGAGGGTGTCGATGAGCTTCTTGAAGCCGGTGAAGTCGACCTCGATGTAGTGGTCCATGCGGATGCCTGACATGGCCTCGACGGTCTTGACGGCGCAGGCGGGGCCGCCGACCTCGTACGCGGTGTTGAACATGGCGCGGGTCGCGCCCGCGTCCTCGGTGCCCTGGCCGTCGGTGCAGGTGGGGCGGTCGACGAGGGTGTCGCGCGGGATGGACACGACGCTCGCCTTCTTGCGGCCCTCGTAGACGTGGACGACCATCGCGGTGTCGGAGCGGGCGCCGCCCTCGTCCTTGCCGTAGGCGCCGTTGTCGCCGGAGCGGGAGTCGGAGCCGAGGACGAGGATGTCCATCGAGCCGTTGTCGATGTTCTTGGGGCGGTCGGTGCCCAGCTGGGCGTTGATGTCGACGCCCTGGAGGTTGCCGTCGAGCTTGAGGAACACGTAGCCGAGTCCGGCGCCGGCCAGGACGAGCACGGCGGCGGCGCCGGAGACGGCTATGCCGACGCGGCGGCGGCGCTTGGCGGGCGGTTTGCGGCGGCGTCCGGTGGCGCCACCGCGTGCGCGCCCGCTGCTGGTCTGCTCGGTCATCGTCTTCCCTCGGGCCTATGGTTCACCTTTTGTGACGGCGAAGCACCCGAAAGGGTTGCATACGGACCTGTGAGGTTTCGGTGCGCAAGCTGTCGGCAACGCACCGTGCCCGCCACTCGGGGAGTGGCGGGCACGGTGTTCGCGCAGGTCACGAGCGGGTTACGGCTCCGGGGCCGTCGCTCGCGGTGTGACGCGGGTCTCCCCGCGTCACCGACGGCGTCAGTCGTTGTTGCTGCCGCCCGGCGTCGTCTTCTGGATCTGCAGAAGGAACTCGCCGTTCGACTTCGTCTGCTTGAGCTTGTCCAGGAGCAGCTCGATGGCCTGCTGCTGGTCGAGCGCGTGCAGCACGCGGCGGAGCTTCCAGGTGATGGCGAGCTCGTCGCTGCCGAGGAGGATCTCCTCCTTGCGGGTGCCCGAGGCGTCGACGTCGACGGCCGGGAAGATCCGCTTGTCGGCGAGCTTCCGGTCGAGCTTGAGCTCCATGTTGCCGGTGCCCTTGAACTCCTCGAAGATCACCTCATCCATGCGCGAGCCGGTGTCGACCAGCGCGGTGGCCAGGATGGTCAGCGAGCCGCCGTCCTCGATGTTGCGCGCGGCACCGAAGAAGCGCTTCGGCGGGTAGAGCGCGGTCGAGTCGACACCACCGGACAGGATGCGGCCGGAGGCGGGCGCCGCGAGGTTGTACGCGCGGCCCAGACGGGTGATGGAGTCCAGCAGGACGACCACGTCGTGACCCAGCTCGACGAGGCGCTTGGCGCGCTCGATGGCCAGCTCGGCGACGGTGGTGTGGTCCTCGGCCGGGCGGTCGAAGGTCGAGGAGATGACCTCGCCCTTCACCGACCGCTGCATGTCGGTGACCTCTTCCGGACGCTCGTCGACCAGGACGACCATCAGGTGGCACTCGGGGTTGTTGTGGGTGATCGCGTTGGCGATCGCCTGCATGATCATGGTCTTGCCGGTCTTCGGCGGGGCCACGATCAGACCGCGCTGGCCCTTGCCGATCGGCGACACGAGGTCGATGATCCGCGTGGTCAGCACACCCGGGTCGGACTCCAGGCGGAGCCGGTCCTGCGGGTAGAGCGGGGTCAGCTTGTTGAACTCGGGGCGGCCGCGGCCGGAGTCCGGTGCCATGCCGTTGGTCGAGTCGAGGCGGACCAGCGCGTTGAACTTCTCGCGGCGCTCGCCCTCCTTCGGCTGACGGACCGCGCCGGTGAGGTGGTCGCCCTTGCGCAGACCGCTCTTGCGGACCTGGGCGAGGGAGACGTACACGTCGTTCGGGCCGGGCAGGTAGCCCGAGGTCCGGATGAACGCGTAGTTGTCGAGGATGTCGAGGATGCCCGCGACGGGGATCAGGACGTCGTCGTCGGAGACCTGCGGCTCGCCGGCGGCGGGGAACTCGTCACGCCCGCGACGCCCGCGGCGGTCGCGGTAGCGCCCGCGCCGGCCGCGGCGGCCGCCGTCGAAGTCGTCGTCGTCCTGCGGACCGCCCTGCGGACCCTGGCCCTGGCCCTGGCCGCCCTGCTGCTGGCCCTGGCCCTGGCCCTGGCGCTGCTGGTCCTTGCGCTGGCCGCCGCCCTGCTGCTGGTCGTCGCCCTTGCCGCGCTCGCGCTGGCGGTCGCGACGGTCCCGGCGGTCACGCCGGGTGCGACCCTCGGCGCCGTCCACGGCGGCCTCGGCCCTGTCGCCCTGCTGCTCGCCCTTGGCCTCGGTACGGACCTCGGTACGGGCCTCGGTCTTGACGGCCTGCGCGCCCTCGGCGCCCTCGGGCGAACCGGCGGGGGCGGTGGCGCGGCGGCGGCGGCGCTCGCCGGCCGGCTGCTCGTCGCCCTGCTCGGCGGCGGGCGACTTCGACGGCTGGCCCGGGATGTCGATCTGCTGCTGGGAGACGGCCTGCTCGGCCTTCTCCGCCTTCGGCTCGACGGCCTCGGCGGACTCGCCCGTACGGGCCTTGGAGGTGGCGCGGCGCTTCGGCTTGGTCTCGGCGGCGGCCTCGGTCTTGGCGGGGGCGGCGGATCCCCCACCGGCCTGCGCCTCCTTGATGACCTCGATCAGCTGGCTCTTGCGCATCCGCGCGGTGCCCCTGATGCCGAGGCCGGACGCGACCTGCTGCAGCTCGGCCAGGACCATGCCCTCGAGGCCGGTGCCGGAGCGGCGGCGCCGTGCGGTGCCGCCACTGGCAGCACCTGCGGCGGGCGCGGCGGCGTCGACAGTGCCGTCGGCAGTCACGCCCATCAGATCGGTGGTGTCGCTCACGAAGGGTCCTTCCCTGGAGCGGACGTCGGCCCTGTGGCTCGGCGACCGGTTGTGCTGTCCGGCAGCGGTCCTGGTTGGTGGACCGTGTCCGGGGCGGTGGTCCCGCCGGGATGCGGCGAGAGGAGAGAAACGTGCTGTGGGTCCGGCCCGAGCGCCCCCTGCTCGGCCCTCGCGTGCGGTGAGCGAGGGGTGTCGTGCCGGTTCCGGAGCGTGCTCGAAACTGCTCAGGCAGGCTGCTCAGGCAGTTGGGGAGGCTCCCGGAAGAATGGGTGGTCCCTGAGGGGACACTCCGCACCGCTCCACAAAGAGGGCGGGTGCAGACTTGAGATTAACACTACCGGCTCCAACAAACATTCCCCCTCTCACTCACCGGCAATCGCGTGTTCAGGACGCTGCCCGGCGTCCCGTACGGCGTCCGCCGCCGCGCCGTCAGGGCGCCAGCGGCAGCACGCTCGCTCCGGACGCGTCGAGGTCGAGCCGGTTGGCGGCCCAGCCCTCGCCCGCGAGCAGGGCGACCTTGTCGGCCGTCCCGTTGTCGGCCAGCGCGAGGACCGTGGGGCCCGCGCCGGAGATGACCGCGGGCACGCCGTCGGCCCGCAGCCGGTTCACGAGGGCGATGCTCTCCGGCATCGCGGGGGCCCGGTACTCCTGGTGCAGCCGGTCCTCGGTGGCCGCGAGCAGCAGCTCGGGGCGGCGGGTCAGGGCCTCGACGAGGAGGGCGGCGCGCCCGGCGTTGGCGGCGGCGTCCACGTGCGGGACGGTGCGCGGCAGCAGGCCCCGGGCGGTCTCGGTCAGCACCGGCTTGCCGGGCACGAAGACCACCGGAACGATGGAATCCGAAGGGTCCATCCTGATCGCCCGCGCGGCGCCGGCCTCGGTCCACGCGAGGGTGAAGCCGCCGAGCAGACAGGCGGCGACGTTGTCGGGGTGGCCCTCGATCTCGGTGGCCAGCTCCAGCAGGGCGGCCTCGTCGAGCTTGGCGTCCCCGCCTATGGTCACGGCGCGGGCGGCGACGATGCCGGCGCAGATGGCGGCGGAGGAGGAGCCGAGGCCGCGGCCGTGCGGGATGCGGTTGGCGCAGACGACCTCCAGGCCGCGCGGCTGCCCGCCGAGCAGGTCGAAGGCCGTGCGCAGGGAGCGTACGAGCAGGTGGCGCTCGTCGCGCGGGAGCGTCTCGGCGCCCTCTCCGGCGATGTCGACGTGCAGCCCGGAGTCGGCGACCCGGACGACGACGTCGTCGTAGAGGCCCAGCGACAGGCCGAAGGCGTCGAAGCCCGGGCCGAGGTTGGCGCTGGTGGCGGGGACGCGCACCCGTACGGCGGCGGCGCGGAACGCGGGACCGGCCATCGCTCGATGACTCTCCTTGACTGCGGCAACGGGGTGTTCAAGAGAAGTGCTGGGGAACCCGGAGTACCGTTTCGGCCGCTTCGGTCGCGGGGAGGCGACAACGGCAACGACACCACGCATATGCGTCGGGGCGGGTTCGGTACAGCCTATCGAAGGAAGGTTCTGTGGCGACATAGGGCGCACGGGAGGCGCACGATGCGTGTCGCGAGCCAACCTGTGCGCCTATGTACGTTCCTGATCGGGTTTCGACCAGGGCCCTCACCCGGTCGGAGGAGTTTCCGCTCGTTCCCGAGCATCCGCTCCCCCGTCCGGGGCATCGGGATCAGGCCAGTCCGAGCCGCTCCGCGGCGGTCGCGGCGTCCACCGGGACGGTGACCGGCTGCGGGGCGCCGGCGACGGCCCAGTCGGGGTCCTTCAGGCCGTTGCCGGTCACGGTGCAGACGATCCGCTGGCCCGGGTCGACCTTGCCCTGCTCGGCGGCCTTCAGCAGACCGGCGACCGAGGCAGCCGAGGCGGGCTCCACGAAGACGCCCTCCTGCGCGGCCAACAGGCGGTAGGCGCGCAGGATCTCACGGTCCGTCACCTCGTCGATGAAGCCGCCCGACTCGTCGCGCGCGGCGATCGCGTAGTCCCAGGAGGCCGGGTTGCCGATGCGGATCGCGGTGGCGATGGTGGACGGGTCCTTGACGACCTCGCCGCGCACCAGCGGGGCCGAACCGGAGGCCTGGAAGCCCCACATGCGCGGGCGGCGGGTCGCGAGGCCGTCCTCGGCGTACTCGCGGTACCCCTTCCAGTACGCGGTGATGTTGCCCGCGTTGCCCACCGGGAGGACGTGGATGTCGGGGGCGTCGCCCAGCATGTCCACGATCTCGAAGGCGGCGGTCTTCTGGCCCTCGATGCGGACCGGGTTGACCGAATTGACCAGCGCCACCGGGTAGTTCTCGGAGAGCGAGCGGGCCAGCGTCAGGCAGTCGTCGAAGTTGCCGTCCACCTGGAGGATCTTCGCGCCGTGCACGAGGGCCTGGCCCATCTTGCCGAGCGCGATCTTGCCCTGGGGCACCAGCACCGCGGAGACCATCCCGGCCCGCACCGCGTACGCGGCGGCGGAGGCGGAGGTGTTGCCGGTGGAGGCGCAGATGACCGCCTTGGCGCCCTCCTCCTTGGCCCGGGTGATGGCCATGGTCATGCCCCGGTCCTTGAAGGAACCGGTGGGGTTGGCGCCCTCGACCTTGAGGTGCACCTCGCAGCCCGTGCGCTCGGAGAGGACCTGAGCGGGGACGAGCGGCGTACCGCCCTCACGGAGCGTGACGACCGGCGTCGCTTCCGTGACCGGAAGGCGGTCCCGGTACTCCTCGATGATGCCGCGCCACTGGTGGGTGCCCTGGTTGGTCATGGGTCCTTACTCCCCTTCAACACGCATGATGCTGGCGACACCGCGCACGGTGTCGAGCTTGCGCAGCGCCTCGACGGTCCCGGAGAGGGCCGCGTCGGGCGCGCGGTGGGTGACGACGACGAGGGAGGCCTCGCCGTCCTTGCCCTGCTGGCGCACGGTATCGATCGATACGCCGTGCTCGGCGAAGACCGTCGCGACCTGGGCGAGGACGCCCGGCTTGTCGGCCACGTCGAGACTGATGTGGTACCGCGTCACCACGTCGCCCATGGAGCTCACGGGCAGCTGGGTGTACGCGGACTCGCCGGGGCCCGTCGCCTCGTTGAGACGGTTGCGGCAGACGGCGACGACGTCGCCGAGAACGGCCGAGGCGGTCGGCGAACCACCCGCTCCGGGGCCGTAGAACATGAGCCGCCCGGCGGCCTCCGCCTCGACGAAGACCGCGTTGTACGCCTCCCGGACCGAGGCCAGCGGGTGGCTCAGCGGGATCATCGCCGGGTGCACGCGCGCGGTGACGGACTCGCCGTCGGCGGCCCGCTCGCAGATCGCGAGCAGCTTGATGGTGCAGCCCATCTGGCGGGCGGAGGCGAAGTCGGCGGCGGTGACCTCGGTCATGCCCTCGCGGGAGACGTCGTCCAGGCGCACGCGCGTGTGGAAGGCGATCCCGGCGAGGATGGCGGCCTTGGCGGCGGCGTCGAAGCCCTCGACGTCGGCGGTCGGGTCGGCCTCGGCGTAACCGAGCGCGGTGGCCTCGTCCAGGGCCTCCTGGTAGCCGGCGCCGGTCGAGTCCATCTTGTCGAGGATGAAGTTCGTCGTGCCGTTGACGATGCCCATCACCCGGTTGATCTTGTCGCCGGCGAGGGACTCGCGCAGCGGGCGGATCAGCGGGATGGCGCCGGCGACGGCGGCCTCGTAGTACAGGTCCTGCCCGTGCTGCTCGGCGGCGGCGTACAGCGTGGCGCCGTCCTGGGCGAGCAGCGCCTTGTTGGCGGAGACCACGGAGGCGCCGTGCTCGAAGGCGGTGGTGATGAGGGTGCGGGCCGGCTCGATCCCGCCGATGACCTCGACGACGACGTCGATGTCCCCGCGTTTGACCAGGGCGGTGGCGTCGGTGGTGATCAGCGCCGGGTCGATGCCGCCGCGGACCTTGTCGGGCCGGCGGACGGCCACGCCGGCGAGCTCGACCGGCGCGCCGATGCGCGCGGCGAGGTCGTCGGCGTGCGTCGTCATGATGCGCGCCACCTCGGAGCCGACAACTCCACAGCCCAGCAGCGCCACCTTCAGCGGACGCGTACGCATCATCCGACCTCGTTTCTCGTACTTCTGATTCGTATCTCTACGGTTCTGACGGGGTTGGGACAAGTCTCACTCACCGGACGGGGGATTCAGCCGGCCGTCCGGATCCTGAGACATCGATTCCACCACCCGACTATTTCATCAGCCGACGTCGAGACGCAGGAGATCTTCCTCCGTCTCGCGCCGGACGATGACCCTTGCTTCGCCGTCCCGGACCGCCACCACGGGCGGCCGGAGGGCGTGGTTGTAGTTGCTCGCCATGGAGCGGCAGTAGGCGCCGGTGGCGGGCACGGCGATCAGGTCGCCGGGCGCCAGGTCGGCGGGGAGGAAGGCGTCGCGGACGACGATGTCGCCGCTCTCGCAGTGCTTGCCGACGACCCGGGAGAGCATCGGCTCGGCGTCGCTGACCCGGGAGACCAGGCTGACGCTGTACTCGGCGTCGTACAGGGCGGTGCGGATGTTGTCCGACATGCCGCCGTCGACGCTGACGTACGTGCGCAGCCCGTCGAGCGGCTTGATCGTGCCGACCCGGTAGAGCGTGAAGGCCGTCGGCCCGACGATGGCGCGCCCGGGCTCGACCGAGATCCGCGGGGTCCGAAGGCCGGCGGCCTCGCACTCCCTCGTCACGATCTCGCCGAGCGCCTTGGCGATCTCGTGCGGCTCGCGCGGGTCGTCCTCGGAGGTGTACGCGATGCCGAGGCCGCCGCCCAGGTCGATCTCGGGCAGCTCGACGCCGTGCTCGTCGCGCACCTCGGCGAGGAGCTGGACGACGCGCCGCGCGGACACCTCGAAGCCGGCCATGTCGAAGATCTGCGAGCCGATGTGCGAGTGGATGCCGATGAGCTCCAGGCCGTCGAGCTTCAGCGCCCTGCGGACGGCCTCGGCGGCCTGCCCGCCGGCGAGCGCGATGCCGAACTTCTGGTCCTCGTGGGCGGTGGCGATGAACTCGTGGGTGTGCGCCTCGACGCCGACGGTGACGCGGATCTGCACGCGCTGCCGCTTGCCGAGGGACTGGGCGACGTGGGCGACCCGGACGATCTCCTGGAAGGAGTCGAGGACGATCCGCCCGACGCCGGCCTCGACGGCCCGCCGGATCTCGTCCTCGCTCTTGTTGTTGCCGTGGAAGGCGATCCGCTCGGCGGGCATCCCGGCCGACAGCGCGGTGGCGAGCTCGCCGCCGGAGCAGACGTCGAGGTTGAGCCCCTCCTCGTGCAGCCAGCGGACGACCGCGCGGGAGAGGAAGGCCTTGCCGGCGTAGAAGACGTCGGCGTCCGTGCCGAAGGCCTCGGCCCAGGCGCGGCAGCGGGCGCGGAAGTCGGTCTCGTCGAGGAAGTAGGCGGGGGTCCCGAACTCCTCGGCGAGGTCGGTGACGCGCAGCCCGCCGATCGTCGCGACGCCCTGCTCGTCCCGGGCCACGGTCCGCGCCCACACCTTGGGGTCGAGCGTGTTCAGATCGGCGGGCGGAGCGGTGTAGTGGCCCTCGGGGAGCACGTCGGCGTGGCGGGGGCCTGCGGGGTGGGCGGAACGGCTCATGTCTGGTCAGCTCTTTCAGATCCGGTCGGGTGCGCTGATGCCGAGCACGGAGAGGCCGCCGGCGAGCACCGTCCCGGCGGCTTCGGCGAGCGCGAGCCGGGAGCGGTGGGCGGCCGAGGGTTTCTCGTCGCCGAGCGGCAGAACGGTGTGCTGGAAGCCGAGCAGCGCGTCGGCGACGGCTTCGAGGTGCCGGGCGACCCGGTCGGGGGCGCGGTGGCGGGCGGCGGCGAGAAGTACGGAGGGGTGGTCGCGGAGGAGTCCGAGCAGCGGATCCCCGACCTCCGTCTCGTACGAGGGGAGGACGCCGAGCTGCGCCCCGTTGGCGAGGAGCCGCCGGGCGCGGGAGTGGGCGTACTGGACGCGGAAGAGCGCGTTGCGCTCGTGCCGGACGAGGAGCGGGGCGCCGTCGAGGGGCCGGTCGTGCGGCGCGGCGCGCAGCAGCCGCCACCGGGCGGCGTCGGTCCCGAGCCGCTCGGTCTCGTACGCGCCGGGGTGGACGTGCGGCCGCTCGCCACCGGCCTCGACGCGGACCTCGGCCCCCTGCCCGAGCAGCAGCCCGGTCAGGCAGTCGACGACCACGCGGGCGCGTGCCTCGGCCGGCGGCTCGAACCGCACGGCGCTCCCGGCGAGGCCGTCGCCCCGTCCGTACGCGGGCCCGGCGCCGCGCACGGCCTCGACGAGCCCGGCGCCGCTCTCCCGCCGCAGGGTGAAGTTCAGGAACCCGGGGCCGGTGATGTCCACGGCGAGGATCCCGGCGGCCCCGTCGAGCCGCTCCTTCAGCACGGAGGCGACGTCGAGGGCGGGCCGCCCGGCCGGCCGCGCGAGCGACAGGGCAACGCTGCTGGCGTACTCCCCCACCCCTCCCGGCCGGGCCTTCTCGACCTTCACGCGCGGAGGGACGTCGACCCGCAGCGCACCGTCGTCGACCGCACGGCGCACGGCGTGCTGCACGGTGAGGGAGAGGTCCGCGGGGGTCACGGTCCCAGCCTAGGGGAGGAGGGGGGTCGGAACGCGAACCGGTTTCGCCATCCGGGCACCCGGCACGCCACCGCCGGGAAAACCCCAGGTCCGGCCGGGATCCCCCGGGAACGCGCGGGAGGAGCTCACCGCCCGGGACAGACGCTCCCGGCGGCGGGTCTGCCCGGGGAACCGTCCCCCGCGGACGGCTCCTCTCCCGCGTCGGGCCCACCGGCCTGGCGCCGCTGCCTGGGCTCGCGGTGCAGCAGCTGCCGGACGACCCGTACGAGCTCCGCCGGCTCGAAGGGCTTCGCGAGGAACGCGTCCGCCGCCTGCGCCCCCTCGCCCTCCCCGCAGGCACTGATGATCGCCACGGGCAGATGCCGCGTCCGCGGATCCTCCCGGAGCCGCTGGGCGGTCTTGATCCCGTCGAGCCGAGGCATGACGACGTCGAGCGTCACGACATCGGGCCGCACGCGATGCACGACGTCCAGACACTCGGCACCATCGGCCGCGGTCACGACCTCGAACCCCTCGAGTTCGAGATTGACCCTGATCAACTGCCGGATGACCTTGTTGTCGTCGACAACGAGCACCCGCCCGGACACGCCTGACACGTGAACGAGAGTAGGCCGCCCCGAGGGGCTGCGTCCGGGTTTTGCCCACTTCCGACCCGCGCGGGCGAACACCCCCCTGGTGACGCCCCGGAAATACCTGTTCACAGGCACCCCGAGAGAGCTGGTAAGGTTTCACCCGTCGCCGCCGAGCAGCGACGAAGCCCCCGTAGCTCAGGGGATAGAGCAACGGCCTCCGGAGCCGTGTGCGCAGGTTCGAATCCTGCCGGGGGCACTTCGAGAGAAGTGCCAAAAGACCCCGTGATCATGATGGTCACGGGGTCTTTCGCATGTGCGGGGCGCCCCCGGCAGTGGGACGGGGGCGCGGGGTCTTGTTGCATGCGCAGGCGTGTGTCGGGGGGCCGCATGGCGGAGGCCGCGACCCATCCGTGGCCCGGACGACGACGGCGAGCAGGAAGAACCCTTCCGCCCGCCAGCCTCCGCGACGCGCCGTTCAGCGAGCCGGCCAGTCCATCAGTCGTTCTTTCCGCACAGCATGCGGTGATACTCCACGTACCCCGAGCCGATCCGGTGCCGGGGGTCCCTACGCAGCTGCGAGACCCTCGAGTCGTCCTTGGTCCGTCGCACTTCCCACTGCGCGTCGACGTAGATGCCGAGGCCGTCGAACTGCCGGTGGTGGTTGGGGCACAGACAGAGCATGTTGGCCGTTGTGTCCGGCCCGTCGTGCGGGCTGCCGATGCCTTGGATGTGCGCGGCTTCGCTGTAACGGCCGAGCAGGACCTCGAGCGGCTCGCCGCAGACCTGGCAGAGATCCTCGTGCCAGCGCTTCACATCCCGGACGTTGTCTGGGTCGCGTACGGGGCGTGTTCCGCTCGTCGCCTGGCGCGGCACCGGACCGGTCACGGCGACGACCTTGGCAGCTCGCACATCGGAGTCATCCTCGGTGCTGCCGCTTGCGGTCAGATAGCCGCCGAGACCGACTCGCTCGAACAGCAGCCGCTGATCGACGTCCGCAAAGTACTTGGCGCGCAGTAGGCCGACCGCCTTGGCGCGGGCGCGATGCGATCTGCGGAGCAGCCGATCGGCATCGTCCGTGAAGCCCGCTTTGGCATCGGCCTCGAGGAGGGCCGTCGGACTCGGGTCCTGGACGTCGACATGGATGCCCTGTACGTCCCACACACCGCTGCCCCGCAGCCGTGTGAACGGATAGTGTGGAGTCACGTGCGAGGTGTTGCCGCCGAAATCCGCCAGGAGTCCGCCGACCCCGTTCTCGAACACCTTCCAGGGCGCCAGCCGCTCCTCCCGGGCCGCCACACGCCCTATCGACCACAGCAGCGCCAGCGGCTTATGCAGGGATGGGCCGCCCGAACGCGTGTAGGTCCGGAGTGTGGCGAGGGTGTGAAGCAGCGTCTTCTCGGTCATCGTCGAGGCCGCCGCCTTCTGGCTTCGGGGCGCCGGGAGCGCTGCCCTCACCGGAGCGGACGGAGGATCGACCTTGCCGAGCAGCAGTGTGCGGTCGCTCACGGTGACGAGCTGCATGCCCCAGAGCTTGTCGCTCGGGCCTTTGATGGCTGCCAGCAGGGGCAGGGCGTCCGCTTCGAACTCCATCAGGTCTCCGAGCGCGATCATGTGCTCCCAGATCGCCCCGTCGTCCCGCGCGCCCCACACTTCTCTGGCCAGGTCGGGGTTGTGAAACTTCGCGAGGATGGTGGCTCGCGCGATGAATTTCTTCTCCCCGTAGAACAGCACCTCGTCGCCGACCCTGCAGTTCCGCACGGCAACCGCCTTGGCACCACTCTGCTTCTTCGGCTCGATCGCCCCCCAGAATCGCCCCACTCCGTCCGGGAAGACCTGCCGCAGGAGGGTGGCGTCTTCACCGAGGACGTCCGCGTATCGCGGTTGCGCCAGGTCGATGCCCGTACGGACCGAGTGCTCGAAGTGCTTCGGACCCCCCGTCCGGGCGGTGCCCCGCGGTTGCAAAAGCCACTGGACACCGTCCGTCCCGCCCTCTTCTCCGTCTGCCTTCCCCACCCTGTCGATCGTCATGGCGATCAGATTAGTCACGCCCGCCGACGATCCATGGCTGTCCATGCTGGGCCCCGGTCGAACGGCACTCTCCCGCCTGACGCCACCGTCTACGATCTAACGCAGCGCCTGACGGTCGCGGGAAAAACAGCAGAACCGGCGTAAAGAGGGGCAAACATGCGGGACGGCCGGTGGGTCACCGTCACCGATTCCGAGTTCCAGCATGAGCGGCGAGGGCTGGAGGCCATCCAGGAAAGACTCAGGGACAACGATCCGTGGCGTGGCTGGTCGAACTTCACCTTCACCGCCGCCACCGGTCACGTCCGAGAGGTAGATCTCCTGGTGATCGCCCCGGGCGGGGTGCACCTGATCGAACTGAAGGACTGGCATGGCTCCATCGAGTCCCGCAACGGCACCTGGTTGCAGACCCAGCCCAGCGGGCGCCAGATCTCCCACGGAAACCCCCTCCACCTGGCCAACAAGAAGGCCAAGGAGCTCGCCTGGCTGCTCAAACAACATGGTGAGCCCGTGTGGGTCTCGGAAGCCGTCTGCTTTACCGACTCGTCACTGAAGAACCGCCTGCCCGCCCACGACCAGCAGGGCGTCCACACGGTCCACCATCTGATCCAGATGCTGGAAGAGCCCCCGAGGGAAGAGCGCCGCCGCATCGACAAACCGCGATCGGACCGCATCGCGAAGGCGCTGGAAAAGATCGGCATCGCGCGCAGCGACGCCGAATACAAGGTCGGCCCGTATCTCCTGCACCGCAAGTCCTTCGACTCAGGACCGACCTGGGCGGACTATCTGGCCCAGCACAGCGAGCTGCCAGAGGCGGCGCGCATCCGTGTCTATCTGCGGGAGCGCGGTTCGGACCCCGAGACGCGGGCGTCCGTCGAGCGTGCGGCGCGGCGCGAGGCGGCGGTGCTGCGCCGGTTCCGGCACCCTGGGGTCGTCCAGCTCAAGCAGTACGACCCGACCGGGCACTCGGCGGGCCCCGCACTAATCTTCGACTACGACCCGCGCACACTCCGCCTCGACGACTACCTGATCCAGTACGGCGAGAAGCTGGACGTGCTGAGCCGGATCGCGCTCGTGCGTCAGCTCGCCGAGACCGTGCGCTCGGGGCACGGTCGGCGGCTCTACCACCGCACTCTGTCCGCCCACGCGATCCACGTCATGCCGCGTGGCCGGGGCTCCAGCAAGGACGGCGACGAGGCGGGCTGGCTCACTCCGCATCTGCAGATCTCCGACTGGCAGGTCGCCGTCCAGCGCGGCCCGGAGCAAGGCGGAGCGAACGGCGGCGAGCGGTTCGCTCCGACGACCTTCTCGCGAGCGGGCGCGCACCTCGCCGAGTCCGCCGATCCTTATCTCGCCCCCGAGCTGACCGCGCCCAAGGCCGACCCCGTGGCTCTGGACGTATACGGCCTCGGTGTCCTCACGTATCTGCTGGCCACCGGCAAGGCGCCGGCCGCCAGCCAGGCCGAGCTCATGGCCCGCTACGAAGCGGGCGAAGGCCTGCGCCCGAGCGCGGTCGTGGACGGGCTCTCGGAGTACATCGACGAGCTGGTGCAGGCAGCGACGGCCTACGACGTCTCGGCCCGGCTCTCCTCCGTGGACGACTTCCTGGAGATGCTGGAGGTGGTGGAGGAGACCCTCACAGCGCCCTCTCCCTCCTCCCAGCCCCTGCGTCCTGCCGTGCCCGAGCCCGAGAAGGATCCCCTGGAGGCAGTCGCAGGCGATGTCCTGGCCGGCCGGTGGGAGGTCCGGCGGCGGCTCGGCACCGGTTCGACGAGCCGTGCGTTCCTCGTACGGGATCTGACCGCCGGCGCCGAGGTCCGCTTCGCGAAGTCCCTGGCCGTCCTCAAGGTCGCCGTCTCCGAGCGGAGCGGCGAGATCCTCAGGCGCGAGGCCGAGGTGATGGGGCGTTTGCGAGCCGACTCGCGGATCATCCGGCTGATCGAGCCGGAGCCTCAGAGCATCGGCGGCCGCACGGTCCTCGTCATGGAGTACGTCGGTGACGAGCGCGAGGCCGACGGCACGCCGGCCGAGCCGGGCGCGACGCGGACCCGCCGCCGTGAGGAGACCGTCGCCCGCCAGCTGCGGGACTCCGGCCGGCTCTCGGTCGACCAGCTGGAGGCGTACGGCGACTATCTCTTCGGCGCGGTGGACTTCCTCGAGGGTGAGGGCGTCTGGCACCGCGACATCAAGCCGGACAACATCGCCATCCGGATCCGCCCGAACCGCACCCGAGAACTTGTCCTGATCGACTTCTCGCTCGCCGGCTATCCAGTGAAGGAGACGGAGGCGGGCACGGACGGCTATCTGGACCCTTTCATCGGCACACTCACGGACCGGTCGGTGTACGACGCGCACGCCGAGCGGTACGCGCTCGCCGTGACGCTGCACGAGATGGCCTCGCGCGAGCTGCCGGTGTGGGGCGGCGGAAAGGTCTCCCCCCGGCAGACGAAGCCCGAGAAGGAGCCGTACCCCGCCATCGCGGCCGACGCGTTCGATCCGGCGGTCAAGGACGGCCTCGTCGAGTTCTTCCGCAAGGCCCTGCACCGGGACGCCGCACACCGGTTCAAGGACCTGAAGCCGATGCGGGACGCGTGGAAGAAGATCTTCCTCGCGATGGACGAGGCGAAGCCGTCGTCGAAGCGATCGCGTCAGCAAGACGAGCGCACATCCGCCGGGTCCGCCGATGCCGCGATCGCGGTGGCGGAGGAGGAGACCGCGGAGGAGCAGCGCGACCGGCTCGCCGCGGGTGTCGACCGCTCCACTCCGATCTCCGCCTCGGGTCTGAGCCCCGCCGCCGAGTCCTTCGTCTATAGCCTGCGCGTCAACACCGTCGGCCAGCTCCTCGACCATAGCCAGCGGACCCTCGTCAACGCCCCGGGACTCGGTGCGAAGACCCGTAAGGAGGTCCTCGGAAGGATCAAGCAGTGGCGCCAGCAGCTCGCCGAGCAGCCCGCCGCGCCGCTCACCCCTGAGGGCCGCAAGGCCGCGAAGGAAGAGCTGTCGGCGGTGGAGGCCGCCGTCGCCCTCGCCGTGGCGCAGACGGGTGCCGGCGGGGAGAGCGAGCGGGCGCTGCGGACGATCAGCCTGGACGCCCTGGCGACGATCTTCGTGCCGGAGCTGAAGAAGGACGGCTCGAACCGCAACGAGTGCGAGATGGTCAGGCTGCTCCTTCGCCTCCCCGACGAGCAGGGCGTCGTGCCCGAGATCGGGGTCTGGCCGATGCAGAAGGACGTCGCCGAGGCGCTCCGTCTCTCAGCCGCCCAGGTTTCGCTGATGCTCAAGACCCAGCGCGGCCGCTGGAAGCGGCACGCCGCCGTGCGGACCCTGCGCGCCGAGATCCTGGAGCTGCTGCGCGACCTCGGCCGGGTCGCCTCGGCCGCGGAGATCGCGGACGCGCTGGCCGTACGCCGCGGCACGGAGCTGCAGGAGCGGGAGCAGCGCCGGGCGCTCGCCCTCGCGGGGGTACGGGCCGTGGTGGAGGTCGAGCAGCTGGTCCCGGACGAGGCTACGTTCCGGCACGCCCCGAACCGGGACGCCTCCGACGAGGCGATGGGCGCCGGCCTGCTGGCCCTGGAGGTCAGCGACGACGACGCCCCCGAGACCCCCTCCGCTCCGGGCCTCCTCGACTATGCTCAGCGTCTGGGCCGAGTCGCGGACCGGCTGGCGAAGCTCGACACGCTGCCGACCTCGACGACCGTGCTCGGGGAGCTGAGCGCGGTCACTCCGCCGAGCACAGTGGTGGAGTGGGACGAGCGCCGTACGGTCGAGCTGGCCGCGGCAGCCTCCCGCAACGCGGCCGCGACCCCCCGTCTGGAGATCTACCCCCGCGACCTGCCGCTCGTACGGGCGCTGCGGCTGACCCAGGCGGGCCTGGTGCGGCTGATCCCGGGCCTGGCACGCGACCTCCAGCCCGGCCTGACCGCCGAGGACATCCACGAGCGGGTCCGCGCCCGCTTCCCGGAACTCCTCGACGAGCGGGGCGGCCACTCGCTGCCGAAGGACGGCCGGCTGACGAAGGCCCTGAAGGCCGCCGGTTTCGACCTGGAGCTGTCGACCCGGACGGGCACCCCCCGTATCTCCCGCTATCTGCCGCGGCAGACCAAGGACGACTCGAGCTTCCTGTCTCTGGGGAACCTGCGGAAGCCGACCGCCTTCCTGTCCGAGCACCGTTACGCCGACGACGTACAGCTCGCGGGCGCGGTGACGGCGGAAGAGCGGCTGCTCGCCTCGGCGCCCCGAGACGGCTTCCGGGTCCTCACCGTCCGGACCGGTCTCGCGACGGAGGCGGTGGAGGAGGTCACGGGTCCGCGCTTCGGTGCGGAGCCCGTCTCGGTAACCGAGCTGTTCCTCGACGCACTGCACGAGCTGGTGGACCGACGGCCCAAGCCGACGTGGGAGACGATCCTGCGCGCGGATGTGGCGGAGCCTGGTTCGAAGGCGGCGATGAAGTTCGCCGAGTACGCAGGGACGGCATGGGGCGCCGTCGAACCCCGGCTGGGCGAGCTGCTCACGGGCGGGGCGCGGGTCCCGCTGCTCCTGACGGACGCGGGTGCGCTGGCACGGTACGACGCGATGGGCGTCCTGAACCGGCTCGCGGAGCGGTCACGCGGCGGCGGCCGGGGCCTGTGGCTGCTCTGCCCGCAGGACGACCCGGCGCGGCCGCCTAGGCTGGGGACGGTGGCCGTGCCGTATCAGGCGGGGCTCGGCGAGTGGGTGGTGCTCCCGGACGCGTGGGTGGAGAACGCCCATCGGTCGGGTGGGCGGCGCCGCGATTGTCTCGGGACGACGAGTACGACGAGCACCATGGATACAACGGGTACGACGAGTCCTGTGGGTACGACGGGGAACTGGGGAGACGAGGCGAAGTGATCGACCGCGATGCGTTGAAGGCCGACCTGATCAAGCAGGTTAAGGCGGTCGAGGCGGATCTCGGCAGGCAGGTGAAGGACGGCGAAGGCGTCGCCAAGCCGCTGCTGGCCGAGTACAAGAAGGCGCTGAAGGCCGACCCCAAGGGGACGCCTGAGTGGGACGCCTGGTTGGAGCCCCGCCTCACCGAGTACGCGGACGACCGCGCCGAGCGCGTTCGCGTCGCCGGGCGGCTGCTGAACGAGCACGACCGGGCGTTCTCGCTGGGGCGTACGGCGGAGTCGTGGAACTCGTGGCTGTACGGCACCCCGCAGATCTCCGGCCGCGTCACACAGGTGGCGGTGGCGTGGGTCCTCGGTACGGTGTTCGTCCGCTTCTGCGAGGACAACCTGCTGATCCCCGAGCCGTACCTGGCGGGCCCGGACGAGGAGCGCCGCGACCTGGCGGAGGCGCGGTACGCGCAGTACGTGGAGGAAGAGCAGGACCCGACGTTCCGTGGCTGGCTGGAGCGGGCCTTCAAGGAAATCGGTGAGGGCGAGGCCGGCAAGCTGCTGTTCAACCGGCAGCGCAACCCGCTGTACCAGATCCCGATCTCGCACGACGGCGCGCGGGCGCTGGTGGAGTTCTGGCGGGAGCGGGACGAGGCGGGCCTGCTGGTCCACGACTTCACGGACCCCCTGAACGAGGACGGCACGAAGGGGTGGGACACCCGGTTCCTGGGTGACCTGTACCAGGACCTGTCGGAGGCCGCGCGGAAGACGTACGCGCTGCTGCAGACGCCGGAGTTCGTGGAGGAGTTCATCCTCGACCGGACGATGGAGCCGGTCGTGCGGGAGATGGGCGGGCGCGTCGGCGAGCTGAAGATGATCGACCCCACATGCGGGTCGGGTCACTTCGTGCTCGGCGCGTTCCGGAGGATGGTGCGGCTGCTGGCCGAGCGCCATCCGGGCATGGAGCTGCACGCGCGGGTGCGGATGGCGCTTGACGCGGTGCACGGTGTCGACATCAACCCGTTCGCGGTGGCCATCGCGCGGTTCCGGCTGCTGATGGCCGCGATGGCGGCGGCGAACGTGCGGACGTTGGCGGAGGCGTCGCGGTACGACTGGCCGGTGCACCTGGCGGTGGGCGACTCGCTGATCAAGGTGCGGCAGCTTGAGTTCGGTGTGCTGGGGACGGCGGGGCAGGGGGAGCTGGAGTTCGTCGCGGACCAGCGGGACGAACTGGCGGAGTTCTCGTACGCAACGGAGGACATCCACGAGCCTGAGTTCAAGGGGATCTTGGAGCAGGGGCGGTATGACGTGGTGGTGGGTAACCCGCCATACATCACCGTCAAGGACAAGAGGCTGAACGCACTGTACCGGCACATCTATAAGTCCTGCGCGGGGACGTACGCGTTGTCGGTTCCGTTCGCGGAGCGGTTTTTCCAGCTAGCGAAGGCGGGAGAACCGAGCGGGCGCGGCTACGGAATGACCGGCCAGATCACGTCAAACTCGTTCATGAAACGCGAGTTCGGCACCAAGCTGATCGAGGAATATTTCGCTCACAAAGTGGAAATCACGGAGGTGATCGACACCTCTGGGGCATACATTCCAGGTCACGGTACGCCGACGGTGATCCTTGTGGGGCGTCGTCGGGCGGGCAGAAATCGCAACTCGACCATCCGCACCGTGCGGAGCATTCAGGGGGAGCCCAAGGCACCCTCACCTGCCGAAGATGGGCACGTATGGACGGCGATCGCCAGTCAGATCGACACTCCGGGCTCTGTTAGCCAATGGGTATCGGTAGAAAACCTTGAACGTGAGCGCTATTTCGGCAAGCAGCCCTGGGTACTCGCTGATGGTGGCCGCGAGATGATCGAACAGCTAGACAGCGCAAAGGCATGCCGTCTCCGCGACGTCATCGAACCGCCGATCGGTCGCGCCGTAAGGGTTGGAGCTGACAGCGCGTACCTTCGGCCACTGCGGGCGACGTACAAGACCTTCGCCGACCGACGAGGACTACTTCCTTTCATGACAGGAGAGGTGGTCCGGGACTGGTCTGCCATCGCAGAAGAAGCTATTTGGTTCCCATACTCTAACAACCTCAACCCGGCCGAGCTTTCTCGAGAGCTTTGGCCTATGCGCCGCTTGCTGGAAGTACGTCGCACATTCCAGGGAGATATGGCCGATGCAGGACTAAAATGGTGGGACTATATGCAATTCACCGCATCGGCCTACCGTACGCCACTGTCGATCATGTTTGCCTTCGTATCCGCACAGAACCACTTCGTACTGGACCGCGGCGGCAGCGTTTTCAATCGCCACGCTCCAGTCATCAAGCTCCAAAAGGAAGCAAGTGAAGTAGAGCACCTTCATCTACTGGGGGTGCTCAACAGCTCCACCGCAGGATTCTGGCTCAAAATGGTTAGCTACCCTAAGGGAGGCGACCCTGTAGGCGGCGATGGTGCGCGCGTGAGCGTTCATCCCTGGTCCGACCGCTACGAGTTCACCGGCGCCAAAATTGAAGAGTTCCCCCTCCCTGCCACGTATCCCACTGTTTTGACTGCACACCTGGATTCCCTCGCTCAGCAGCATGCGCTCACCACCCCTAGTGCCCTCGTTACCCCTGCCTCTCCCGCTCCCTCAACACCGACACTCCGCGGAGCTTGCGACAAGTGGGAATCAACCCGCGGGCAGATGATCGCGCTGCAAGAGGAGCTGGACTGGCAGGTGTACTCGTTGTACGGCCTGCATTCCGAGGATCTGCGGGCGCCCGAGGCTGAGGTGCCCGAGCTCTCGCTTGGCGAGCGTGCCTTCGAGATCGTGCTGGCGCGGCGTGTCGAAGCCGGCGAGGCTTCGGGTGAGTGGTTCAAGCGGCATGGGTCGACGCCCATCACCGAGATGCCTGACCAATGGTCCGACGCCTACAAAACCGTCGTACAGAAGCGCATCGACGCGATCGAGAACAGCCGGGCCATCGGCATGATCGAGCGGCCCGAGTACAAGCGCCGTTGGGCCACCGAGGGCTGGGACGTGCTCCAAGAGCGGGCGCTCAAGTCGTGGCTGCTCGACCGGATCGAGACACGCGAGTACTGGTTCGACGAGAACGGTCAGTCGACCATCCTCACCCTCAACCAGCTCGCCGACCTGCTCTCGCGCGACCAGGACTTCGTGTCCGTCGCCGAGATCTACGCGCCGCGTCAGGAACTCGCAACCGTCGTTTCGGACCTCCTCTCCGACGAGCACGTCCCCTTCCTCGCCGCCCTGCGCTACAAACCCGCCGCCCTCAAAAAGCGCGCGGACTGGGAGCATGTCTGGGACCTGCAGCGGAAGGAGGACGCAGAGACCGACGAATTCGAGAAGCGGAAGATCCGCGACTCGATTCCCGTACCCCCCAAGTACACCTCGGCGGACTTCCTCAAGCCCTCCTACTGGCGTGCGCGCGGCAAGCTCGACGTGCCCAAGGAGCGGTTCATCTCGTATGCGACCGGGGCGATCTCCGGCATCCCCCAGCTCTTCGGCTGGGCCGGCTGGGATCACCGTGAGCAGGCACAGGCACTGTCCACGTACTTCACGGTCCACGACGAGCTGTCCGCCGAGGAACTGACCCCGCTCCTCGCGGGCCTCCTCGAACTGCAGCCCTGGCTCACCCAGTGGCACAACGAGTTCGACGGCCTGTACGGCAGCTCCCCCGCTGCCTTCTTCGAGGGTTACCGGGCCGCCAAGCAGGGCGAACTCGGCCTGACCGACGATGACCTGCGGGCTTGGCGCCCTCAGGCTGCAACCCGTCGGGGCCGGCGACCCGCCAAGGGCTGAGCCCTGACGGTGGTTCCCCCATCCCCCAAGCGGGAGGAGGAACCACCGTCGTCAGCGGGCCGGCTGCGTGCCGTAGAGCGGTAGGCCCGTCGTGGTGAGGTCGCCTCCCAGCTCCTCCGGGAGCGGCACATCCTCGCCGTACTTCCCGTGCACGAACGCCTTGTACTCACCCTCTCCCAGGCGGGTGAACAACGACCACGTGCCCGTACGCGGATCGATCTGCAGCAGCCGGGCAACACGCGCGGCCGTGTACCAGGCGATCTTCTCGTTGATGCCCTCCAGCCGCTCGTTCGGCGAGATCACCTCTACCGCCAGCTCGACCGCATCCGCGTCCAGCAACCAGTCGTCCTCGCCCTTGAACGAGCGCGGTCCGATGGTCAGGTCCGGGATCGAGTAAGTCGTCTGGATCCCCGGGCATGGGGACACGGACCGGGAGACGCTGGAGCGGCTGAGCGCCCTGGCTCGCAGGGCCAATCGACGGCGCCGTGAGGGCTGGTGGCACCAGTACGGATCCGTCCTCGGCGACACCTACCGCGACTACATCGAGATGGAGGACATCTACGACAGCATCCGGACCTTCCAGGCGCAGCTGGTTCCGGGACTTCTCCAGACGCCGAAGTACGGCCGCGCCGTCACCGTCGCCTCACGCGCGTGGCAGACCGCTGAGGAGATCGAGCAGTTCATCCAGGTGAGACTCGCCCGCCAGGAGCGGCTGACGGGTGAGGGCCAGTTGGAACTCTGGGCCGTACTCGCCGAAGGCGTGCTCCGGCAACGGGTAGGTGGGCCCACCGTAATGCGGGACCAGCTGGAGCACCTGGCGACGATGGCCGAGCAGCCCAACATCACCGTTCAGGTATTGCCGTTCTCGCGCGGCGCGCACTCGGGTATGTTCGGCCCATACCTGCTGATGAGCTTTCCGCAGGTGTCAGCGCAGGACCTCGTACTGACGGAGACCCCGACCGGCAACATCTGGACGGAAGGGGAGTCCGAGGTCGTCGCCTATCGAGGCCTCTTCGACGACGCACGCGCCTCCGCGCTGCCTCCGAAGGAATCGCTCACGCTGATCCGCCGCATCGCCAAGGAGCACAGACCATGAACCAGGCCCGCCTCGCTCTGCCCGACCTCGCCGCAGCGGCTTGGCGCACCAGCAGTTACAGCGGCGGGCAGGGGGAGTGCGTCGAGGTCGCCCCCAACCTCCCCCACCTCGTCCCCGTCCGCGACAGCAAGCGGCCCGCCGGCCCCGCCCTCGCCTTCACCCCCCAGGCATGGCGCGCCTTCCTCTCCCACCTGGGCTGACCCGCCGCCCCTTGCACCCCCGCCGTGTCACCCCCACCGGTTACGATCGAGGCGGGCCGCAGGCCGTGACAGCAGGAACGCCGGTCGACAGGCACTCCCCGAGACCGTACGCGCACCGCGCGTGACGCTCGGGGTGCCGCCCGCGCCACCCGTCACCCTGTCGCCCATACGTACACGCCGGAGACAACAGGAGACGCGAGACAGACATGGCCCCGACCGCCGCCACGGCCCCCCTGCTCCGCGATGTCATCGACATCAAGACGTCGATCTCCACCTCCGACTTCGTCCTGAAGCTCGCCGAGGCGGTCACCGAGGAGGGCACCGAGCGTGCGCTGCGCGACTATGTCGTCACCGAGCGGCTCCTGGAGAACTTCGACGAGGCCCTCGGGCTGATCAAGGCCGCCCTCGACGGGCAGACCTCGAAGGCCGCCTACCTCCACGGATCCTTCGGTTCCGGTAAGTCGCACTTCATGGCCGTCCTGCACGCACTCCTCCGAGGCGCCCCGGCGGCCCGCGCCCGCGCCGACTTCGATCCCGTCCTCGCGAAGCACGAGTGGCTGGGCACCGAGCGGAAGCGGTTCCTGCTCGTCCCGTACCACATGCTCGGTGCCAAGTCCCTCGAGCAGCGCGTCCTCGGCGGGTACGTCAGCCACGTGAGGGCGCTGCACCCCGACGCGCCCATTCCCCAGGTCTACCGGACCGACGCCCTCTTCGAGGACATCCGGTCGCACCGCCTCCGCATGGGCGACGACGCCTTCATCAACGGCCTCAGCGGCGTCGAGACAGAAGTCGATTCCGTCGCATCCGACGATGAGGACGAGTGGGGCGACTCCTTCGCCTGGACCTCCGCTCTCCTCGACGCCGCCCTCTCTGCCGAAGAACTGGACGGCGGCGAGGTCAACCTCAACCTGGTCAACCCGACCACCCCCGCCGAGCTGCGCGCCAAGCTCGTGCACGACGCGAGTGCGACCTGGTTCCCCGGGTTCGCCAAGAACGCCGCCGAGGACGAGCACGGGTTCATCTCGCTCGACGCCGGCCTTGCCGTGATCGC
Organism: Streptomyces sp. NPDC014656; assembly: GCF_043084305.1. Lineage (NCBI taxonomy): Bacteria > Bacillati > Actinomycetota > Actinomycetes > Kitasatosporales > Streptomycetaceae > Streptomyces > Streptomyces sp. NPDC014656. Next base: position 218,591 of record NZ_JBIBZN010000002.1, read on the forward strand.
GGAGCACGCGAAGTCGCTCGGGTACGACGGGCTGATCCTCTTCATGGACGAGCTGATCCTCTGGCTCGCCAACCGCATCCACGACCAGAAGTTCGTCTCCCGCGAGGCCGACAAGATCACGAACTTCGTCGAGGGCGCCGACTCCCGCCGGGCGATCCCGATCGTCTCCTTCATCGCCCGCCAGCGCGACCTGCGGGAGCTCGTCGGCGAGGAGACCTCCGGCGCGGCCGAGACCGCGATCCAGGACAGCCTCAACCTGGCCTCCGGCCGCTTCGACAAGATCACCCTGGAGGACCGCAACCTCCCGCAGATCGCCCACGCCCGCCTGCTCAGGCCGAAGGACGCCGAGGCCGCCGCCAAGCTCGACGCGGCCTTCGCGAAGATCAAGCGGGTCGGGCCGCAGGTCTGGGACGTGCTGCTCGGGTCCGAGGAGGGCACGACGGGCGCCGACGAGGATTCGTTCCGGCTGACGTACCCGTTCTCCCCCGCTTTCATGGACACTCTCGTCCACATCTCCTCGGCCCTGCAGCGCTCCCGCACCGGTCTGAAGCTCATGGGCCAGCTCCTGGCCGACCACCGTGACGATGCCACGCTCGAGCAGCTCATCCCGCTCGGCGATCTCTACCCGGTGATCGCGGACGGCGGCGACAAGCCGTTCGTGGACAGCCTGAAGGTGGAGTTCCAGGCCGCCGACAAGCTGTACCGCTCCAAGCTCCGCCCGCACCTCCTCGCCACGTACGAGGTCACCGAGGAGGACATCGAGCGCTACCGGCACCGGCCCGGCACGATCACCGATCCGCAGCTGCTCAGCCGCTGCAAGGGCTTCACCGGCGACAACCGTCTGATGTGCACGCTGCTGCTGTCCGCCCTGGCGCCGAGTGTTCCGGCGCTGCGCGACCTCACGATTCGACGGCTCGGCGCACTCAACCACGGTTCGGTCGTCTCGCCCATCCCCGGCGCCGAGGTCGGTGTCATCAAGTCCAAGGTCGACGAGTGGGCCGCCAACTTCGCCGAGATCAAGCCGACGGGCACCAGTGCCAATCCGGGCGTGCGGCTCGAGCTGGCCGGCGTGGACGTGGACTCCGTCATCGCCAACGCCAAGGCCAACAACAACCGGAACAACCGGCTCGCGCTCGCCCGGCGGCTCCTTGAGGAGGAACTGGGGGTAGAGCGGCAGGAGCAGCTCAGCGACGCGGACGAGCTCCGGTTCATCTGGCGCGGCTCGAACCGCACCATGGAGGTCGTCTTCGGCCACATCGCCGACACCGACCAGCTGCCGGACCACGATCTCGCGCCCAGCCAGGAGGGGCTGTGGCGGCTGGTGGTCGATCTGCCGTACGACGAGGGCGAGTTCGGTCCCCGTGACGACGCCAACCGCATGGGGAAGCTCCGTGAGCGGCCCGGCGTGCCGTCCCGGACCGTGGCCTGGATCCCCACCCACATCTCGGCGGCCCGCTACAAGGACTTCGAGCGCCTGGTCACCATCGACTACGCGCTCGCCGATCCGCGCCGCTTCGACACGATGTACGCGCAGCACCTCAACGCCGACAACCGGGCGCGTGCCAAGGGTCTGCTTGAAGGGCAGCGGGATTCACTCATCAAGTCGGTGAAGGCGGCCTTCAAACAGGCCTACGGGCTGGCGGCCAAGGCGCCGGCGGACGTCAATGTGTCGTTCAACGATCACTTCGAGTCGCTGCGTGAGGTACCTGACCTTCGGGTCTCCATCGGGCAATCGCTCAGTGACGCCGCCCGTCACATCGCGTCGAAGCTGCTCGCTCAGCAGTTCCCCGCCCACCCCGATCTCGACCCGGACGGCACGAAGACCGCTGTACGGCCCGCCGACGCCCGGACCGTCTTCGGTTACATCCGGGCCGCCGTCGAAGCCGGCGACCGGCAGGCCGAGATCCCGGCCAAGGACCGCACCGCCATGCGACGGATCGCCGCGCCCCTCGGCCTCGGCCAGCAGAAGGAGGCGTACTTCCGGCTGTCGAACCGCTGGGTCGAGCACTTCGCGCTGCAGGCCCGTACCGACGGCGGGCCCGGCGACCTCAGCGTCGTCCAGCTCACCGACTGGATCGACCGGCCCGAGCCGATGGGCCTCGAGCCCTTCCTCGCCAACCTGGTGATCGCTTCATTCGCCGAGATGGACGACCGGGTCTGGGTGCGGTCCGGTGCCCTGCTCGACCCGGCGCCGGAACTGCCGGCCATCAAGCCGATCGACGCCCTGCGCTCGCAGCCGCTGCCGGACGAGTCGGTCTGGGAGGAGGCGGGGCGCCGTTACTGGGACATGTTTGGAGAGAAGCCGCCCACGCTGCGCCGCGGCCGTATCGTCGGCCAGTTCGCGCGCCAGATCCTGGGCAAGGCCCGGGAGTACCAGCAGCCCGCCGACTCGCTGGTCACGGAGCTGGAGAAGCACGCCATACTCCTCGGCCTGGACAGCTCCGACGAGGCCGGCCGGCTCGCGCTGGCCCGGCGCTCGCGCGACCTGCTCGACGAGCTGAAGGACCTGGACCGAGGGGCAGCCAGCGGCGCGGCGGCGGCCAAGCAGGTCATCACGGCATTCGCGACGTTCGACCTGGGCGAGGTCTCCGCCAGCCGCTACGGGGCCTCGATCAAGCAGGCGCAGAGCGTCGCCTCGGCTCTGGCCACCACGGTGTGGGACATGCTCAAGCTCGCACCTACCTACGGCCCCGAGGGTGAGGCGGTCCTCGAGCGGCTGCGCCGCGCAGCCCAGGCCGACCAGCGCACCGAGAACCTGAAGGACGAGCTGGAACGGGCCGGAAAGTCGATCATCGACGTGATCCGGCGCAGCCAGGCCGCCGCCGCTCCCGCGCCGCAGCCGCCGGTCTCGGTCGCGCCGGAGCCGGTCGGCCCCACCACTCCCAACGAGGTGGACCTCAGCACCGAGACCAGCCGCCCGCCCGTGCCCACCAGCCACCCGACACCCGGTCGTGCCAAGCGTCGCTCAGGTAGCGGCCGTGCCAAGGCGTCGCAGGCGCTCGCCGAACTCCGTGCTGAGCTTGCCGAGCTGATGGAGGCCGAGCCGGACGCGACCGTCGAGATCTCCTGGCGGGTGGTGGAGTGACCTCTGAGTCTGCCCTGACCAGCGCGGTACGGCTTAACCCGGCCACCGTCACGCAGTACCTGACGTCCGCGTCGAGCCTCCGGCCCGGCAAGCGGCGGGCTGTGCTGCTGCGAGGCGCCCCGCAATGGGATGGTCCCGCCGAGCTCACCTGGGGCGAGAGCCGGCGTGCGCGGGTCGTGGCGGCGCCGTCGCCGCTGGCCGTCTACGAACTCGTCCTGGACCACCTGGCGCCGAAGGCCGCCGGTCCCGAGGTGCTGGTCGTTCTGACCGACCGCGAGGAGTCGGAGCTCGGGCCTGATCTGCTGGCCAAGGTGCACAAGCAGCGCGTCAACGCCGTCGATACCTGGGATGTCGTACGCCAGACCTTCGGGGCGATGGGCACCGACGGCCGGCTGCTCGACGACAACTGGGCCGCCGAGGCACTGCTCGACGCCACTCCGCCGGGCGGCTGGCCGACCCGGGGCGGTGGTGTGCTGTCCCGGAACGAGGCGCTGGCCGCGCTCACACTGCGGCGGCTCGGCATCGGCCGCTACGACCCCGACCGTGATCCCGCGGCGGCGCTGACGGACGCCGACGACGTCCTCGATGTGCCCGCGCTGCTGAGTTGGTCGCTGCAGCCGGGTGGACCGGACCGTTTTCTGGCCTTGCGGGCGGCGGAGCGCCAGGGGCTGGCTCGCTTCCTCGCCGGGGAGGAGCAGACGGGAGAGGCCGGCAAGGCGCTGCTCTCCCTGGTGGAGGCCGAGCATGGGCCGGACGCCGTGGCCTTCGGGTTGCTGTGTGCGGCGCTATGGGAGCACGTCGACGCGGAGGCGGATCCCGAGATCTACCGGGCGCGTGGGCGAGCCGAGCGGTGGTTCGGGGAGAAGCCGCCCGCGCAGGGTGAGGCCTTCGACCGGCTGGCCGCCGCCTTCGGACGAGCCTGCGAGGAGTTCGTGTCCGGACTGCTGCTCGCCGGGCGCTCGGGGCGCGCCGAGTTCGACGAGTCGGCGGCGGACGCGCGAAGGATGACCGGCACGGTCCTTGACCGCGCCGCGACGCTGGTGCGGCAGTTCGGCGCGGAATCGGCCGAGCGCAGGAGCCCCGTGCTGCGGGCGGGCCTGGAGGCCCGGTTCGCGGAGGTCGGCGAAGCGCTGCGGTCGAGCGCGACGGAGCGGACCCTGCAGGCGCTCGATTTCCTGAACAGGCACCGGCTGGCTGCCGACACAGACGAGCAGGTCCGCATCGGGCGCGCCCGTATGGCGCAGCGGCTGGCCCAGTGGCTGGCCACCGAGCCTGAGACCCGAGCGCCGAATCTGTCGGATGCGCTGGAGCGCCACATCGACGAGACCGGCTGGGTCGACATGGCCCTCGAGCACGTACAGGCCGGTGGTGACCCCGATCCCGTACTGAAGTCCGCGTACGACTCGCTCTGTGCCGCGGCCCGTAAGAAGCGACGGGAGATCGACCGAGAGTTCGCCGGCATGCTGGCGGTCTGGACCGAGGGCGGCCGGGACGCGGACGAGATGCTGACGGTGGAGACCTTCCTGCCGAGGGTCGTCGCTCCCCTGGTCAAGGCCAGGGAGCGGCGGATCCTTCTGCTCGTCCTCGACGGAATGAGCGCCGCCATCGCCGCGGAGCTCGGCGAGGAATTGCGCGAGCACTGGGCGGAGTACGACCCGCTTCCCGGGGCGAAGGAGGCGCCGCGACGTCGGGCGATGGCAGCCGCGCTGCCGACGGTGACTGCGGTGTCGCGTACGTCGCTGTTCGCCGCCCGGCTGATGCGGGGTGACCAGGGCGACGAGAAGCGGCTCTTCCCGGCACACAAGTTCTGGGGCGGCGCGCGGGCGATGGTGTTCCACAAGGACGATCTGCGCGCCGACAGCGGGGGCGACTGGCTCGGCCCCGAGCTCCTCGAGGCGCTCGCCGGGGACAACACCCATGTCGCCGTCGTACTCAACACCGTCGACGACCGGCTGGCGAGCGAGCAGAAGCTCGGCGACGGAGCGTGGCGCCTCGACCAAATAGGAGCACTGCGGTCCCTGCTGCGGCATGCCGCAGTCGAGGGCCGGGCCGTGCTGCTGACGAGCGACCACGGTCACGTCGTCGACCGCTACGGCGTACGTGTGCAGGCGACGGGCGTGGAGTCGGCGCGGCACCGGCTGCCCGGGCAGCCGGTGTCCGAGGCCGAGATCGCACTGTCCGGACCACGAGTCGTCGACTCGGAGCCGGGCGGCGAGATCGTGGCGCTCTGGGACGCGGACGCCCGCTACAGCGCTCAGCGGGCCGGCTATCACGGCGGAGCGGCGCTGGCCGAGTTCACGATTCCGATGATGGCGTTCCTGCCGTTCGGCGCCACGCCGCCGAAGGGGTGGCGGGAGCTCGGAAATCCGCAGCCGGCTTGGTGGCACCTGGGCGCAGACGCTGCCGTACAGCCGCAGCAACGACCGGTCGCCACGCAGGTCCAGGCCGCCCCCAAGCCGTCGAGCAAGCGCGCGAAGGAAGAGGCCGCGCTGGCCGAGAGCCACGACTCGCTGTTCGATGTGGCGCTGGTCCCGTCACCGGGCGACGAGGCATTGCTGTCCGTACAGCCGGTGTCGCCGGACGAAGCCTTGGTCACGGCGCTGCTGGCGTCCGAAATCTTCGAGTCCCAGGTGAACATGCTGGCGCGCAAGCCGGACCTTGAGCGAGTTGAGCAGGCCGTACGTGCACTGATCGACGCAGGTGGGACGCTCCCGATGACCGCGCTGGCGCAGCGGGTCAACCTTCCGGCTTCGCGAAGGGTGGAAGGCTTTGCCGCCGTCCTGCGCCAGTTGCTCAACTACGACGGGGTGCAGGTGGTGGAAACCTTGCCGGACGGCCGCACCCTGCGCCTGAACCTGCAACTCCTCAGAGAACAGTTCGAGCTGCCCTGACCTGGCGGCTGGTTCGCGGATCGGCTCCGCGAACCAGCCGTGGGTCTCAGACGTCCGTGACGTACTGACGCAGCAGCAGGCAGAACTTGTGCAGCTCATCATGCATAGGGGCCGGCAGCGGCTGCGGATCGAAGTGCGCGATCTTGTTGCGGATGTCTTTCACTCGCTTCAGCCGACGCACGAACTGCACCCGGTCGGCGCCTGTCCACTGCAGGGCCAGCCAGTTCTGGTCTGCCAGCAGCCGCAGTGACTCATTCGACTGCTCGCCATCGATCAGCTTCACGTATTCGCCGAACATAAGGTCCGAAATCTGGCCGGTCCGGCGGCTTCTCGACTGAACAGCCCGAATCGAGTCGGGGCCGATGGCCGTGCCCAGGCATTTGCGGAGCCGCAGCTCGATCTCGCCGACGAGGAAGAACGGCCGGGCGGTGCCCGCGAACCTCTGCGTGATGTCCGCTGCCGTGACGATCCCGCCGAACGTGCCGTCATTGCGCCGGATCAGCGCGTACCCCGACTCGCAGATCATCGGGAGCAGGGCGAAGAAGTCCTGGGTCTCCTGGGCCACCGCCCAGTCGCTCGGGGCTTCCATGGCGTTGGCCAGGGTCGCCGGGCTCCCCTGTTCGTACATCCTTGCCACGGAGCGCCAGGTGACGACTCCGTGGAGGATGGACTTCCCTTCGATGATGGGCAGCTGAGAGTAGTTGTTGTGCCGCATGAGGTGCGTGACCGTGTTGAGCGGGGAGTTCGGCGGCAGAGAATCGACCCCGCTGCCGTTGAGGACGTCACCGATGCTCAGGGGGCGCTCGGGCAAGGACCCGGCGGGGTCTTCCGTGGCCTCCTCGACCTCATCGGACTGAGGGGTGGCCTCGACAGCGACGCTGTCCAACGCCACCACGTGAACGGAGGCGCGGCGGCCACAAGTGCCGAAGTACGGGACGGTCGACAACCCGGCAGCGTTCAGGGACTGCTGAATGAGCAGACAGGTGGGGTCGTCACGCACTCGGGCATCGAAGAGTGCCAGCAGGTCGAGGACGGGGACGTCCTTGCCCTTGAGGTCCAGGAGCTGCTGTTCGGTTGGTGCCAACGCCATGTCAGAACTCACCCGCCGGCTCGCCGCGGAAGACGGTCCGCTTGCCCATCGCCGCCTGGACGAGCTCGAGGAGCTGGTCGGCGCGGTCCTCGTAGAACTTGTCGAAATCCGAATCGTGAAGCGCGACCGGGTCGACGAGGTGAGTGGCGACGATGTCGTCGAACCACTCCTCCCGCACCCCGGACTCGAGCTGGAGCGCCTTGAGATAGGAGGCGGGAGGTCCGGCGATGCTGCGGCTGGCACGGAAGGACAAGGGCGTCTTGTTGACGATGGAGTTGACCTTCTTGAAGTGCCGGCTGGGGTTCTTGTCCGTCCAGGACTTGGGAAAGATCTGACGGACGTCCACTGTGTGGGCCACGATCTTGTCGGGGTTCAGCGGGGCTTCGGTGAAGTACCAGTCCACCGCACCCTGCTTGATCAGCAGCGCATAGATCCCCTTGTAGGCGGCGCTGTTGCGCGTGGTGAGCGAGTCCAGGCGATCGGCCAGGAACACTGCGTCCGAGACGGTATCGGGAATGATCCCCGGCTCCCGTCGGATCCAGGCCACCAGCTGTTCCACGTCACGCGCGAAGCGGGTTTCCAGCGAGCCGCCGTACATCTCGCCGAGTACACCGTTCCAATACCACTGAGCCACCTTCTCCTCGCCGTCCGTGGTGTCCGTAGCCTCTCCGACGACAGCCCGGACAGCTGCCAAAGGGACCAGCTGCGTTCGGTACGGCAGATCGGCACCGCGCACGATGCACTGGCGATGCAGGAAGGAGCCGACCCACTCGAAGGCATCGGCGATACGCGGAGCCAGGCGGCGGAAGTCCGCGAGCGGCAGCTCCAACAGGTCCCGGCGCTTGCAGGAGACAGCAGCACGAGGGTTCGACTGCTTCAGCTCCCAGGTGCGCAGCAGGGCTACTGCCTGAAGGAAGTCGCTGCTACTGAGACCGTCGCCCAGGCCGGCCTCGAGACTTCCCAGAACCTGGTACCGGGAGGCGAGCCTCGTCTTGATGTGCTGCCATTCCGTCGGAAGCTGGTAGTAGGTGCCGAAATCCGCTACGTGCTTCTGATCACCCGCGTACGTCGCGGTGAGCAGCTCGAAGACGTTCAGAGGCACGCCGCCGGTGTTGACGCGCTCGAACACCGCACAGACGGCGTCCATCGTGGTCTGCGCCGGCAGGTTGATCATGGGCACGTTGAACGCCTGGACATGGTTGAGCACATGCTCCTCGAACTGCGACCAGTGATCCCAGTTCGCCCCGTCGAGCTGCACGTAGGAACGCTGCCACTCGTTCACGCGCTTCGTGTCGAAGACGACGTTCAGCGGGAAGTACCCCGCCTCGCACTCCTTCTCTTTCGTGCTCAGATCGAGGACGATGCTGCGCGCGAAATTTGTCTTCAGGATGCGGTCCTCGGGTACGGACACGATGGCATCATCGCGTTCGGAAGCCGTCCCGATCGCCTTCGCGATGTCGATGTAGTACCAGCGCTTGAGTTCCTTGCCTCGGCCGTCCACCGTCTCGACCGGCTGATTCCGGTACAACGCCTGGAAGAGGGACGTGAGTCGCTGCTGACCGTCCAGGAGCAGCAGCTCAGGCGTCTCGGCGGATGCCTCCTCGGCTCCGCTCAGCGTGCGGGCCTTGAATTTGGGCTCACCACCCGTCTGGAGCGTCATGGCCACGCCCAGGGGGTAGTTGAGGGTCACGGTGGCGATCAGCGCTTTGATGCGCTCGTCATCCCACTTCCAGTCCCGCTGGAAGTCCGGGAGCTGCAGGGCTCCGGCGGCGACCTTCTTGAGAAGGTCCCTGAGCTTCGGATTGTCAAGGGACACTCTGGCTATTCCCCCACCTGGCGCATGAACGGTGCAATCCGCAATTGCACCAATGCCATCACGCCACGTCAACCGACATTCAAGACTCTGTCACAACGGCCGCTGGCGAAATGTGACCGCTCCAGTTGAGAGCTCCGGCATCCGCTCGACAGGGTCCCGCGCACCAGGCTGCACATGGGTGGAACACTGGCAGACGTGAGCATCGAGCAGCCCAAACGCCCCACCTCCGTGAGTGCCGCCCGACGGCGCGATGTCATCGACGCCCTGCGCCGCGGAGCGGTCCCCGAGAGCGGGCTCGATCTGCTGGCGACCGGACTTGACAGGTTCGAGGCCGCCCTCGATGCCGAACTGGACGCGGTGTGTTCGGGGTCGTCGGTCTTCAAGGCTGTACGAGGCGAGTACGGATCCGGCAAGACCTTCTTCACTCGCTGGCTGGGCGAGCGTGCCAAACGGCGCGGCTTCGCCGTCGCGGAGATTCAGATCTCCGAGACCGAAACGCCCCTCCACAAGCTGGAGACGGTCTATCGCCGCCTCACGGAACGGCTGGCCACCCCCGGGTTCCCGCCGAGCGCCCTGCGGCCTGTGGTGGACGCCTGGTTCTACGCACTGGAGGAGGACGCCCTGGCCTCCGGCGTGGCGGAGGAGGAGGTGCCCGCTACGGTCGACCGGCTCACCGAGGAGCGGCTTACAGAGGTGTCCCGTCACGCTCCTTCGTTCGCCGCCGCGCTCCGCGGGTATCGCAAGGCGCAGGGGGAAGGCGACGAGGCGTCCGCCTCGGCTGTGATGGCGTGGCTCGGCGGGCAGCCGCACGTCGCGGCATCAGCGCGCAGAGCCGCGGGCGTGCGCGGCAACCTGGACCACTTCGGCGCGTTCGGTTTCCTCCAGGGGCTCCTCACCGTGTTGCGCGACTCCGGGCACGCGGGCCTCTTCCTCGTACTGGACGAGGTCGAGACCCTGCAGCGGGTCCGCTCCGACGCCCGCGATAAGGCGCTCAACGCGCTGCGTCAGCTCATCGACGAGGTGCACTCGGGGCGGTTCCCGGGCCTCTACCTGGTCATCACCGGCACGCCCGCGTTCTACGACGGACAGCAGGGTGTCCAGCGGCTGGCGCCCCTCGCCCAACGCCTTGCCACCGACTTCACGACCGACCCGCGCTTCGACAATCCTCGAGCGGTGCAGCTCCGTCTGCCCGGCTTCACCCTGGACTCTCTGGTGGCTCTCGGCCTCACCATCCGCGACCTCTATGCGAGCGGATCCGTCGCCCCAGAGCGTGTGGTGGCGTCCGCCGACGACGCGTACGTCTCGGATCTGGCCCGGGCTGTGGGCGGTGCCCTGGGCGGCAGGGTCGGCGTGGCGCCACGACTCTTCCTGAAGAAGCTGGTGGGTGACGTCCTCGACCGGATCGACCAGTTCGAGGACTTCGACCCGCGCCGGCACTACGCGCTGACCGTGAACGCGTCGGAGATGAGCGAGGTCGAGCGCAACGCAGCCGCAAGTAGCGCAGACGAGATCGACCTGGAGCTCCCGTGACCGAAGGCCACGATCCGCTTGACCTCCTCCACCCCGGCCTGGTCCACCACATCGTCAACTCGCTGGGTTGGTCCGGACTCCGGCCTCTCCAGGAGGAGTCGATCACACCGCTGATGGACGGCTGCGACGCCGTGCTACTCGCACCGACCGCAGGAGGAAAGACCGAGGCCGCGGCCTTCCCACTGCTGTCACGGATGGAACAGGGGCGGTGGAGTGGCACTTCCGTCCTGTACGTCTGCCCGCTGAAGGCGCTCCTGAACAATCTGCTGCCCAGGCTGGAGACGTACGCGTCCTGGCTGGGACGCACGGCGGCGCTGTGGCACGGTGACGTTCCGCAGTCGCGACGCAAGCGCATCCTGCGCGACCGGCCGGACATCCTGCTGACCACGCCGGAATCCCTGGAGGCGATGCTGGTCAGTGCGAACGTTGACCACCGGACGTTCTTCTCGGGACTGCGCGCGATCATCGTCGACGAGGCGCACGCGTTCGCTGGGGACGATCGCGGCTGGCACCTGCTGGCCGTACTGGAACGATTGGAACGCGTCGCCGAACGCCCAGTCCAGCGTGTCGGGCTCTCTGCGACCGTCGGCAACCCCGGAGAGCTCCTGGCGTGGCTCCAGGGGGCGGGTGTCGGCACACGGTCCGCTCACGTCGTGGCCCCCCATCTGCGCGAGGGCTCCCCGGTGCTTCCGCCGCCCGGCGACGTGCAACTGGACTACGTCGGTTCCCTGGCCAATGCAGCGACGGTGATCGCAGCTTTGCATCAGGGCGAGAAGCGCCTGGTGTTCTGCGAGTCGCGCAAGCAGGTGGAGGAACTGGGCGCGAGTCTGCGCGCCAAAGGCGTGACGACCTTTCTGTCCCACGCCTCCCTCTCAGCCGACGAGCGTCGTCGCGCCGAAGATGCCTTTGCCGAAGCCCGTGACTGCGTCATCGTCTCCACCAGCACGCTGGAACTGGGCATCGACGTGGGCGACCTGGACCGGGTCATCCAGGTCGACGCGCCCAGCACCGTCGCCTCGTTCCTGCAGCGCCTCGGCCGCACCGGTCGGCGACCAGGATCGATACGGAACTGCCTCTTCCTCGCCACGGACGAGGCCGGTCTCCTTTCGGCCGCAGCCCTCCTGCTGCTCTGGGGCCGCGGCTGGGTCGAACCGGTGACCCCGCCTCCCGAGCCCCGACACATCGCGGCTCAGCAGGTGCTCGCACTCTGTCTGCAGGAACATCGCGTCGGAGACAGCGTGTGGCAGGAATGGTGGGGAGGACTCGGCCCATTCGGACCTCCTGCCGCGCCGCTCGTGCGCCACCTGGTCTCGGAGGGCTTCCTGGACCAGGACGGGGGAATGCTGTTCGTCGGGCCGGAGGCCGAGAAGCGCTTTGGGTACCGGAACTTCATGGACCTCACCGCAGTGTTCACCGCTGCTCCCGAGTTCACCGTGCTGGCCGGCCGCACGGAGATCGGTTCTACGGACCCCGCTCTGCTGACGGAGGAAGTCGTCGGACCCCGGCGGCTGCTCCTGGCCGGACGAAGCTGGCAGGTGACCTATATCGACTGGTCACGGCGTCGCTGCTTCGTTGAGCCGGCTGACGGGGGCGGGCGGGCCCGTTGGAGCGGCACCGGCTTTGCTCAAGGCTCTTCGTACCACCTCACCCGCGCTGTGAGAGAAGTACTGCTGGGGGCGGAACCGCTCGTGGTACTCACCCGACGAGCCAAGAACGCCCTCGCACACGTACGGGAAGACAACTTGGAGATCGTTCATCCGGGCGGCTCGGTGGTCACACGCGGTGGAAGGGATACCAATGTCCGCTGGTGGACGTGGGCCGGACATCGTGCGAATGCGACCCTTGCAGCGAGTCTCGGGGCGGTGACGGATCCGTTGCAACGCCCCCATTCTGCGTTCCTTCGCCTACGCGAAGACATCACCACCGAGGAGTGGCGCCAGGCCACGGCGGTAGCTAAGCAGCAGCTCTGTCTCCCTGCGGTCGACCCACGTGCGGTCAGCGGTCTGAAGTTCAGCGCCGCCCTACCATCACGGCTGGCCGAGGCGACGCTGGCCGCTCGACTGGCGGATCTCGAAGGGGCTTCGGCAGTACTGGGGGAGCCGACCCGGTTCACATCGAACCGGTAGTGACCTGCCGTAGCCGTTCACGCGTCGACGGGCAGACGCGCAAACGGCTGCGGCCCGAGAGAAGGGAGCAGAGCCCTTCTCTCGGAACAGGGTCACTTGACGTTGACGGCCTTCCAGGCGGCGTTGACCGCGGTGTATTCGGGGCTGGTGGCGCCGTAGAGGTCCGAGGTCGCGGAGAGGGTGGCGGTGCGGGCGCCGGCGTAGGTGGTGGAGGAGGTCATGTAGGTGGTGAGGGCCTTGTACCAGATCTTGTAGGCCTTCTGGCGGCCTATGCCGGTGAGGGTGGAGTTGTCGTAGGTCGGGGAGTTGTAGGTGACGCCGTTGATCGTCTTGGTGCCGCTGCCCTCGGCGAGGAGGTAGAAGAAGTGGTTGGCGGGGCCCGAGGAGTAGTGGACGTCGAGGCGGCCGAGGCTGCTGGACCAGTAGTCGGCGGAGTTGCCGTCCTTGCTGGGCTTGTCCATGTAGCGGAGCGGGGTGCCGTTGCCGCGGATGTCGATCTTCTCGCCGATGAGGTAGTCGCCGGTGTCGGAGGCGTTGGCGGCGTAGAACTCGACCGAGGTGCCGAAGATGTCGGAGGTGGCCTCGTTGAGGCCGCCCGACTCCTTGCTGTAGCGGAGGTTGGCCGTGGAGGCGGTGAGGCCGTGGGACATCTCGTGGCCGGCGACGTCGAGGGAGGTCAGCGGCTTGGCGTTGTTGGTGCCGTCGCCGTACGTCATGCAGAAGCAGGAGTCGGACCAGAAGGCGTTCACGTAGGCGTTGCCGTAGTGGACGCGGGAGTAGGCGGCGACGCCGTCGCCGCGGATGCCGTTGCGGCCGAGCTCGTTCTTGTAGAAGTCCCAGGTGACGGCCGCGCCGTAGTGGGCGTCGGCGGCGGCGGTCTCGCGGTTGCTCGCGAGGCCGTTGCCCCAGGTGTCGGTGGAGTTGGTGAAGAGGGTGCCGGTGCCGCTGGTGGCGCCCTTGAGGTCGTACGTCTTGTGGCCGCCGCGGGCGGTGTCGGTGAGGGTGAAGCCGGGCGCGGTGCCGAGGGTGACCTGGCCGCTGTACTGGGTGTTGCCGACGCCCGTCTCGATCGCCTCGTAGGAGTGGAGCTCCTTGCCCGTGGCGGCGTCCGTGACGACGTGGCGCTCGCTCGGCGTGCCGTCGTGCTGGAGGCCCTTCTCCACGGTCTCCCAGGCGAGGACCGGCTTGCCGCCGGCCGCCCAGATCACCTTGCGGGCGCCTTCGCGGGCCCTCTCTGCGGTGGTGGTCGGGACCGCGATGCGGGCCGAGGTCGCCTTGGTGGTGGAGCGGGCGCCGTTCTTCTTCCGGTGGACCACGAGGTCGCCGCCGAGGACGGGAAGGCCGTCGTAGGTGCGCTCGTAGCGGGTGTGGACGGTGCCGTCCGCGTCCTTGACGACGTCGCGGGCGACGAGCTCCTCCCGGTCGGCGAGGCCGATCGCCCGGGCGGTGTCGGCGGCCGACGCCTGGGCGTCCCGGATCGCGGCGGCGCGCTGCGGGGCGCTGAGGACCAGGGTGGCGGCACCGGTCGCGGACTCGGCGCGGGTCTCGGCACCCGCGGTTCCGGTCTGGACTCCGACGACGACCATGGCGGCCGAGGCGACGAGGGCGGCGGTGCGGACGACGGTCCGGCGGTGCGAGGACTGCTGGCGGATCACGCGGGCTCCTTCGCTGAAACGCGTGGGGGTGATGTGGGGGGTGACGCGGAGGGGAGCGTGTCAGGCGCATCGGGTTTTTGACAGGTATGCAACAAGGATTTGACCATTTGTTGTCCGAAGGACGGCGCGCGGTGTCCGCTATGCGGCAGGTCCGACGGGGGCCCGGGGAGGGCGAGTTCGGGCCCCTCCCTCCGGGGTGAGGGGCGTGCCGCCTGCCGGCCCCGCCTCCCCCGGGGGCGACATCGCGCCACGTCTGGAGCGGCGCGGAGAGCTACTCGGGCCCCTGTTCGGCGCGGGAGCTCCCGCGCTCCCCGGAGTCACGGGAGGCGAGGGGGGCCCACGGGTGGTTCCGAGCACCGCGGGGCGCGGGTGGGGAGGGGGTCGCGGCCGAGGCGGTCGGCTCGGCGTACCGTTCCGGCTCCCCGTGGCCGCCCCTACGCGCGCGTGGCCGTCCCGGACGCTCCACGCGCGCGTGCCGCCGCCGCGTTCCCGGCGGCCCGTACCGTCCGCAACGGGGCGCCCACCGCCCGTACATGGCGAAAACCGAGCGCAACGTCCGCCGTTCGCACGGTGCGTGACGTCCGTTCGGCTTCGATGTCCTTCCTGTGGTGCACACTTGCTGCCTGTTGAGCGCTCACGGGGAAGGCGGCCTGGCCATGCTGACGGGGATCGAGGAGGTCGACTGGGCCTCGCTGGGGCACGCGTACGGCCCCGCGGACGACGTGCCGGCGCTGCTGCGCGGCCTCGCCTCGGCCGACCCCGCCGAGCGGGAGGCCGCCCTCGACGGCATGTACGGCGCGGTCCATCACCAGGGCGACGTGTACGACTCCACCCTCGCCTGCATCCCCTTCCTCCTGGAGCTCGTCGCCGACCCGGCCGTCCAGGACCGCGGCGGCATCGTCGAGCTGCTCACCAGCATCGGCGGGATCGAGCTGGACGACGAGGACGACGACCTCGACGGGCCGGCCGGACCCGGCCCGGACGGCGACGGCTTCGTCCCGGCCGCGAACTTCGCGATGGCCGCCGCCGCGGTCGCCGCCGGCGCCGACGTCTTCCTCGGGCTGGTCGACGGCGCCGACCCCGAGGCACGGCTGGCCGCGCCCGTGGCGCTGGCTTCGCTGCACCCGGACCCCGCGCGCGTGCTCACCCTGCTGCGGGAGCGGCTGACCGTGGAGCCGGACACGGAGGTGCGGCTGGCGCTGGTCGCGGCGGTGGGGCGGATCGCGCTGCGGCACGCATCGCTGCGCGCGGAGACCGTCGACTGGCTGGGCTGGCTGGCGGGGGCGGCGCAGGACCCGGGGCTACGGCTCGCGGCGCTGGCGCAGCTCGCGCGCTGCTCGCCGGGGCGGATCCCGGAGGACATCGTGCGGTGGGTGACGGAGCTCCTGGAGGAGATCCGGACGGCGCCGCGCCCCGAGCCGTCGGCCTGCGGGGACGGAGACGGGAACGGGAACGGGAACGGGAACGGGAACGGAGGCAGGGAGCGGGACCGGGACCGGGACGGCGAACCGGGGTCCGTCCGGATGCCGGTGACGCTCGTGGGGCAGGTGCGCGAGCTGCTCGAAGAGCATGTGGCGGGGCGGCGGACGCCGTGGACGGAGGAGCTGCTGCGCACCCTGCACGGGGCGCTGGACGACCGGGTGGACGACCGGATCGCGCTGATCCTGGCGCAGTTGCGCAGCCCCGACCCGGGCCAGCGGGCGGACGCGGTCTGGCTGTGCGGGGGGCTGATACGGCTCTGGCGGGGGCGGTACGAGGAGGTGGTGCGGCTCGTCGGCGAGCAGCTGGCCGATCCGGACGCCCGGCTCCGGGACGCCGCCACCGCCTTCCTGGAGCGCCTCTTCGAGCTGGGCGCCCCCGCGGCCGACGGGCTCGCGGCCGTCCTCGCCGGAGGCCCGGGCGGCGCGGGCCGGGCGGCGGCGCCCTCCGGCGGCCTGGGGGAACTGACGGGCCGGACCGGGCGGGACGGGGCGCTGCTCGCCCTGGCGCGGAGCGGCGACCCCCGTGCCGTGCCGCTGCTCGCGCGGGCGCTGGAGGGGCCGGGCGAGGTGCGGCGCGAGCTGCTGTACGCGGTCGACGGGCTGGGCCCGGCCGCGGCGGGGCTCGCGCCGCTGCTGCGGCGGCGGCTGGCGGCGGTGGAGCTGGACGACGACCTGTACGACCGGGCGTCCCCGCTGCTGTACGCCCTGGCGGCGGCACGCGGCGGGCAGGCGCTGCCGGAGGTGCTGCGGGTGCTGCGGGGGGCGCCGGAGCACCGGCGGGCATGGGTGCGGGAGGCCGCGGCGCGGACCCTCGGCGCGTTCGGGCCCGCGGCCCGGGAGGCCGTACCGGATCTGCGGGAGCTGCTCGGCGCCGACTCGGCGACGGTCGCGACGACGGCGGCGCGCGCCCTGTGGGCGGTGGAGGGCGACGCGGAGGCGGTGGTGCCGGTGCTGGTGCGGTGGCTGCGGCCGGGGGCGTCGGGCGCCGACCGGTGCGCGGCGGCCCAGGCGCTGGGGGCCATCGGCCCGGCGGCGGCCGGGGCGGCCCGGGCGCTGCGGCCGGGGCTGACCTCACGGGACCTGTGGGAACGGGTGCGGTGCGCGGCGGCGCTGTGGCGGGTGTCCGGGGAGACGGACCGGACGCTGCCGGTGCTGCTCGCGGCCTGGGAGGAGAACCGGCACGCGCGCGTGGACATCGCCGAGTGCCTGGCCGAGATGGGCCCGGCCGCCGCGGCGGCGCAGCTGCCGATCCTCACCGAGCTGACGCGCCGCCGCCGGCACAACGCCCGCGAGGGCGCCTCCGGCAGCCATGACATCCACCAGGACGAGAAGCTCCTCACCCTGTGCCGCGCGGCGCTGGCCCGGATGGAGCTGCGGGGACTCCAGGGGTAGTCCGCGGCCTATGGGGCGGGGCGGGGCGGGGCGGGGCGGGGCGGGGTGGGGTGGGGTGGGGTGGGGGCCGTGCCCTTAGGGGGCTTTTGGCGGCTTCCGGCTTCTTCTGGCTGCTTCCATCGGCTTCTGGCCGCTTCCATCAGCTTCCGGTGGCTTCTCGCGGCCTGGGCCGTCGCGCCGCTGCCGGAGTCCGTGGCTGCGATGGACGCGCGGAGGGCCGCCACGCCGATCCCGGCGGAGAGGGCCACGGCCAAGAAGACGCTCTCCGGGTCCGGGATCCTGGACGCCGGATCCAGGGGCCGGAGGCAGGGATCCCGGATCCAAGTTCCTGGACGCCGGATCCAAGATCCGGGATCCAAGATCCGGGATCCAAGATCCGGGAGCCGGGATCCGGGAGCCGGGAGCCCAGGGCACCGTCGGCGTCGAGCAGGTCACCGGCGAGGAGTCCTCCCGGTCGTCCGGCTGCCGCGCCGTACCGCCCCCCGCCCCACCCCGCCCCACCCCCGTACCCCGTACCCCCCGTATCGCCCGTACCGCCCCGCCCCTCCGAGCCGACTCTGGGCGCCCCCGAGCTCCCCTTGAGCAACAATCACGACAATCCACCGATAGAGGACACCACATATCGTTCTACCCAAGACCGGTCACCATCCGAGGAGCACCGTGAGACCCCGTACCGTCCGGCTCGCCGCGGCCCTCGCGCTGGGCGCGCTTCCGCTCCTCGCCGGGTGCGGCGGCGGGGGCGGGCTCGAGAGCGACGGGCCGTCGGAGACGGCGGTGGGGCCCGTGCGGTTGTGGCCCGACCTGCCGCCCGCCTCCGATCCGCCGGTCGACTACGGCGAGACCGACACCGAGCGGGTGCCGGGGATCGCCGTGCGGGGCGCCGACGTACGGACGGTGGACCCGGTCGCGGTGGTGCGGGCCGAGGTGGCCGCGCGCCCCGGCACCGACGCGAGGGACGACGGGATGGACGAGGGGACGGCGCGGGCGGTGCTCGCCTGCGACACCGCGCCGGCGAAGTGCCCGGTGCTCTCGCCGTACTACCGGGACCTCACGGGCAACGGCCGGAACGAGCTGATCGTCGGGATCCGGCTGCCCGAGCAGCAGGTCGCCGTGCGCGTGTACCTGGCCGAGCGGGGCGGGCTCACCCGGGTCATGTCCACCGTCGAACAGGTGATCAGCGTGGAGCTGGCGGGGCGGGACCTGGTCGTGCGGGCCGCCTCGGCGGGGATCCCCGGGTACGAGTACCGCACCGTCTGGTCGTGGGACCAGCTCCAGCACAGCATGCTGCCGACGCGGGACGAGATCGTGCCCGTACGGCCCCCGTCGGACTCCCCCCGCTCTCCCCGCACGGCCTCCCCTCGTACGGCCTCCCCTCGTACGGCGCCGCCCGGTACCGAACCGTCCGGTACCGAACTCCCCGGTATCGAGCCCCCCGGTGCCGGGCCGTCCGGCCCGGGCTCCCCGCGTGCGGAGCCGGCGCCGTGAGTCCGCGCCGTGCCCGGCGGCCGCGCGCGCCCGCCTGGACCGCGACGCTCACCTGGAAGGCCGCGGTCTTCATCGGCGTGATGTGCTGCGCCCTGGCCGCCCTGCTGGGCACGCTGGTGCACGTCTCCGTGACCGGGCAGACCGTGCGCGACGCCCGGGAGAAGGCGCTGTCCCGGCTCGCGGAGGTCACCCGGTCGTACGAGGCGGGCGAGCCGCTGCCGCCGTTCGCCGGGCTCGACCCGGCCGGGCTGCCGGAGCCGCTGCGGCGGCTGACCGCGCGCGGCGAGCGCGGCACCATGACCTCCGACCACCAGGGCCGGCCCACCATGTGGGCGGCGGGCCCGGCGGACGGCCACGCGCTCGCCGTCCGCGTCGACCACAGCGTGGGCGCGGGGACCATCGACGCCCTGGACCGGTCGATCGTCGGCTCCTCGATCCTCGCGATCGCGGCGACGCTGGCGGTCGGCGTCAGCGCCGTCACCCGGGTCACCCGGCGGCTCCACGCCACCGCGCAGGTGGCCCGCCGGATCACGGCGGGGGACCTGGACGCGCGCGTGGACGACCCCCGCACGAAGGACCCTCGGCGGCCGCAGGACGAGGTGGCGACGGTCTCCGGGGCGCTGGACACGATGGCCTCCTCGCTCCAGCGCAAGCTCCAGAACGAGCAGCGCTTCACGGCGGACGTGGCCCATGAGCTGCGCACCCCGCTCACGGGCCTCTCGGCCGCCGCCGAACTGCTGCCGGAGGGCCGGCCGGCGGAGCTCGTACGGGACCGGGTGAAGGCCATGCGCGGGCTGACCGAGGACCTCCTGGAGATCTCCCGGCTGGACGCCCGCAACGAGACCGTCGACCTGGCCGTGCACGAACTCGGGCCGCTGGTCGAGCGGGTGGTGCGCGCCTCCGGCACGCGGACGGAGGTGCGGATCGCGCGGGACGCCGCGGTCGAGACGGACCGGCGGCGCCTCGAACGGGTGCTGGGGAACCTGGTCGCCAACGCCCACCGGCACGGCCGGCCGCCGGTGGTCGTGACCGTGGACGGGGCGACGGTGGCGGTACGGGACCACGGGCCGGGCTTTCCGGAGTACCTGCTCTCCTCCGGTCCGCAGCGCTTCCGCACCGAGAGCGGCGGCAAGGGGCACGGTCTGGGGCTGACGATCGCGGTGGGCCAGGCGGAGGTGATCGGCGCCGAGCTGGAGTTCGGCCGGG
The DNA here is from genome assembly GCF_043084305.1 of Streptomyces sp. NPDC014656. Taxonomy (NCBI): domain Bacteria; kingdom Bacillati; phylum Actinomycetota; class Actinomycetes; order Kitasatosporales; family Streptomycetaceae; genus Streptomyces; species Streptomyces sp. NPDC014656. The sequence continues at coordinate 238,348 of NZ_JBIBZN010000002.1, forward strand.
CCGCGGAGGGCGGCGGCGCCGAGGCGCGGATCCGGCTGCCGGAGTACGTACGGTTCGAGGACGACGCCCCGGAGGGATGAACGGCCCCGCCCCCGTCCCGTCCCGTTCCGGCCCAACCCACCCCGCCCCGCCCCATCCCGTCCCCACGACAGCCCCGCGGCGAACGCCCCCGCTCCCGCCCCCGCCCCGCACCCGCCCCCACCCACGGCACGACCACAGCACACCCACGGCACGCCCACGGCACACCGTCACACAAAAGGGACATACGGCATACGGCTTGCTACGTTGCCGACCATGACCGCACTTCGGACCACGGACGCGCCCCCGGACGCGCCGCCGCCCGGTGTCCGGGTCCCGAAGCGGCGCGGGGTGGAACTGGTGCTGCTCCTCGGCGCCGTCCTCATCTCCGTCTGCGGCTACGCCGAGGTGGGACTCGCCCACGACGGGGCCGTGCCGCCGGACGCCGCCCGCTACGGCGCGGGGCTCGGCCTGCTCGCGCTGCTCGCGCACCTCGCCGTGCGGTTCCGGGCGCCGTACGCCGACCCGCTCCTGCTGCCGATCGCCCTCCTGCTCAACGGCCTCGGCCTGGTGCTGATCTACCGGCTCGACCTGGAGACCCCCCGGGACCAGGCGGCGACCCCGCAGCTGGTCTGGTCGACGCTCGGCGTCGCGCTCTTCATCGTGGTCGTGGTGCTGCTGCGCGACCACCGCGCCCTCCAGGGGTACGCGTACGTCTCGGTGGCCGCCGCGCTGGCCCTGATGATCCTTCCGATCTTCTTCCCGGCGGTGAACGGGGCCCGGATCTGGATCCGGATCGGCGGGCTTTCCTTCCAGCCGGGCGAGTTCGCGAAGATCCTGCTGGCGGTCTTCTTCGCCGCGTACCTCTCCGCCAACCTCAGCGCGCTCGCGTACGCGGGGCGCCGGATCTGGCGGTTCCAGTTCCCGACCTGGCGGGTGCTCGGGCCGATCGTGGCGATCTGGCTGCTGAGCGTCCTCGTCCTGGTCCTGGAGCGGGACCTCGGCACCTCGCTGCTCTTCTTCGGCCTCTTCGTGATCATGCTGTACGTGGCCACCGGCCGCACCGGCTGGATCGCCATCGGGCTGCTGCTCGCCGCCGCCGGGGCCTTCCTGATCGGCTCGGTCGAGCCGCACGTGCACAGCCGGGTGCAGGACTGGCTGGATCCGTACGCCTCCATCCGGGCCGGCGACGGGCCCGGGCAGCTCGCCCAGTCGCTCTTCGCCTTCGCCGCCGGCGGGATGCTCGGCACCGGCCTCGGGCTCGGGCACTCGGTCCTCATCGGCTTCGCCGCCAAGTCGGACTTCATCCTGGCGACGGCCGGCGAGGAGCTGGGGCTCCTCGGGCTCACCGCGCTCTTCCTGCTGTACGGGCTCTTCGTGGCGCGCGGCTACCGGGCCGGGCTCGCGCTGCGGGACCCCTTCGGACGCCTGCTCGCCGTCGGGCTCGCCTCGATCGTGGCGCTCCAGGTCTTCGTGATCGCGGGCGGGGTGATGGGGCTGATCCCGCTGACGGGCATGGCGATGCCGTTCCTGGCGCAGGGCGGTTCGTCGGTGGTGACCAACTGGGTGATCGTCGCGCTCCTGGTGCGGGTGAGCGACTCGGCGCGGGCGCCGCGGCCGGAGACCGCGGACACCGGCGAGCTCGCCCGGGTGGAGGCGGGCCGGTGATCCGGTACATCCGGCGGGCCGCCGCGCTCTGTCTCGTCCTGCTCGTCGCGCTGCTGGTCAACGCGGGGCGCGTGATGCTGGTCGAGGCCGGCGAGCTGGACGCGAACCCGGCCAACCGGCGGGGCGCCATCGCCCGCTGGGCCGAGCCGCGCGGCCAGATCGTCGTCGACGGCAGGCCGGTGACCGGCTCCCGCGACAGCGGCCAGCAGCTGCGCTGGGAACGGACCTACCGCCGGGGCCCGTTGTACGCGCCGGTGACCGGCTACGCCTCCCAGACCTACGGCACCACGATGGTCGAGGACGCCGAGGACGCGCTCCTGGCCGGCACCGACCCGATGCTGGCGCCGCTGCCCCTGTGGAACGACTTCACCCGGGGGCGTTCCCCCGGCGGCACCGTGGTGACCACGATCCGCTCCTCGATGCAGGAGGCCGCCTACCGCGGGCTGGACGGCAAGCGCGGCGCGGTCGTGGCGCTCGAACCGTCGAGCGGCCGGATCCTGGCGCTGGTCTCCTCTCCCTCGTACGAGCCCGGCGTGCTCTCCGGCACCGGCCCGGAGGTGAAGGACGCCTGGGCCCGGCTGACCACCTCGCCGAACCAGCCGATGCTCAACCGGGCGCTGCGGCAGACCTATCCGCCCGGCTCCACCTTCAAGATCGTGACCGCGGCGGCGGCGCTGGACTCCGGGGTGGTGCGGGACGTGGACGCGCCGACGGACACCCCGGACCCCTTCGTGCTGCCCGGCACCCGGCAGGTGCTGCCGAACGAGGCGCGGGGGTGCGAGGACGCCTCGCTCGCGTACGCCCTCCAGTGGTCCTGCAACACGGTGATGGCCGGGCTCGGCGTGGACGTCGGCCTGGAGGACATGGTCGGCACGGCGGAACGGTTCGGCTTCGACGACACGACCCTGCGGGTGCCGTCCTGGGTCGCGAAGTCCAACTTCGACCGGGTGATGAGCCCGGACCAGCTGGCGCTGTCGTCGATCGGGCAGTTCGACACGACGGCCACGCCCCTCCAGATGGCGATGGTGGCGGCGGCGGTCGCCAACACCGGGGAGATCGCGCAGCCGTACCTGGTCGACCGGACGACCACCTCCGGCGGGAGGACCGTGGACCGCACCCCGCGCCGCGGCTACCGGCAGGCGATGAGCCCGTCGACCGCCCTCCAGCTCCAGCGGCTGATGGTGAGGGCGGTCGAGGAGGGGACGGGGACGAACGCGGCGATCCCCGGGGCCCGGGTCGGCGGCAAGACGGGCACCGCGCAGCACGGCTTCGGCAACACGGGGACCCCGTACGCCTGGTTCATCGCCTGGGCGCAGGCGGAGGGATCGGCCCGGCCCGCGGTCGCGGTGGCGGTGGTCGTGGAGGACGCGGAGGCGGCCCGTACGGACATCAGCGGGGGCGGCAGCGCGGCCCCGATCGCCCGGGACGTGATGCGCGAGGCGCTGCGCCTGGAGGCCGAGTCCCGGGGCGCGCCGGGCGCGCGGGGCGAGCGCGCCACGGAGCCGGCGCCCCCGGCCCGGCCCCGGGGCGCACCGGGGGCCCGGCCCCCGAAGGCCGCTCCCCCGGCCTCGCCCTCACCCCCGGCCCCGCCGCGCCCGCGCGGCGCCCCGGGCGCGCGGACGACCGGCGCACCGGAGACACGGGAGACCGACGGTCCGGACCGGGCGAGCCCCGGCGACTGACGACACGGGCGGACGCGCACGCGGGTACGGGCAGGGGCTCGGGCCCCGTCGCCCACTCCTCCACCGCCTCACCCGCTCCTCCACCGCCCCGCCCGCCACTCCACCGCCCCGCCCGCTACTCCTCCCCTTCCCCCGCCTCCGTCCCCGTTCCCGCCCCCGTCCCCGCCCCCGCCCCCGCCCCCGCAGCGATCGCGTCCGTCACCTCCGCGACCCGCTGCCGCTCCTCCTCCGCGAAGCGCTCGGCGTCGAGGCGTTCGGCGATCTCCTCGTCCTGGGTCATGAGGAGGTCGAGGTTGGAGTCGCCGAGGTCGAAGACGCCCATGTCGAGGTACGCCTTCTGGAGGCGCTCGCCCCAAAGGCCGATGTCCTTGACGCAGGGGACGATCCGGCTGAAGAGGAGCTTGCGGAAGAGGTGCAGGAATTCGCTCCGCTCGCTGAACTCCTCCGCCTCCTTGCGCGGGATGCCGAAGTTCTCCAGGACCTCGACCCCGCGCAGCCGGTCGCGCATCAGGTGGCAGCCCTCGATGACGAACTCCTCGCGCTCGCGCAGTTCGGCGTCGGTGAGCTGCTTGTAGTGGTCGCGCAGGGCCATCCGTCCGAAGGCCACGTGCCGGGCCTCGTCCTGCATGACGTACGCGAGGATCTGCTTCGGCAGCGGCTTGTCGGTGGTGTCGCGGATCATGCCGAAGGCGGCGAGGGCGAGGCCCTCGATGAGCACCTGCATGCCGAGGTAGGGCATGTCCCAGCGGGAGTCGCGGAGGGTGTCGTCGAGGAGGGTCTGGAGGTCGTCGTTGATCGGGTAGAGCATCCCGACCTTCTCGTGCAGGAAGCGGCCGTAGATCTCGGCGTGCCGGGCCTCGTCCATGGTCTGGGTGGCGGAGTAGAACTTCGCGTCGAGGTCGGGCGCGGACTCGACGATCCGGGCGGCGCAGACCATGGCGCCCTGCTCGCCGTGGAGGAACTGGCTGAAGTTCCAGGAGGCGTAGTGGCGGCGCAGCTCGCCCTTGTCCTTCTCGGTGAGCTTGGCCCAGTGGCGGGTGCCGTGCAGGGCGAGCGCCTCGTCGGGGGTGCCGAGCGGGTCGTACGGGTCGACCTCCAGGTCCCAGTCGATGCGGCGGGCGCCGTCCCACTGCTTGTCCTTGCCCTTCTGGTAGAGGGCGAGGAGCCGGTCACGGCCGGCGTCGGCCATGTCGTACTCCCAGGAGAAGCGGGCGTCTCCGGTGGCCGGGATCTCCCGGCCGGGCCCGGACGGGGGGTTCACGTAGAGCTCGTGCGTCGACATCGACCACTCCTTCCGGCCACCGGCGTCCTGCCGCCGCCAGCAGGCTCACACGTTGCTGTACGAAGCGTCAACAAGTCGCGCGCAGGGGATTGACGGGCTTGCTGACGGGCAGTCTGATAGCGAGTGACCGACGGTAACCCGAGTCCGACGCCAGCGAGGTGTCCCCGCCATGAGTCCCTTCACCGAGCCCGACTTCACCCGGCTGCGGGACGCGCTCGGACCGCTCCGCGACCGCGAGCGGCTCGCCGAACGGCTCCTGGAGTCGTCCCGCAAGCACTCCTACGACCCCGACACCGAGCTCGACTGGGACGCCCCCTTCGAGGACGGCCGGTGGTACTGGCCGCCGGAGCTGGTCTCCCTCTACGACACCCCGCTGTGGCGCCGGATGTCCGAGGAGCAGCGGATCGACCTCTCCCGCCACGAGGCCGCCTCGCTCGCCTCGCTGGGCATCTGGTTCGAGGTCATCCTGATGCAGCTGCTCGTGCGGCACATCTACGACAAGTCGCTGACCAGCCATCACGTGCGGTACGCGCTCACCGAGATCGCGGACGAGTGCCGGCACTCGATGATGTTCGCCCGGATGATCCGCAAGAGCGGGACCGGCGACTACCCGGTGCCGCGGGTCTACCACAACCTCGCCCGCGTCCTGAAGACCGTCTCCACCACCCCGGGCTCCTTCGCCGCCACCCTGCTCGGCGAGGAGATCCTCGACTGGATGCAGCGGCTGACCTTCCCGGACGAGCGGGTCCAGACGCTGATCCGCGGCGTGACCCGGATCCACGTGGTGGAGGAGGCCCGGCACGTGCGCTACGCCCGCGAGGAGCTGCGCCGCCAGATGGTGACGGCGCCGCGCTGGGAGCAGGAGTTCACCCGGCTCAGCTGCGGCGAGGCCGCCCGGGTCTTCTCGACCTGCTTCGTCAACCCCGCGGTGTACGACGCGGTGGGCCTGGACCGGCGGGAGGCGGTCGCCCAGGTGCGGGCGAGCGGCCACCGGCGGGAGGTCATGCAGTCCGGCGCCCGGCGCCTGACGGACTTCCTCGACGACATCGGCGTGCTGCGGGGGCCGGGCCGGCGGCTCTGGCGGTCCTCGGGCCTGCTGGCCTGAGGGTGGCGGGCGGCTTCCGGACCGGGACCCGGAGGCGGCGGTACCGGGGTTACGCTGCGGACATGACGAGCGCCGCCTCTCCCGCGTACCGCCGGCTCAGCGTCGAGGAGCGGCGCGGCCAGCTCCTGGAGGCCGCGCTCGGGCTCTTCGCGCACCGCGCCCCCGAGGACGTGTCGCTCGACGACGTCGCCGAGGCGGCCGGGGTCTCGCGGCCGCTGGTCTACCGCTACTTCCCCGGCGGCAAGCAACAGCTGTACGAGGCCGCGCTGCGCTCCTCCGCCGACGCCCTGAACCGCTGCTTCACCGAGCCCGAGGACGGCCCGCCCACCGAGCGGCTCGGCCGGGTCCTGGACCGCTACCTCGCCTTCGTGGACGGCCACGACGCCGGTTTCAGCGCGCTGCTGCGCGGCGGGAGCGTCGTCGAGACCTCCAACACCACGTCGATCGTGGACGAGGTGCGGCGGGCCGCCGCCGCGCAGATCTTCCTGCACCTGGGCGCGGAGCGGCCGGGCGCGCGGCTCGGGATGCTGGTCCGCACCTGGATCGCGGCCGTCGAGGCGGCCTCCCTCATCTGGCTGGACGAGGACAAGCGGCCGGCCGCCGGCGAGCTGCGCGACTGGCTGGTCGACCACCTCGTCGCCCTCCTGGCGGCCGGCTTCGCGAGCGACCCCGAGACGGCCGCGGTGGTGCGGCGGCTGCTCGCCCAGGAGCGTCCCGACGGGCCCGTCGCCGCTCTCGCCCGGCGCCTGGCGCCCCTCGTCGGCGAGGCGGCGCACCTGCTGTGAGACTGGTGGGGTGAGAAGCGAGAACACCCCCTTCCGCGGCGGCCCCCTCGACGGGCGGGTGCTGCCCATCCTGCTCGGCGCGACCGGCCACCCGCCGAAGTGGTACGAGGTGCCGGTGCCGGCCCACGACGGCCGCCCGCCCGCGCTCCACGCGTACCGCCGCGAGCCCGCGGGCCACACCCGGCGCCTCGGACTCCAGCGCGGCTGGGTCTACGAGTACGCCCCCGAGGGCCGCGAGCGGCGCGAGCTGAAGTGGCCGTGGTCGAAGCCGGCCGCGCGGCGGGACGCGGAACCGGGTACGGAACCGGACGCGAAGCCGGGCACGGAGCCGGACGGAGGGCCGAACGGGTGACACGGGGAGCCACGCCCCGATCCGTACGGTAATCGGATGAATTGACGCGCCATGATGCCTCCGGAGCCCGCTCTGGAGGTGGTGGTGACGTGTCGCGAAGGCTGCTGCGCACGGTCTGTACGGGAACCCTGGCCGCCCTGACGGCCCTGACCGGCCCCGCGGCGGCCGCACCGGCGCCCCCAGGGCCGCTCGCGCCGCTCGCCCTGGCGGACCCGGCGGCGGAACCGGTGGGCCCGGTGGACCCGGACAGCGTGGCGAACGCCGAAGCCGAGGCGGCGGACACCGAAGCCGACGCCGCGGACACCCAGCCGGACGTTGCGGACACCGAAGCCGACGCCGCGGACACCCAGCCCGACCCGGCGGACACCGAAGCCGACGCAACGGACACCCAGCCCGACGCAACGGACACCGGAGCCGCCCCTGCGGACGACGACGCCGGGGCCCTCGCGCCCTCCGGCGGGGGTTCCGTGGCCACGCTGCTCACCCGCCTCCGCACCCTCTACCGGGAGGCGGAGGAGGCCACCGAGGGGTTCAACGCCGCCGAGGAGGCGCTGAAGGTCCAGCAGGCCGACACCCGGCGGATCGCCGCCGGCCTGGAGAGCGCCCGCACCGCCCTGGCGCGCGGCCGGGCCGAGGCGGGGCGGCTCGCCCGGGAGCAGTACCAGGGCCGGACCTCCTACGCCTCGCCGCTGCGGCTGCTCTTCGCCGCCGATCCGCAGTCGGCCCTCGACGCGCGCCGCCTGCTGGACCGGACGGCCCGCGACCGCGCCGCCGCCGTCCCCCGGCTCCGGGCCGCCGAACGCCGGGCCGCCTCCCTGGCCGCCGCCTCCCGGACCGCCCTCGACCGGCAGCGAACCCTCGCCGCGCGGCAGCGGACCCGGCGGGACGAGGTCCGGAAGAAGCTCGCGGAGGTCGAGGCGCTGCTCGCCTCGCTCTCGCCCGCCCAGCTGGCGCGCCTGACGGAACTGGAGCGGGAGCAGACGGCCGGCGCCCAGCGCGAGCTCCTCGGCTCCGGCGCCCTCGGCCCCGCCCGCACCCCGTCCGCGGCGGGCGCGGAGGCGCTGCGCTTCGCGGTCGGGCAGCTCGGGAAGCCGTACGAGTGGGGGGCGGAGGGACCGGAGGCGTACGACTGCTCGGGGCTGACGCAGCGGGCCTGGGCGGCGGCCGGCCGGGACATCCCGCGCACCAGCCAGGAGCAGTGGGCCGAGCTGCCCCGGGTGCCGCTGGACGAACTGCGGCCCGGGGACCTGGTGGTGTACTTCCCGGGCGCCACCCATGTGGCGCTCTACCTGGGCGAGGGCCTGGTGGTGCAGGCCCCGCGCCCCGGCGGCCGGGTGAAGGTCTCGCCGCTCGCAGCGAACCCGCTGCTCGGGGCGGTCCGGCCGGACCCGGGCGGCGCGGCCCTGGAGTCGTACGCCCCGCCCGTCCTCCCGGAGTCGGCCCGGGAGGGTTCGGACGAGGGGTACGACGGGGCGGGTCAGGCTCCGGAGGCCACCGAGGCCAGGTAGGCGGAGGCCTTCTCCGGGTCGAAGAAGAAGTTCTCGAAGTCGGCGGGGTCGTCGAAGCCGTTGGCGAAGCGGTCGGCGATCGGCTGGAGTTCGCCGGCCGCGCCCAGCAGCTGGAGGACGTGCTCCGGCGGCGGGGCCAGCATCGCGTTGGTCCACTTGGTGACCGGCTCGGCGGTCTTCCAGTAGCGGTCGAAGGCGGACCGCATCCACGCCTCGTCGAAGGGCCGGTCGCCGTGCTCGACGATCGCGGCGAGGTAGGCGGCGGCGCACTTGGACGCGGAGTTGGAGCCCTGGCCGGTGATCGGGTCGTTGGCGACGACGACGTCCGCGACGCCCAGCACGAGGCCGCCGCCCGGGAGGTGGCCGACGGGGTTGCGGACGGTGGGGGCGTAGCGGCCCGCGAGGGTGCCGCCCGCGTCGGTGAGCTCGACCTTGGTGGCGCGCGCGTACTCCCAGGGCAGGAACTTCTCCATGAGCTCCAGCGTCAGGGCGAGGTGCTCGGAGGGGTCCTTGACGCCCTGGAAGGCGTCGACGGGGCCGCCGGGGACGCCCTCCCAGAAGAGGATGTCCGCGCGGCCGGAGGTGGTGAGGGTCGGCATGACGAAGAGTTCGCCGACGCCGGGCACGAGGTTGCAGCGGACCGCGTCGAAGTCGGGGTGCTCGGGGCGCGGGCCGAGCCCGTGCACGTACGCGACGGAGAGCGCGCGCTGCGGCTCGGCGTACGGGGAGCGCTCGGCGTCCCGGCCGAACATGGAGACCAGCTCGCCCTTGCCCGCGGCGACGAGCACGAGGTCGTAGCGGCCCGCGAAGAAGTCGAGGTCGCCCACGGCCGCGCCGTGGATGACGAGCTGTCCGCCACGCTGGGCGAAGGTCTCCATCCAGCCGGCCATCTTCACCCGCTGGTCGACGGACTGGGCGAAGCCGTCGAGCCTGCCGACCCAGTCGATGAGGCGGGCCGAGTCGGGGCCGGCGACGGAGACGCCGAGGCCCTCGATCCTCGGGGCCTGGGACTCCCAGAAGTTCAGGCCGAGGTCGCGCTCGTGCCCGAGCGCGGTGTCGAACATGCACTGGGTGGACATGACGCGGCCGGAGCGGATCTCGTCCGCCGTCCGGTTCGACATCAGGGTGACCTCGTACCCCTGGGACTGGAGGCCGAGGGCGAGCTGGAGGCCGGACTGTCCGGCGCCGACTATGAGTATCTTCCGCATGGGCGGGGCTCCTGGAGCGAAGGCGAAGGTGGTGCGTGGGGGGCGGCGGGCGGGGCGCGGACGCGCTATTCGGGCGTGGCGCGGACGCGCGCTATTCGGGCGTGGCGGAGAGCGCGTGCTCGACCATGGCGAGCAGCGTCTCGACGACGCTGTACCGCTTGCGCGCGTCCATGATCACCACGGGGACGTCGGGGGTGATCGTCAGGGCCTCCCTGACGTCCTCCGGCTCGAACCGCTCGGTGCCCTCGAAGTGGTTGACGGCGACGACGTACGGCAGGCCGCAGCTCTCGAAGTAGTCGAGGGCGGGGAAGCAGTCGGTGAGGCGGCGGGTGTCGGCGAGCACGATCGCCCCGATCGCACCGCGCACCAGGTCGTCCCACATGAACCAGAAGCGCTGCTGTCCCGGTGTGCCGAAGACGTACAGGACCAGGTCGTTGTCGAGCGTGATCCGGCCGAAGTCCATCGCCACGGTGGTGGTGAGCTTGTCCGGGGTGGCGGTGAGGTCGTCGGTCTCCTCGCTGGCCCGGGTCATCAGCGCCTCGGTCTGGAGCGGGGTGATCTCCGAGACCGCGCGGACGAAGGTGGTCTTGCCGACGCCGAAGCCGCCCGCGACCACGATCTTCGTGGCGATCGGGGCACGGGTGTGGTCGAGCTGCCAGTCCTGGGCGCCGTCCTCGGGATCGGGTTCCCCGTCCGCCCGTCCGGGCTGGGCCGGGATCGTCGCGGTGGGGACGGTCTGCGCCGGAGCGGCGGCGGGGGTGTCGACGGCGGTGTCGACGGCGGTGGCGTCAGAGACGGCGGAGTCCACTCAGCACCCTTTCGAGGAGCGCGCGGTCGGGCTGGCCGGTGTCGTGACCGGTCCCGTACACACGGATCTTTCCCTGGTCGGCCAGGTCGCTGAGCAGCACCCGGACGACACCCAACGGCATCTTGAGAAGGGCCGAGATCTCCGCCACCGTCCGCATCCGGCGGCATATCTCGACGATGGCGCGCATCTCGGGCATGAGCCCGCGGGCGCCGGGGCCGCCGTCCGTGAGGACCTTGCGGGCGGCCGGCGCCTCCAGGGCGGCCACGAAGGTCTCGACGAGCAGCACGTGTCCGAAGCGGGTGCGGCCGCCGGTCAGCGAGTACGGGCGCACGCGCGCGGGGCGCCGCCCCTCGCCCCGGACCGGCAGCCGGTGGGCGGCGGTCAGCGAGGTCACCGGTAGCTCTCCATCGACTTGCGCAGTTCGCTGCGGACCTCGGGGGTGAGGACGTGTCCGGCGCGGCCCACGAAGAGCGCCATGTGGTAGGCGATGACGCTCATGTCGCAGTCGGGGGTGGCGTGCACGCCGAGCAGCGAGCCGTCGCTGATCGACATGACGAAGACGCTGCCCTCGTCCATGGCGACCATGGTCTGCTTCACGCCGCCGCCGTCCATGAGCCGCGCGGCGCCGATGGTGAGGCTGCCGATGCCCGAGACGATGGTGGCCAGGTCGGCGCTGGAGCCGCGCGGGCCCCGGGGGCGGGCCGCCCCGTCGGCGGCGGGGTCCGGCCGCTCCTCGGGGTCGGAGGAGAGCAGCAGGAGCCCGTCGGAGGAGACGACGGCGACCGAGCGGACGCCCGGCACCTCCTCCACGAGGTTGCCCAGCAGCCATTGCAGGTTGCGGGCCTCCGTGCTCAGTCCGTACGTACCGGTGGTGCTCGTGGTGCTCGTTCCCGTGGCGGTCAACTGCGTGCCTCCTCGACTGTGTCCCCCGTCATCTCCTCTGTGCGCGCGGTGCTCTCGGCTGCTATCTCCGCTTCGACGTCCCGGCGCCCGGCCACGGCGCCCTGGTGGAAGCCGCCCAGGCGGCGGCGGAGCGCGTCGGCGTCGACCGCGCCCCGGCGGGGGGCGGTGGGCTCCGCGGGGGCGCGGACCACCTGGGGGGTCCGCTTGGGCAGGCCCTTGTCGGTCACCCGCTCCCACTGGGCGGGACGCGGCCCGGGCACCTGAGCCTCGTCGGCGGGCCCGCCCTGCTCGGGCACGGTCTGCTCGGGTGCGGGCTGCTCGGACGCCGGCTGCTCGGGTGCTGCCTGGTCCGGTACGGACGGCTCCGGTACGGACGGCTCCGGTACGGGGGCGAACGCCGGTTCGGCGGCGCGCTCGTGGCTGTCCGGCTCGGGCGGCGGGTCGGGGAGCCGCACCTGGAGCGTGGTCTCGGAGACGGACTCGTGGACGGGCTGCTCGTGGGCGGGCTGCTCGTGGAGCGGCTCGGCCGGCGGTACGGGGAGCGGTTCCGGCCCGGCGTGGGCGGCGGGCTCGGAGCCGTGCTCCGGCGTCCCGGGCATCCCGGGCGTTCCCGTCGTCTCCGGTGCCTCGGGCTCCGCCGGCTTCCGCTCCTCCGCCGCGCGGAAGGCGCGCTCCGCCGCGTCCACGAGCGGGTCGCGGGTGCGGGACGGGAGGGTGTTGGAGTTGGCCTCGGCCTCGGAGCCGGGGAGGTTGAGGACGGGTACGGAGCCGGTGCCGGCGACCCGTACGGGCTCGGGGGCGGCCGGCGGCTCGGCCGGCAGCAGCGGGAGCGGGAGCACCACGACGGCGGCCGTGCCGCCCTGCTTCTGCTCGCGCAGCTCGACGCCGACGCCGTGGCGGGCGGCCAGCAGGGAGACGACGCGCATGCCGAGCCCCTCGCCCTCGAAGGCCTCCGGGTCGGCGGCGGCGAGGCGGGCGTTGAGGTCGGCGCGGCGCTGCTCGGGGATCCCTATGCCGGAGTCCTGGACGGAGAGCATGATCTCGCCGGTCTCCAGGAGCCAGCCGGAGAGCTGGACCTCGGCGTCCGGCGGGGAGAACGCGGTGGCGTTCTCCAGGAGTTCGGCGACCAGGTGGCTCAGGTCGTCGGCGGCGAAGCCGGCGAGCTGGGCGTGCGGCGGCAGCGACTGGATGGTGACCCGCTCGTACCGCTCGATCTCGCTGACGGCGGCGCGCAGCACGTCGACCAGCGGGACCGGGCCCGCGTGGCCGTGGACGTGCTCGTGGCCGGCGAGGACCAGCAGGTTCTCGCTGTGGCGGCGCATGACGGTCGCCATGTGGTCGAGCTTGAAGAGGGTGGCGAGGCGGTCCGGGTCCTGCTCGCGCTCCTCCAGCTTCTCGATGACGCCGAGCTGGCGGTCGACGAGGCCGAGGCTGCGCAGCGAGAGGTTGACGAAGGTGTGGTGGACCGTGCTGCGGAGCCGCTCGAAGTCGGCGGTGAGGACGGCGATGCGGCCCTGGAGCTCGGCGCGCTGGGCGGCCAGTCCGGCCTCGGCGGCCTCCTGGGCGGCGACCAGACCGGCCCGCTCGCCGGTGAGCCGGCCGGTGTGGGCGGCGAGGGCGGCGAGCTGTCCGTGGAGGGAGTTGAGGGAGCGGACGACCTGCGCGAACTCGTCGTTGCGTCCGGTGAAGCGGACGGCCTCCTCGGCGGCCGGGTCCGGCGCGGCGGCGAGCCGGGCGGCGCCGAGGCGCAGGACGGCGAGCGGCCGGGTCAGGCTGCGGGCGACGTAGGTGGAGACGCCGACGGCGAGCAGCAGGCAGCCGCCGAGGAGGGCGAGGCTCAGTTCGAGGGCGGTGACGTCGTCGTCGCGCAGGGCGGTGAGCCGCTCGACCCGCTTGGCGGCGAGCGTGGACTCGACGCCGCGCATCTGCTCGATGCGGGCGGAGAGCGCGGAGTCCAGGCCGGACGGGGAGGTGCGGGTCTCGGCCTCGGTCAGGGCGGGCTGGTCGGTGAGCCGGGCGAGGGCCAGCTCGGCGGTCTTGACCTCGGGGCCGGTGACCGTCGCGGCGAGGGAGTCGCGGGCGGCGGGGCCGGCGGACCGGTCGAAGTCGCCGAGGGCGGCCAGCTCGCGGACCCGGGCCTGCTGGGCGGCGGCGCTCAGCAGGTCGCGGGCGCGCTCTGCCTCCTCCTTGCCCTCGGGCTCCTCGGCGACGTAGGTGCCGGTGGTGGCGTCGTAGCGGAGCTCGCCGGTGGGCTCGGGCTGCGGGACGGCGAGCGCGGCGAGGAGCAGGCCGCGGGTGGCGGACGCCTGCTCGACGGCGCGGCCGAGGTCGGCGGGGGCGCGGGTGGTGCCGGCGAGGCCGGGGTCGGCGGCGCGCGGCGGGGTCAGCCGGTCGAGGTCGTCGGCGAGCTTCTGGAGGACGGCGATGACGTCGCTGTACGCCTTGTGGGCCTCCAGGGCCGTGCCCTTGCCGGTGACGGCGTCGCGGCGGACGGAGGCGACGCCGGAGAGCTCGCGCAGGAGCGCCTCGGAGGCGGCGGGGCGGATCTCGTCGATCTGCCGGTCGACCCGGGCCGCCCTGGCGGGGGTGACGACCCGGCGGTTCTTCTTGGGGCCGGTCTGCTCGTCCCGGCCGGCGGCGACGAAGGCGACGACCTCGTCGCGCTCGTCGGCGAGGGAGTGCGCGAGGGTGACGGCCTGCCGGTCGAGCTCGGCGAGGGTGACCAGACGCCGGGACTCGTTCAGCTCGGTGGAGGCGGTGAGGACGGCGGGCGCGCCGGCGCCGGCCACGATGGCGCCGACGAGGGCGACGCCGACGACGAGGCGGGTGCGGACGCGCTTGGCCCGGCCGCCGGGGGCCTGCGCGGGGGCGCGGGTGGCGGGGGCCTGCGCGGGGGCGCGGGTGGCGCTTCCGGCGCTGTTCCCCGCGTCGTTCCCGGAGGCGCTTCCGGCGTCGTTCCCGGAGGAGGGCGTGGTCCCCGCGGTCGGCGTGGTGCCGGGGGTCGGCGGCTCACCGGGGGTCTGGCTCCGCGCGCCGTTCATGCTCCGAGGCCGCTTCTTCTGCACCGGTGCTCGCATTCTTGACTCGTCCGCCCACACAGCAGAGGTGACGGCCGGTCATGAGGTTCCGCCCCCACCCCTGGTACGGCTTCCGACCATTCCAGCGCTTCTCGGCAGGGGACGGGCATCGGCCGCTCCGCCACCCGAACGAGTGAACAACACTCCTGAGTTGGCGAACAACTTCCGGCGGGAGCCGACGGGGGCCCTCGGCGGGCCCCGGCTGGAACTTCCGGGCGGGCTTTGGCAGGATGCCCGCCCGCAGCTCGCCGGAGCTTGCGATTCCGGCTTCCGCGCGGGCCACGGCCGGTTGGTACAGGCCATTTTCGGCCCTTTGCAGGTGGTGTGAAGACCCTGCGCGAGCCGGGCACACTGGACATCATGCGCAGCGAAGTCGCCACCCTTCCCGGCAGCCCCGAACGCCCCAACGAGGACTGGGTCGCCGCCGCTCTGCCCGCCTCGGGCGACGGGGGAACGCTCGTCCTCCTGGACGGCGTCACCCCTCCCGCGGGCGAGGTGGGCTGTGTGCACACGGTGCCGTGGTTCACCGCCCGACTCGGTGGAGCTTTGACCGAACTGTCCGCTTCCCGCGCCGATCTGACGCTGTCCGGGATCCTGTCGCTCGCAATCCGGCGCACCGCGGAGCTGCACGCCGACACCTGTGACCTTTCTCACGTGCGTACGCCTCAGGCGACCGTGGTCCTCGCCCGCTGGGACGCGACCTGGGTCGACCACCTCGTCCTCTCCGACTCCGTCCTGCTGCTCCGGGCGCCGGACGGCGCGGTCCGGGCGGTGCGCGACGACCGGCTGGACCGGATCCCGCGCGAGGCGCTCCGCTCCCACGCGGCGGCGGACCGGCTGCGGAACAGCGAGGGCGGCTTCTTCACGGCGGCCGCCGACCCGGCGGTGGCGGAGCGGGCGGTGACGGGCAGGACCCCGCGGGAGGAGGTGCGGGCGCTGGCCGCGCTCACGGACGGGGCGAGCCGGTGGGTCGAGCGGTTCGGCGCGGGCGACTGGACGGAGTGCGCGGACGTCCTGGCGAAGGAGGGCCCGGCGGGGCTGCTCCAGCGGGTCCGGGTCCTGGAGTCGACGAGCGCCGGCCGGTGGCGCGGGAAGCTCCACGACGACGCGACGGCCGTGTACGCGGAGCTCTGAGCGGCCCGCTCAGCCCTCGGAGCGCTGGTTGAAGTGATGGAGCAGGCGGGCCAGTTCGGCGACCTCGGCGCGGTCCCAGTCGGCGAGCTTGCGGACGTACCGCTCGCGGCGGGCGTCCCGGACGTGCCGGAAGCGGTCGCGGCCCTCGTCGGTGAGCCGCACCAGGGAGGCGCGCCCGTCGGCGGGGTCGGGGTCGCGGGCGACCAGCCCGAGCTGTTCGAGGGCGCGCAGCTGACGGCTCATCGTGGCCTTGCCGACGCCGAAGTAGCCGGAGAGCTCGGTGGCCCGCTGCGGCCCGGCGTCGTCGAGCCGCACGAAGAGCCCGTACGCGGCGGGCTCCAGCTCCGGATGGACCTCGCGCGCCATCTCCCCCGACTGCGCACGCGCCCGCCGCAGGAACACGGCGAGCTCCCGCTCCAGGGCGAGGAACTCCCGCTCGGCGGAACCGGACCGCCCGCCGGAGGCCCCGGAGACCGCCCCGGGCACGGCGACGGCCGGGCCGCCGGACGCGCCGGCGGGCACGGGAGCCTCGCCAGAGGAGCCGGCGTGCACGGCGGCCTCACCAGGGGCACCGGCGGGCACGGAGACGGCCCGGCCGGCGGACGCACCGGCGGGCACGGAAGCCGCGGAGGCCGTCCCGGACGCGGCGGCGGCCCGGCCGCCGGGTGCCCCGGCGGACGCGCCGACGGGCTCGGCGGCCTCACCAGAGAGGTCGGCGGACGCGGCGGCGGCCCGGTCGCCAGGTGCCCCTCCAGACGCGGCGGCCCGGTCGCCGGACGCGGGCGGGCGGTCGCCGGGTGCCCCTCCAGGCACGGCGGCACGGTCACCGGCCGCCCCGCCAGGCACGGCGGCACGGTCACCGGCCGCCCCGCCAGGCACGGCGGCCCGGTCGCCGGGTGTCCCGGCGGACGCGGGCGGGCGGTCGTCCGGGGTTCTTCCGGGCGTGGCGCCGTCTTCGCCGGTCGTACCGCCTGCGCGCACCCCGCACCTCCCACGCGTGTTTCGTCGGCTGAAAGTTTCCCGCTCCGGCGGGCATCGCCGCAGCTCCTTCAGTATTTCGCAGGAGTAGACCAACGGCGGAACCCGGGCCCTCTTCCACCCCCGCTGTCTACGTGCGTAGAGTCGCCGTCGAGCACGTGACTGACATGTCCACACCACCCCCACCGACCCCTCGGGAGTCACGCCATGCGTGTGCGCAGATCCGTCTCCACCCCCCTGCTCGCCGGCCTCGCCGCCACCGCCCTCGTCCTGCCGCTCGCCGGCCAGGCCGGCGCCGCCGACCCCGCCGACCGCGCCGCCGCCCCCGCGCGCGGCACCGCCCACATGGGCATGGGCGTCCTCAAGCACGACGGCCGGGGCGCGACCGCCCCCGGCGGCGTCTCGGCCCTCGCCACCTGGACGGAGGGCGTCGACGTCTCCAGCCACCAGGGGAACGTCGCCTGGTCGACCCTCTGGAACAGCGGCGTCAAGTGGGCCTACGTCAAGGCGACGGAAGGCACGTACTACAAGAACACCTACTTCACGCAGCAGTACACCGGCTCGTACAACGTCGGCATGATCCGCGGCACGTACCACTTCGCCACCCCGGACACGACCACCGGCGCCGCCCAGGCCGACTACTTCGTCAACAACGGCGGCGGCTGGTCCAAGGACGGCAAGACCCTGCCGGGCGTGCTCGACATCGAGTGGAACCCGTACGGCGCCGCCTGCTACGGCAAGACCCAGTCCGGGATGGTCACCTGGATCCGCGACTTCGTGAACCGCTACAAGGCCCGCACCGGCCGCGACGCCGTCATCTACACGGCGACCAGCTGGTGGAAGCAGTGCACCGGCAACTACTCCGGCTTCGCCACGACCAACCCGCTGTGGATCGCGCGGTACGCCTCCGAGGTCGGCGAACTCCCCGCCGGGTGGCCGTACTACACGATGTGGCAGTACACCTCCTCCGGCCCGACGGTCGGCGACCACAACCACTTCAACGGCGACCTCTCGCGCGTCCAGGCGCTCGCGAACGGCTGACGCGGGGCCCGTACGACGGCGGCTCCCGGGGTGCGGCGGCACCCCGGGGCCGCCGTTCCGCGTGCCCGGGGGCTTTTTCCGCCCACCCCCTTGCCCATTGGTATGGACCAATGCGAGTCTCTACCCCGGGCGCCCGGAGCTCAACTTCCGTGCGCCCCGCGCGCGTTGCTCGTTCCGTACTCCCCCACGCACGAGAGAGAGCCCCCGCATGCCGTCCACCCGCCGTACCGCCGCCGGCGTCGCCGCCCTGTCCGCCGCAGCCGCCCTCGTCGGCCTCACCCCCGCCACCGCGGCCGCCCACGGGGCCGTCTTCAACCCCGTGAGCCGGATCGCCGCCTGTTACGCCGAGGGCCCGGAGAGCCCCGACTCGCAGGTGTGCAAGGACCTCGTCGCCGACTCCGGCACCCAGCCGCTGTACGACTGGAACGAGGTCAACATCGCCAACGCCGACGGCAACCACAAGGCCCTCATCCCCGACGGCAAGCTCTGCTCGGCCAACCGCGAGAAGTACCGGGCCCTGGACTGGGCGCGCACCGACTGGCCCGCCACCCCGGTCTCGGCCGGCCCCTTCGGCTTCCGCGTCCGCGCCACCGCCGCCCACTCCGGCACCATGACGATGTACGTCACCAAGGCGGGCTTCGACCCGACCCAGCCGCTGAAGTGGTCCGACCTCGACGCCACCCCGGTCGCGGTGTACGGCACCACCCGCACCGCCACCGACGGCTACTACGCCTTCACCGGCAACCTCCCGGCCCGCTCCGGCCGCCACGTCGTCTACATGGTGTGGCAGCGCAACGACAGCCCCGAGGCGTTCTACAGCTGCTCGGACGTCACCTTCGGCACGGCCGCGGCCGCCTCCACCACGTCGAGGGCCGAGGCCCCGACCGAGGCCGAACTGGCCGCCGGCGCCGAGCTGTCCACGGTCAGCCACGCGGGCCACGGCGGCGACGAGCAGCCGCCGGCGCTCTCCGCCGGGGCCACCGAGGCGCCCGGCTCCCCGCTGCCGATGGCCCTGGCCGGCGCCGGCGCGCTCGCCGCCTTCGGCGGGGGCAGCCTGCTCCTCGGCCGCCGCCGCGACTCCTCCGCCTCCTAGGAGCCGGAGGCCGGCGGGAGGGGGAGGGCGGGACGGGGGTCCGCCCACCCCTCCGGCGCCCCCGGGAAGCCCCGCCCTTCCCCCCCCCCTCCCGCCCACCTCGCCCCCCGGAGTCCGCTCCGGGGGGCGATTTCGCGCCATCTGTGCGAAGAAGGGTGGAAGCGGGGCGGTTCGTGGACAGCCTTGCTGAAAAGTTTGTTCGAACGACTGCCAGCGCACCACCGTCCGCCCGTGAATCCGCCCGTGAAGGAGAGCGCTCCATGCGGAACCAGCAGCGGTGGGTCTACCACCGCGGGGAAGGGCTGCGCACGTTCGGCGTGGAGGAGGAGCTCCTCCTGGTCCATCCCGAGACCGGGCTCCCCCAGCCCCTCGCCGGCACCGTCACCGAGATCGCCGCCTGGCACGCCGACGCCGGGCCGCGGGCCGGGGGCCCGGAGCCGGCGAAGCCCGAGTTGTACTCCGAGCAGCTGGAGATCGGCACCGCCCCCTGCACCACCACCGCCCAGCTCGCCGACCAGCTGCGCTCGGCCCGGCTCGCGGCCGCGGCGGCGGCCGGGGAGGCCGGGGTCGCGGTCGCGGCGCTCGCGACCGCGCCCGTGGACTTCGGCCCGCTGCTCACCCCGGACGACCGCTACCAGCGGATCCACGACCGGTACGCCCGCCTCGTGGACGAGGAGTTCGCCTGCGCCTGCCACGTCCACGTCCACCTCTCCTCGCCCGAGGAGGGCGTGGGCGTCCTCGACCGGATCCGCCCGTGGCTCGCCCCGCTCCTCGCGCTCAGCGCCAACTCCCCCTACTGCCAGGGCGTCGACACCGGCTACGCCAGCTGGCGCCACCAGCTGTGGCAGCGCTGGCCGATGTCCGGCCCGAGCGAGCTGTACGGCGACGTGGACGCGTACGAGCGGACCACCCGCGAGATGCTCGCCAGCGACGTGCTGATCGACGACCACATGGTCTACTTCGACGCCCGGCTCTCCCGCCGCTACCCGACGGTGGAGATCCGGGTCGGCGACGTCTGCCTGGACCTGGAGGACACCGTCCTGCTGGCGGTGCTGAGCCGCGCCCTGGTGGAGACCGCGGCCCGGGAGTGGCGCCAGGGCCGGCTCCCCGACCCGGTGTCGACGGTGGTGCTGCGGCTCGCCGCCTGGCGGGCCAGCCGGTACGGCCTCGGCGGCGAGCTCCTCGACCCGCGCAGCTGGCGGCCCCTCCCGGCCGGCGAGGTGCTGCACGCCCTGCTCGACCACGTGCGCCCCGCCCTGGAGGAGGCGGGCGACCGCGAGCGCGCCGAGGCGGGCGTGGCGCGGCTGCTGGCCCGCGGCACCGGCGCGGACCTCCAGCGGGCCGCCCACGCCGGCGACCCCTCGCTGACCTCGGTGATCGTCGAGGCCGTGCGCCGTACGACCCCCGCGTGAACGGGTCCGGCCCCGGTACGCGCGCGTACCGGGGCCGGAGAGGCCGGGCCGGGGCCCGGGCTCCGGTCAGGCGGCTGTCGCGACCGGGACCCGCGCCGGGGTCAGAGCGATCTCCAGGACCTGCCGGACGTCGGTCACCGGGTGGACCTCCAGCTTCTCCAGGACCTCGGCCGGGACGTCGTCCAGATCGGCCTCGTTCCGCTTGGGGATGACCACGGTGGTGATGCCGGCCCGGTGCGCGGCGAGCAGCTTCTGCTTCAGGCCGCCGATGGGCAGCACCCGGCCGGTGAGGGAGACCTCGCCGGTCATCGCCACGTCGGTGCGGACCGGACGGCCGCTGAGCAGCGAGGCCAGCGCGGTCGTCATGGTGATGCCCGCGCTCGGGCCGTCCTTCGGGACCGCGCCCGCCGGGAAGTGGATGTGCGCGCCCCGGTCCTTCAGACCGGTGACGGGCAGCTCCAGCTCCGCGCCGTGCGAGCGGAGGAAGGAGAGCGCGATCTGCGCGGACTCCTTCATCACGTCGCCCAGCTGGCCGGTGAGGGTCAGCCCGGCGGCGCCGGTCTCCGGGTCGGCGAGGGACGCCTCCACGAAGAGGACGTCGCCGCCGGCCCCGGTCACCGCGAGGCCGGTGGCCACCCCGGGGACGGCCGTGCGCCGCTCGGCCGGGTCCTGGGCGGACTCGGGCACGTGGTGCGGCCGGCCGATGAGGTCCCGCAGGTCCTCGGGCGTGACGGTGAACGGCAGCTCCCGGTCGCCGAGTTCGTGCTGGGCGGCGACCTTCCGGAGCAGCCGCGCGACGGCCCGCTCCAGGGTCCGGACGCCGGCCTCCCGGGTGTACTCGCCGGCCAGCTTCCGCAGCGCGGCCTCGTCGAGGGTCACCTCGCCGGTCTCCAGACCGGCCCGCTCCAGCTGCCGGGGCAGCAGATGGTCGCGGGCGATGACGACCTTCTCGTCCTCGGTGTAGCCGTCGAGGCGGACCAGCTCCATGCGGTCGAGCAGGGCCTCCGGGATGGCTTCGAGGACGTTGGCCGTGGCCAGGAACACCACGTCGCTGAGGTCGAGCTCGACCTCCAGGTAGTGGTCGCGGAAGGTGTGGTTCTGCGCCGGGTCGAGGACTTCGAGCAGGGCGGCGGCGGGGTCGCCCCGGAAGTCGGAGCCGACCTTGTCGATCTCGTCCAGGAGGACCACCGGGTTCATGGACCCGGCCTCCTTGACCGCGCGGACGATCCGGCCGGGCAGGGCGCCCACGTACGTCCTCCGGTGGCCGCGGATCTCGGCCTCGTCCCGCACGCCGCCGAGGGCGACGCGGACGAACTTCCGGCCCATGGCGTGGGCGACGGACTCGCCGAGCGAGGTCTTGCCGACGCCGGGCGGGCCGACCAGGGCGAGCACGGCACCGCCGCGCCGGCCGCCGACGACGCCGAGCCCGCGCTCGGAGCGCCGCTTGCGCACGGCCAGGTACTCGGTGATGCGCTCCTTCACGTCCTCCAGGCCGAAGTGCTCGGCGTCCAGGACGGCCCGGGCGCCCCGGATGTCGTACCGGTCCTCGGTCCGCTCGTTCCACGGCAGTTCGAGGACGGTGTCGAGCCAGGTCCGGATCCAGGAGCCCTCGGGCGACTGGTCGCTGGACCGCTCCAGCTTCTCGACCTCCTTGAGCGCGGCCTCCCGGACCGCCTCGGGCAGGTCGGCGGCCTCCACGCGGGCGCGGTAGTCGTCGGACTCCTCGCCCTCCTTCTCCCCGTTGAGCTCGCGCAGTTCCTTGCGGACGGCTTCGAGCTGGCGGCGGAGCAGGAACTCGCGCTGCTGCTTGTCGACGCCCTCCTGGACGTCCTTGGCGATGGTCTCGGCGACGTCCTGCTCGGCGAGGTGCTCGCGGAGCTGGGCGGTGGCGAGCCGGAGGCGGGCGACGGGGTCGGCCGCCTCCAGGAGCGCGACCTTCTGCTCGACGGTGAGGAAGGGCGAGTAACCGGAGTTGTCGGCGAGCGCGCCGACTCCGTCGATCTGCTGGACGCGGTCGACGACCTGCCAGGCGCCGCGCTTCTTCAGCCAGCTGGTGGCGAGCGCCTTGTACTCCGTGACCAGCTCGGTCACGGCTCCGGGCAGCGGATCGGGCACGCTCTCCTCGACCGTGCTCCCCTCCACCCACAGCGCCCCGCCGGGCCCGGTCGTCCCGGCCCCGATCCGCACCCGGCCGATCCCGCGGATCAGCGCCCCCGGGTCCCCGTCCGAGAGCCGCCCCACCTGCTCGACGATCCCGAGCACACCGGTCGCGGCGTACGTCCCGTCCACCCGCGGCACCAGCAGCACCCGCGGCTTCCCGCCGCCGCCCCGGGCAGCGGCCTGCGCCGCCTCCACGGCGGCCCGCACGTCGTTGTCGGACAGGTCCAGCGGCACGACCATGCCGGGCAGCACGACCTCGTCGTCGAGCGGCAGCACAGGCAGCGTCAGCGGCACGGACGGCTTGGACTCAGAAGCCATGATCTCCCCTTCGGCAGTCAAGTTGAGCTATGCCGACTCAATGCATCTGAGCCCGCGAATGTTCCCCGGGTGCTGTTCGCTCTGAGCGATCACCCTCGAAGCCCGCCCGCGTCCCCGCGCGTTCCGGCTGCGCGGGGGCCCGGGGGCGGGCATGCTCGGGCCCATGGAGCATGGTGCGGAGCGGCGGTTCGGGCGCGGGCGGGTGTGGGCGCGGGGCGCGGTGCCCGCGGTGGTGGCGGCGCTGGTCGTCGGCGTCGGCGGCTGCGCCGACGCCGACGGACCGGCGACCGGCGGAGGCGGGAGCACCGCGAGCACGCGCGGCACGCCGAGCACGGCCAGCACGCCGAGTACGGGAGACGTACCGGACACGGAGGGCGCTCCGAGCACGACGGGCACGGCGGGCACCGGAGCCACCCCGGGCACCGAGGAGTCGGCCGCGGTCCCCCGGGCCGGGGCCGTGCTGGTCGAGGTCGGGGTGAGCGGCGGGTTCGCCGGGGTGGACAACCGGCTGGTGGTGCGGGAGGACGGCTCCTGGACCCTGACCTCCAGGAGCGGGGAGCCGCGCACCGGGCGGATGGCCGCCGAGGGGCTGGCCGAGCTGCGGGCCGCCCTCCAGGACCCCGCCTACGCGCGCGTGCCCGAGCGGCCGTCAGGGCCCGCCGTCGCCGACGGCTTCCGGTACTCCGTGACGCACGACGGCCGGCTCGTCGTCGCGGGCGACGGCGAGCGGCCCGCCGCCCTCCAGCGGGTCTTCGACGCCCTCCCCGGGGGCGGCCCGCCGACGGCTCCGTGAAGCGGGCGGCCCCGCGCCCCCGAGGACCCCTCGCCCGGGCCCCGTCCGACGGGGTCCCGGCGTCACCCCGTGACTCCTTAACGTGTTTGTCCCGGCCCGCCGCGCTCGGCCAGGATGGCCGGGACGACGCGTACCGCACGACGAGACACGGAGTGACTGCCCATGAACAGCCCCGTCACCCTCGACCGCCGCGAGAGCCCGTACGGCGAAGTCGTCCTACGGCGCCGGGACGCCGGGGACCGCACCGACTACGAGATCATCGTCAACGGCACCTTCCTGATGGACACTTCCGACGGGCGCTCCGAACGGCTGCTCGTGGACGCGGCGATGGAGGCGCTGCCCGAGCCGACGCGGACCGGCGCGTCCGTCCTGATCGGCGGGCTCGGCGTCGGCTTCTCCCTCGCGCACGCCGCCGCGGACCCCCGCTGGGGGCGGATCGCGGTGGTCGAGCGGGAGGAGGCGATCATCGACTGGCACCGGAGCGGCCCGCTCGCCTCGCTCTCCGGGCGCGCCCTCGCCGACGAGCGGGCCGTGATCCTGCACACGGACCTGGTGACGTATCTGGAGACCACCACCGACACCTACGACGCCCTGTGCCTCGACATCGACAACGGGCCGGACTGGACGGTCACCGAGGACAACGGATCCCTTTACGGGGCACGGGGATTGGCGTCGTGCGCGGCGCGGCTGAACCCCGGCGGGGTCCTCGCCGTCTGGTCGGCCCGGCCGTCCGGCGATTTCGAAGAGTCCTTGCGGAATGCCGGATTCAGCGGGGTACGGACGGAAGAGGTCCCCGTTGCCCGGGGCGTCCCGGACGTGGTCCACCTCGCCGTCCGTCCTGCGTAGCCGGGACACCGCGGGTACCTCTAGGCTGCTGCACCGACATCGGCGACGCGAGGCGGGGCAATGGAGCAGACACACACCACTCACCAGGGTGCGGCGACTCCGGGGGCCCAGCGGCGCGTCCTGGTCGTCGAGGACGACGCGACGATCGTGGAGGCGGTCTCCGCCCGGCTGCGCGCGGAGGGCTTCCTGGTCCAGACGGCGACCGACGGCCCCGCGGCCGTGGAGGCCGCCGAGGCGTGGCAGCCGGACCTGATGGTCCTCGACGTGATGCTGCCCGGCTTCGACGGCCTGGAGGTCTGCCGGCGCGTGCAGGCCCAGCGCCCGGTGCCGGTGCTGATGCTCACGGCCCGGGACGACGAGACCGACATGCTGGTCGGGCTCGGCGTCGGCGCCGACGACTACATGACGAAGCCTTTCTCCATGCGTGAGCTGGCCGCCCGGGTGCACGTGCTGCTGCGCCGGGTGGAGCGGGCCGCGCTCGCCGCCGTGACCCCGCGCAGCGGGATCCTGCGCCTGGGCGAGCTGGAGATCGACCACGCGCAGCGCCGGGTCCGGGTGCGGGCCGAGGACGTGCACCTGACGCCCACCGAGTTCGACCTGCTGGTCTGCCTGGCCGGCACCCCACGCGCGGTGCTCTCCCGGGAGCAGCTGCTCGCCGAGGTGTGGGACTGGGCGGACGCCTCCGGCACCCGGACCGTGGACAGCCACATCAAGGCGCTGCGCCGGAAGATCGGCGCCGAGCGGATCCGTACGGTGCACGGGGTCGGGTACGCGCTGGAGACCCCGGCGCCGTGAGCCGGCCGGCGCGGCGCCCGGGGGGGTCCAGGCGCCGGATCGCGATCTCGATCAAGACGAAACTGGGGGCGCTGGTCGTCGGCGCGGTGCTGCTGACCTCGGGCCTGGCCCTGGTGGCGATCCGCACGTCCACCGAGTTCCGGTACATCACGATCTTCGCGATGATCGCGACGCTGCTGATCACGCAGTTCGTGGCGCAGTCGCTGACGGCGCCGCTGGACGAGATGAACACGGTGGCGGGGTCGATCTCGCGCGGCGACTTCTCGCGGCGGGTGCGGGGCGCGGACCGGCGCGACGAGCTGGGCGACCTGGCCTCGACGATCAACCGCATGGCGGACGACCTGGAGGCGGTGGACCGGCACCGCAAGGAGCTGGTCGCCAACGTCTCGCACGAGCTGCGCACGCCGATCGCGGCGCTGCGGGCGGTGCTGGAGAACGTGGTCGACGGGGTCTCGGAGGCCGATCCGGAGACCATGCGCTCGGCGCTGAAGCAGACGGAGCGGCTGGGCCGGCTGGTGGAGACGCTGCTCGACCTGTCGCGGCTCGACAACGGTGTCGTACAGCTCCGGGCGTGCCGTTTCGAGGTGTGGCCCTATCTGTCGGGGGTGCTGCGGGAGGCGAACCTGGCCGCCGCGCAGCGCGGGCTCCCGTCGACGTCCGGTCTGCACCGGCGTACGGACGTGCACCTGCACCTGGACGTGTCGCCGTCCGACCTGACGGCCTACGCGGACGTGGAGCGGCTGCACCAGGTGATGGCGAACCTGATCGACAACGCGGTGAAGCACTCCCCGCCGCACGGGCGCGTGACGGTGCGGGCGCGGCGCGGGCCGTACCCGGAGTCGCTGGAGCTGGTGGTCGAGGACGAGGGTCCGGGCATTCCGGAGGCGGAGCGCCACAAGGTCTTCGAGCGGTTCAACCGGGGCACGGCCCCGGACCGGCAGGGGCCGGGGAGCGACGGCGGCACGGGCCTCGGTCTGGCGATCGCGCGCTGGGCGGTGGATCTCCACGGTGGCGGGATCGGCGTGGCCGAATCTTCACGCGGGTGCCGCATCCGGGTCACTCTTCCGGGCAGCCTTCCCCTCCGCGATTGACGTAGGGTTCGAACCGGAAGCGAACGTTCTGCGTGATCAGTGGCAGGACGTGGTCAGGGTGCGGCCGAAGGGGGCCGTAGCCCGTGCTTTTCCGTACCCTCACAGGTGCGGAACCACGCTTGTTTCCCGCCATTCACGGCGTCGAAACACCCCGTCAAGTGTGACTTGCGCGACGTTGGACTGCCCGGCCTGCGCGTCCCGGCGAGACAGGCGTAGCCTTTATTTCCGCTGTCCATCACCTTGCGAAGCGGAAGAGGGCGGTTGCCGCCGTGTCGTCTCAGTCCCCCAGTACCCCGAGCTCCCCGGCCGACCAAGACGGGCGTGGCGTGAGCCCCGCAGCCGCCTTCGGCGCCAATGAGTGGCTCGTCGACGAGATCTACCAGCAGTACCTCCAGGACCCGAATTCGGTCGATCGTGCCTGGTGGGACTTCTTCGCCGACTACAAGCCGGGTGCGGCGGAGACCCCGCCCGCCCCGGCCGCCACCACGACCGCGCCCCCGGCGCCGCAGACGGGCCCCGCACAGGCCGCGCCTGCCGCTCCGACGGCCGCCGTCCCCGCCCCGGCCGCCCCGGCTCCGGCTCCGGCCGCCCCGGCGAAGCCCGCCGCCGCCGCTCCGGCCGCCGTGAAGCCCGCCCCGGCCGCCGCTCCGGCGCCCGTCAAGGCCGCGCCCGCCGCCGAGGCGCCCGCCGGCCCCGAGCTGATCACGCTCCGCGGCCCGGCCGCCGCCGTCGCGAAGAACATGAACGCCTCGCTGGAGGTGCCGACGGCCACGTCCGTCCGCGCCGTCCCGGTGAAGCTGCTCTTCGACAACCGGATCGTCATCAACAACCACCTGAAGCGCGCCCGGGGCGGGAAGATCTCCTTCACCCACCTCATCGGCTACGCCATGGTGCAGGCGATCAAGGCCATGCCGTCGATGAACTACTCCTTCGCGGAGAAGGACGGCAAGCCGACCCTGGTCAAGCCGGAGCACGTGAACTTCGGCCTCGCCATCGACCTGGTGAAGCCGAACGGCGACCGCCAGCTCGTCGTCGCGGGCATCAAGAAGGCCGAGACGCTCAACTTCTTCGAGTTCTGGCAGGCGTACGAGGACATCGTCAAGCGCGCCCGCGTGGGCAAGCTGACGATGGAGGACTTCACCGGCGTCACGGTCTCCCTGACCAACCCCGGCGGCCTCGGCACCGTCCACTCCGTCCCGCGTCTGATGCCCGGACAGTCGGTCATCATGGGCGTCGGCTCGATGGACTACCCGGCGGAGTTCCAGGGCACCTCCCAGGACACCCTGAACAAGCTCGGCATCTCCAAGGTCATGACCCTGACGTCGACCTACGACCACCGGGTCATCCAGGGCGCCGCCTCCGGCGAGTTCCTGCGCGTCGTCGCCAACTTCCTCCTCGGCGAGCAGGGCTTCTACGACGACATCTTCAAGTCGCTGCGGATCCCCTACGAGCCGGTCCGCTGGCTCAAGGACATCGACGCCTCGCACGACGACGACGTCACCAAGGCCGCCCGCGTCTTCGAGCTGATCCACTCCTACCGGGTCCGCGGCCACGTCATGGCCGACACCGACCCGCTGGAGTACAAGCAGCGCAAGCACCCCGACCTGGACATCACCGAGCACGGCCTCACCCTGTGGGACCTGGAGCGGGAGTTCGCGGTCGGCGGCTTCGCCGGCAAGTCGATGATGAAGCTCCGCGACATCCTCGGCGTGCTCCGCGACTCGTACTGCCGCACCACCGGCATCGAGTTCATGCACATCCAGGACCCGAAGCAGCGCAAGTGGATCCAGGACCGCGTCGAGCGTCCCCACGCGCGCGTGGAGCGCGAGGAGCAGCTCCGCATCCTCCGCCGGCTGAACGCGGCCGAGGCCTTCGAGACCTTCCTGCAGACGAAGTACGTCGGCCAGAAGCGCTTCTCCCTGGAGGGCGGCGAGTCCGTCATCCCGCTGCTCGACGCGGTCATCGACTCCGCCGCCGAGTCCCGCCTGGACGAGGTCGTCATCGGCATGGCCCACCGCGGCCGCCTCAACGTCCTCGCGAACATCGTGGGCAAGTCGTACGCGCAGATCTTCCGCGAGTTCGAGGGCAACCTCGACCCGAAGTCGATGCACGGCTCCGGCGACGTGAAGTACCACCTGGGCGCCGAGGGCACCTTCACCGGTCTCGACGGCGAGGAGATCAAGGTCTCCCTGGTCGCCAACCCCTCCCACCTGGAGGCGGTCGACCCGGTCCTGGAGGGCGTCGTCCGCGCCAAGCAGGACGTCATCAACAAGGGCGGCACGGACTTCACCGTCCTGCCGGTGGCCCTCCACGGCGACGCGGCCTTCGCGGGCCAGGGCGTGGTGGCCGAGACCCTGAACATGTCGCAGCTGCGCGGCTACCGCACCGGCGGCACGGTCCACATCGTCATCAACAACCAGGTCGGCTTCACGGCGGCTCCCGAGTCGTCCCGCTCCTCCATGTACGCCACCGACGTGGCCCGCATGATCGAGGCGCCGATCTTCCACGTGAACGGCGACGACCCGGAGGCCGTGGTCCGCGTCGCGCGGCTCGCCTTCGAGTTCCGCCAGACGTTCAACAAGGACGTCGTGATCGACCTCATCTGCTACCGCCGCCGCGGTCACAACGAGGGCGACAACCCGTCGTTCACCAACCCGCAGATGTACAACCTGATCGACAAGAAGCGCTCGGTGCGCAAGCTGTACACCGAGTCCCTCATCGGTCGCGGCGACATCACCCTCGAAGAGGCGGAGCAGTCGCTCCAGGACTTCCAGGGCCAGCTGGAGAAGGTGTTCGCGGAGGTCCGCGAGGCCACCGCCGCCCCGGCGGCGACGACCGTCCCGGACGCCCAGGCGAAGTTCCCGGTCGCCGTCACCACCGCGGTCTCCCAGGAGGTCGTCAAGCGGATCGCCGAGTCCCAGGTCAGCATCCCGGAGCGGGTCACCGTCCACTCCCGCCTGCTGCCGCAGCTCCAGCGCCGCGCGGCCTCCATCGACGACGGCACCATCGACTGGGGCTTCGGCGAGACCCTCGCCATCGGCTCCCTGCTGATGGAGGGCACCCCGGTCCGCCTCTCGGGCCAGGACACCCGCCGCGGCACCTTCGGCCAGCGCCACGCGGTGCTCGTCGACCAGGAGACCGGCGAGGACTACACCCCGCTGCTCTACCTGTCCGAGGACCAGGCCCACTTCAACGTCTACGACTCGCTGCTCAGCGAGTACGCGGCGATGGGCTTCGAGTACGGCTACTCGCTGGCCCGTCCCAGCTCGCTGGTCGTCTGGGAGGCCCAGTTCGGCGACTTCGTCAACGGCGCGCAGACCGTCGTCGACGAGTTCATCTCCTCGGCCGAGCAGAAGTGGGGCCAGACCTCCGGCGTCACCCTGCTCCTGCCGCACGGCTACGAGGGCCAGGGCCCGGACCACTCGTCCGCCCGTCCCGAGCGCTTCCTCCAGATGTGCGCCCAGGACAACATGACGGTCGCCATGCCGACGCTGCCGTCGAACTACTTCCACCTCCTGCGCTGGCAGGTGCACAACCCGCACCACAAGCCGCTCATCGTCTTCACCCCGAAGTCGATGCTGCGCCTGAAGGCCGCGGCGTCCAAGGTGGAGGAGTTCACCACCGGCGGCTTCCGCCCGGTGATCGGCGACTCGACCGTGAACCCGGCCGACGTCCGCAAGGTCGTCTTCTGCGCCGGCAAGGTCTACTACGACCTGGAGGCCGAGCGGCAGAAGCGCGGCGACACGGAGACCGCGATCATCCGTCTGGAGCGCCTGTACCCGCTGCCGGGTGCCGAGCTCCAGGCCGAGATCGCCAAGTACCCGAACGCGGCGAAGTACATCTGGGCGCAGGAGGAGCCGGCGAACCAGGGCGCGTGGCCGTTCATCGCCCTCAACCTGATCGACCACCTCGACCTGGCGGTCGGCGCGGACATCCCGGCGGGCGAGCGCCTGCGCCGGATCTCCCGCCCGCACTCCTCGTCCCCGGCGGTCGGCTCGGCCAAGCGTCACCAGGCGGAGCAGCAGCAGCTGGTCAACGAGGTCTTCGACGCCTGACGTCGGCGCCTCGCGCGGAGGCCCGGCACCCCTGGTGGGGTGCCGGGCCTCCGGCCTGTCCGGCAGGCCTATCCTGGATCGCATGTACTTCACCGACCGTGGCATCGAGGAACTGGAGAAGCGGCGCGGCGAGGAGGAGGTCACCTTCGAGTGGCTCGCCGAGCAGCTGCGGACCTTCGTCGATCTCAACCCCGACTTCGAGGTGCCGGTCGAGCGCCTCGCGACCTGGCTGGCCCGTCTCGACGACGAGGACGAGGACGACGAGTAGGGACGCACAGGGCCCGGCGGGGCCGAGCAGAGTAGACGCCGAAGGCCCCTCCCGCACGGGAGGGGCCTTCGGCGTCTGCGGGGGTCAGTGCCCGCGCAGCCGGTCGTAGGCGAGTCCGAGGACCCCGTGGGCGACGAGGAGGGCTCCCGCCGCCGTCCAGCCGCCGCTGCGCCTGCCGAGCCCCCAGAGGAGCAGCGGGACGCCCGCGGCGAGCTGGGCTCCGCCCAGGAGGCGCGCCCGGGGGCCGCGTACGTACGGGCCGATGGGGCCCTCCTCCACGGCGTCGAGTTCGGCCAGGACGGCGTCGCGCCAGCCCGGCCACTCCAGCTGCTCGGCGCCGGCGGCGAGGGCCGCCCCGCGGAGCCGGTCGGGGGCCTCGCCGGGGTCGATGCCGGTGGGCAGTTCGAGGCCGGTGCGGGCGAGGACGGCGACGAGGCCCAGGAGGCGGGTACGGGAGTCGGCCTCGGGGTCGGGGAGGGTGAGCGGCTCCAGGGCCTGGACGTCGAGGACCGGGTCGAGGACGAGGCGCTCCGCGAGGGTCCGCATGGCCTCGTCCTCGCCCGCCGGGGTGCCGTCCGCGAGCCAGGTGTAGCCGACGGTGCGGCGGAAGCCAGCGGCGAGGGTGATCCCGGCGCGGTCCCCGTCCCACCAGAGGGCGAGGACGGGCCGGCCGGCGGCGGAGACGGCGAGGGCGGTGGCCCAGCCGGTGACGACCCGCTCGACCGACTCCCCGTCGCTCCGCCACGGCTTCCCCTCCGGCACGAGGACGCTCCAGTCCGCTCCGGCGGTGGCCAGGAGCAGCGGCTCCCGCAGGAGCTGGGCGGGCGGCCGGACCGCCGGGGGATCGGCTCGGCACAGCAGCAGCGCCCCGGCGGGGCTCGGTCCGGATGTCGCGTTCATGGGCCCTACGCTAGGCCAGTTTGTCCGTGTACGGCGGTGATTGCTCCGACCCTGTCAGGGTTCAATCAGGGTTGACTCCGCCACACCGCGATATATCGTGAATCTCGAAGTCGCGACAGGGTGTCGCGATGTGTTGCGTCGCCGGGCGCCGCTCGACGAGAGCTTCGAGAAACGGGAGGTCAGCACCATGACCGAGTGGTCCGTCACCGAACCGGTGAAACTCGCGCCCGCCGACCCCGTGACACGGCTGCGCGTCCGCGTCGTGGGCGGCGCGGTGAACGTGGTGGGCACCGAGGAGAGCACGGCCCGGGTGGAGATCACGGAGATCGAGGGCCCGCCCCTGATCGTCACCCAGGAGGGCTCCACGCTGACCGTGACCTATGAGGACCTGCACTGGAAGGGCATCCTCAAGTGGATCGACAGCAAGTCCCACAAGCGGCGGGCGGTGGTCTCGGTCGCCGTCCCGGCCGGCGCCGAGGTCGAGGTGGGGGCGGTCACGGCGGACACGGTGGTGTCCGGTCTGCGCGGCCGCACCGAGGTGCGCGGGGTGACCGGCTCCACGACGCTGCGGGGGCTCTCCGGCCCGGTCCGCGCGGAGAGCGTCTCGGGCGCCCTGGAGGCCCAGTCGGTGACCGGCGCGCTGCGGGTCGTCTCGGTGACGGGTGACGTGACCGTGATCGAGGGCTCCGGCTCGGCGGTGCGGGCGGAGACCGTCAGCGGGGACATGGTCCTGGACCTGGACCCGGCTCCGGCCGGGGCGCCGCCGGCCGACATCCGGCTCACCAGCGTCTCCGGCGAGGTCGCCGTCCGGCTGCCGCACCCGGCGGACGCCCGGGTCGAGGCGAGCACCACGAGCGGCTCGGTGTCGAACGCCTTCGAGGACCTGCGGGTGGGCGGCGAGTGGGGCGCCAAGTCCCTCACCGGGACCCTCGGCGAGGGCAGTGGCACGCTCAGGGCGACCACGGTCTCCGGCTCGATCGCCCTCCTCCGCCGCCCGGAGGCCGCCGACGACCCCGGCGCCCCCGAGGGCCCGGCGGCCCCGGAAGCCTCCGCCGACTCCTCCGCCCCCGCGCCCGGAAAGGTGCTCTGACATGTCCCCCGTCTTCGCCCACGGCCGACTCCGTCTCTACCTCCTCAAGCTGCTCGACGAGGCCCCCCGCCACGGCTACGAGGTGATCCGGCTCCTGGAGGAGCGCTTCCAGGGCCTGTACGCCCCCTCGGCCGGCACGGTCTACCCGCGGCTGGCCAAGCTGGAGGCCGAGGGGCTCGTCACCCACACCAGCGAGGGCGGCCGGAAGGTCTACTCGATCACCGAGGCGGGCCGTGCCGAGCTGGCCGGCCGGGACGCCGAACTCGACGCCCTGGAGCGGGAGATCCGGGACTCCGTCTCGGAGCTGGCCGCCGAGATCCGCGAGGACGTGCGGGGCGCGGCGGGCCGGGTGCGCAGCGAGATGCGCGCGGCGGCGAGCCGGACCCGGACGGCGGAGGGAGGCTCCTTCGCCGAGGTCAAGGAGGAGCTGCGCAAGGCCAAGCGGGAGTGGAAGGAGCAGGCCCGGCAGGCGAAGGAGGAGGCCCGCTCGGCGACGCTCCGGGCGAGCGAGTTCCAGCGGGTCGCCCAGCAGGTGCAGGACGAGGTCCAGAACCGCTTCGCCAAGGGCGAGTGGCCGCAGACCGTCTGGGAGGGCCTGTCGGGGATCACCGCCCAGCTGGGCGACCTCGTCTCGGGCCACCCCAGGGCCCGGGCCGGCGCGGCGGGCACCCCGCCGGTCGACGTGCCCCTGGCGGACGTGACCCTGCCGGACCCGGCCGGGGAGGCCGTGACCCCCTCGTGGGCGCTGGACGGGGCGGGTTCGGGTGACCCGGCACGGGATCTGGACCGGCTGCTCGACCGCTTCCGGGACGAGGTGCGGGACGCGGCCCGCGACCACGGGGTGACGGACGCCCAGCTCGCCCGGGCCCGCGACCACCTGGCCACGGCGGCCGTCCGCATCACCGGGATGCTCCGCCCCCGCGCGGAGTCCTGAGCGGAGGGCCGCCGGACCGGGTCAGCGGGCCGCCGGACCGGTCCGGGTCACGGTGACGGTGACCCGGGCGCCCGGGAGGGCGAGGACGCGGACCCGGACGCGGTCCCGGTCGCGCAGCACGAGCGCGCCGCGGGCCGTGACCTTCCAGTCGCCGGGCGGCAGCGCCAGCTCGGTGACGCGGGAGCCGCGGCGGCCGGCGGCGTCGTACTCCAGGCGGTAGACGCCGGTCCCCGGCTCGTACGCGGCGGAGCGCACCCGGCCGGCGACGGCCTCCGCGTACGGCTCGGCGGTCAGCTCCTTGTTGGCGCGGAAGGCGCCGGTGCCGTCCACGGCGCAGTAGCCGCCGCCGTAGCACCAGACGTAGCCGGCCCAGCCGGAGGCGTAGCGGCCGAGGGAGGCCATGGCGTCGCGGTAGAAGCGGTTCATGTTGGGCAGGGAGTTGTTGAGCGGGCCCCACTCCCCCACCACCACGGGGACCTTGTACTCCTTGGGGTAGAGGGTGACGGCCTGCTCGTAGCTCTCGATCCAGCCGGCGGCGGGGTCGTAGTCGGCGCCCGCCTCCATGCCGGTGTTGTAGAAGTGCGGGGCGTAGACGATCTTCGGGTCGTCGATCCGGCCGAGGCCGGTGGGCACTCCCTCGCCGACGATCGGGGTCGGCTCGACGAAGATCCAGGCGTCCCGGTCGGCCTTGCGGATGGAGTCGGCGATCCGGTTGTACATGGGGGTGAGCTGTTCGCGCTCGATGCGGCGGGCGGCGGTGGGCAGGTCCTCGCCCTCGCGGATCTCGCCCATGGGCTCGTTGATGGGGTCGTAGCCGAGGACGGCCGGGTGGTCGTCGAAGCGGTCGGCGAGCACCTGCCACATGCGGGCCTGGGCGCGGCGGAGGTCCTCGTCCTCGTAGAGGTGGGTGAAGGCGCGCTGGACGGCGGGCTCGAAGTACTCGGAGAACCAGTCGTCGGGGCGCGGGGTGAAGGGCAGTCCGTCGGTCCTGGTGGCCCAGGCGGGGATGCCCCGGTGGCCGAAGGCGGGGCCGAAGACGTCCTGGTGGGCGTCGAGCAGCACCTTGACGTCATGCTTCTCGGCCCAGTCCAGGACGCGCTCGACCTTGCGCAGATAGGTCTGGCTGTAGTGGCCGGGCCGGGGCTCCAGGTCGTCCCAGAAGACGAGGAGGCGGGCGAAGTTGTAGCCCTTGGCGCGCATGTCGCGGAAGTGCTTCTCCGTCACGGCGGAGAGGGCGGCGTCACCGCGGTTGGCCTTGTCCTCGACGTTCCAGCCGCGCAGGGTGAGGACGCGGCCCCGGGAGTCGGTGAGGGCGGGGATCCCGTCCGCGCCGGGCTCGGCGCCGGTGCGGGCCGCGGTGGCCGCGGTGGCCGTGGGGGCGGTGGCGGTGGCGGTGGCGGTGGGGGCGAGGGTGGCGAGCAGGGAGGCGGCGACGGCGGTCGCCACGAGGGTGGTGCGCGACAAGCGGGACACGGAGGCCTCCGGCACGGGGAAGTGAGCGTTGTTCACGTTTCACGTGCCGGAGATCCCATCAGGTCGACCGACCCGTATCAAGAGGTCGTCAGCACGATCTTTCCGAAGAGGTCGCCGGCGGCCATCTTCTCGAAGCCCTCGCGGGCCCGGTCCAGCGGCAGCACCTCGTCGATCACCGGGCGGACCCCGGTGGCCGCGCAGAAGGAGAGGAGGTCCTCCAGCTCGTCCTTGGAGCCCATGGTGGAGCCGACCACCTTCAGCTCCAGGAAGAAGATCCGGGTCAGTTCGGCGTGCGAGGGGCGGTCGCCGCTGGTGGCGCCGGAGATGACGAGGGTGCCGCCGGGGCGCAGGGACTTGACCGAGTGCGACCAGGTGGCGGCGCCGACGGTCTCGATGACGGCGTCCACCCTCCGGGGCAGCCGCGCCCCGGGCTCGTACGCCTCGACCGCGCCGAGCTCCACGGCCCGCTTCCGCTTGGCCTCGTCCCGGCTGGTGGCGAAGACCCGCAGGCCGGCCGCCCTGCCGAGGACGATCGCGGCGGTGGCGACACCGCCGCCGGCGCCCTGGACGAGGATCGAGTCGCCGGGGCGGACCCCGGCGTTGGTGAAGAGCATGCGGTAGGCGGTCAGCCAGGCGGTGGGGAGGCAGGCGGCCTCTTCGAAGGAGAGCTCCTTCGGCTTGGGCAGCACGTTCCAGCTGGGGACCGTGACGCGCTCGGCGAAGGTGCCCTGGTAGCGCTCGGTGA
This sequence comes from Streptomyces sp. NPDC014656, assembly GCF_043084305.1. Classification (NCBI taxonomy): domain Bacteria; kingdom Bacillati; phylum Actinomycetota; class Actinomycetes; order Kitasatosporales; family Streptomycetaceae; genus Streptomyces; species Streptomyces sp. NPDC014656. Next base: position 273,870 of record NZ_JBIBZN010000002.1, read on the forward strand.
GGATGGAGCGGGGCTCGTCCGGTCCGACGCCGTGCCCGGTCTGGCCGATGACGGAGTGCAGGACGACCTCGTTGCCGTTCTCGTCGATCCCGGCGGCGTCGCAGCCGAGGATCATCGGCAGCTTCTCCTCGGGCAGTCCGACCCCGCGCAGCGACCACAGGTCGTGGTGGTTGAGCGAGGCGGCCCTGACGGTGACGGTGGTCCAGCCGGGACGCGCCCCGGGCTCGGGGCGTTCGCCCAACTCGAGTCCGTTCAGGGGCTGGTCGCGGTCGATTCGGGCGGCGTAGGCAGCGAACATGGCTTTGACCCTAGGCGGCGACGGGGACCACGCGGAACCGGCTCCCGGTGTGACGCGCGTCCCCTCGGCCCCGCCCCCTCCGGGGAGCGCGCCCGCCGACGCCCGATAGCGTTCCGTCATGACGGACATGACGGTGTTCCTGACGGAGAACGACCCTCGGTGGGGCAGTCACTCGGGGGGATCCGGGCACGACTCCGACCCGGAGTGGGGCCCCGAGGACCGCGCGCTGGCGGCCGGTTTCAGGGCGGCCCTGACACCGAACGCCGGGCTCGTCCTGGACTACCTCGTGGAGCGTCCCGGACAGCGGGTGCACTGCACCGAGCTCTTCACGCACGCCCTGGGCCGTACCGACGGGACGAACCCGGCGAGCGCGGTGGCCGGCGTCCTGAACGGGATGTCCGCCGCGCGGGAGGAGGCCGGACGCCGCTACCCGTTCACCTGGTGGGAGGGCGAGCGGGGCGCGGACTACGCGGTGCGGCCCTCGACGGCGGCCGTCTTCCTGGCGGGCCGGCACGAGCCCGCCGCCGTCCCCCGGCAGGGCTGAGCGCATGCGAAAGGGCCCCGTCCGGGGTCCGATGCGGCGGACCCGGACGGGGCCCTCTCAGGGGCCGTCCGCGGGCTGGGGTCAGCGGCGGGCGACGCCCTCGGCGCGCGCGGCGGCGGCGACCGCGGCCGCGACGGCCGGGGCGACCCGGTCGTCGAACGGCGACGGGATGACGCAGTCGGCGGCGAGCGCGTCACCGACGACACCGGCGATGGCGTCGGCGGCGGCGATCTTCATGCCCTCGGTGATCCGGGAGGCCCGGACCTGGAGCGCGCCGGCGAAGATGCCGGGGAACGCGAGGACGTTGTTGATCTGGTTGGGGTAGTCCGAACGGCCGGTGGCCACGACCGCCGCGTACTTGTGGGCGACGTCGGGGTGGACCTCGGGGTTCGGGTTGGCCATGGCGAAGACGAAGGCGTCCTTGGCCATGGAGGCGACGGCCGCCTCGGGGACCGTACCGCCGGAGACGCCGATGAAGACGTCGGCGCCGGCGAGGGCGGTCTCCAGGGAGCCGGTGAGGCCCGCCTTGTTGGTGAGCCCGGCGATCTCGCGCTTGACGTCCGTGAGGTCCTCGCGGTCGCTGCTGACGACGCCCTTGCGGTCGGCGACGCAGACGTCGCCGATGCCGGCCTCCAGGAGGAACTTGGCGATGGCCACACCGGCCGCGCCCGCGCCGGAGATGACGGCGCGCAGGTCGCCGAGGGTCCGGCCGGTCAGCTTCGCCGCGTTCCGCAGGGCGGCGAGGGTGACGATGGCGGTGCCGTGCTGGTCGTCGTGGAAGACCGGGATGTCGAGGCGCTCCTGGAGCTTGCGCTCGATCTCGAAGCACCGCGGGGCCGAGATGTCCTCCAGGTTCACGCCGCCGAAGGACGGGGCGAGCCGGACGACGGTCTCGACGATCTCGTCGGTGTCGGTGGTCGCGAGGGCGATCGGGACGGCGTCCACGCCGCCGAACTGCTTGAAGAGGATCGCCTTGCCCTCCATGACCGGGAGGGAGGCCTCCGGGCCGATGTCGCCGAGGCCGAGCACGGCGGTGCCGTCGGTGACGACGGCCACGACCTGGGACTTCCACGTGTAGTCGTGGACCAGCTCGGGATTCTCGGCGATCGCGGTGCACACCTTGGCGACGCCGGGGGTGTACGCGAGGGACAGGTCGTCCTTGTCACGGACGGGGACGGTGGCCTGAATGGCCATCTTGCCGCCGCGGTGGAGGGCGAAAGCCGGGTCGAAGGGCTCCTCGGGAGCTCCTTGCGTACCGCTCTCGCTCGGGGGATTGACGATCTCCGCTGCCATTGGGTGAGACCCCTTATGTCTGTTGTCGAGGGTTGCCGCTCCTGGTGTGGAGCGGTGGGCGGGTCCCGCGGCCGCCGTGTCGGGCAGCCGCGCGGGCGCGCCGCACAACGCGCCCTGAGCCCCGGATGAGGGGTGTAAGGATCCTTCTTACCGGACAGACGGCACCGCAGACGAGTCCGTATCCACTCGGTGACGCGACTCATACCGAGTGCTTCCGGACGCGTACGGAGAACGACTCGTCACCCGTTATCAGGAAAGATGCCGCCAGCGCCCGTTTGGCTCTGTTCGTGCCGTCCGAATGGCGAGATCGGCCGTAGATTCTTCGGTAAAGCGGGAAGGCCACGAAAGATGATCCGGCCCTGATGTACCGGCCTGTCGGGGTTCGGTCGTCACCCGTTACCCGATTTTGACATCCGTGGCCGTCGGTTTGAGGCGGTCCGAATGGCAAGATGCCGTAATCACACGAGGTCGCGACACTCGAAGACGCGTACGCGACCCCTTGGCAACGCCTATGGCAACTCCCTCACACGCCGGAGGATCCCGACCATGACCGCACGCTCCACGCGCTGTACGACCGCCGCCAAGACCCGCACCTCCCGTCTTGCCGCGGTCGCCGCCATCGCGGTCGCCGGCTCGATGCTGCTGACCGCCTGCGGTGACCAGACCGAGGGCGGCTCCACCAAGGAGGGCGGCACGGCCGCCAACTCCGCCCCCCTCTTCTCCAAGCTGCCCGCCGACATCCAGAAGGCCGGCGTCATCAAGGTGGGCACGGACGCCTCCTACGCCCCGATGGAGTTCACCCAGGACGGCAAGATCGTCGGGGTCGACCCCGACATCGCCGCCGCGCTCGGCAAGCAGCTCGGCGTGAAGCTCGAGTTCACCTCGGGCACCTTCGACGGCCTGATCACCGGCCTGGAGTCCGGCCGCCACAGCCTCGTCATGTCCTCCATGACGGACAACAAGAAGCGCCAGGAGGGCCTGGACGACGAAGGGAAGAAGATCGGCAAGGGCGTCGACTTCGTCGACTACTTCTCCTCCGGCGTCTCCCTGCTGGTCAAGAAGGGCAACCCGCAGGGCGTCAACTCCCTCGACGACCTGTGCGGCAAGACCGTCGCCGTCCAGCGCGGCACGATCTACGAGGACACCTTCAAGGCGCAGGCCACGAAGTGCGGCTCGAACAAGCTCACGATTCAGGCGTTCGACACCGACGCCGAGGCCCAGACCCGCGTGAAGGCCGGCGGCGCGGTCGCCGACCTGAACGACTACCCGGTCGCCGCGTACATCGCGAAGACCTCGGGCGGCGGCAAGGACTTCGAGGTCGTCGGCAACCAGACCGACGTCGGCCTCATGGGCATCGCCGTCTCCAAGGACGACACCCAGCTGCGCGACGCCGTCAAGGAAGCGCTCGACGCGATCATCAAGGACGGCACCTACGCCGAGGCCCTGAAGAAGTGGGACGTCGAGGACAGCGCGGTCAAGTCGGCCACGATCAACGCCGGCAAGTGACCTGCCCGCTTCCCCCCTCGCACCACTGAAGGGCAGTCGTCATGACTGACAAGCTCAGCAAGGACCCGGCACCCACGCCGTCCGAGTCCGGCTCCCCCGCCGCGCCGTACGAGGCCATCAAAGCCGTGCCCGTACGCCACTACGGGCGCTGGATCAGCGCCGTGGTGGTCGTGGCCCTCCTCGGATGGCTCGTCTACGCCTTCTCCCAGGGCAACATCATCTGGGACACGGTGTGGGACAAGCTGTTCGACCCGTCGATCATCGACGGCCTGTGGAACACGATCATCATCAGCGTCGCCTCGATGGCGCTCGGTCTGGTGCTCGGCATCCTCTTCGCCGTCATGCGCCTGTCGAAGAACCCGGTCACGGGCGCGGTGGCGTGGCTCTACATCTGGTTCTTCCGCGGCACGCCGGTCTACGTCCAGCTGCTGGTCTGGTTCAACCTGTCGCTGATCTTCGAGTACATCAACCTCGGGCCGATCTACAAGAACGAGACCGTGGACGTCATGACGCCGTTCATGGTCGCCCTCCTGGGCCTCGGCCTGAACGAGGGCGCGTACATGGCGGAGATCGTCCGCGCCGGCATCCAGTCGGTCGACGAGGGCCAGACCGAGGCGGCGCACGCGCTCGGCATGTCCCAGACGAAGACCATGCGCCGGATCGTGCTGCCGCAGGCGATGCGGGTCATCGTGCCGCCGACGGGCAACGAGTTCATCAACATGCTGAAGACCTCGTCACTGGTCTCGGCCGTGCAGTACACCGAAGTGCTCCGCGCCTCGTCGAACATCGGCAGCACCTCCAGCGCCGTGATGGAGATGCTCTTCGTGGCCTCCATCTGGTACCTGGCGCTGACCAGCGTGTTCAGCGTCGGCCAGTACTACCTGGAGCGCCGTTTCGCCCGGGGTTCGCTCCGCAGCCTGCCGCCCACCCCGTGGCAGCGGGTCAAGGCGAACCTCACCACCTTCAAGCGGTCCCCGGAGGCGACGCGATGACCGGCGAGCTCATGGTCAAGGCGGAGGGCGTCCACAAGTCCTACGGCGCCGCCCACATCCTCCGGGGCATCGACCTGGAGGTCCGCAGCGGAGAGGTGTTCTGCCTGGTCGGCCCGTCCGGCTCCGGCAAGTCGACCTTCCTGCGCTGCATCAACCACCTGGAGCGGATCGACGGCGGCCGGCTCTCGGTCGACGGTCAGCTCGTGGGCTACCGCCAGAAGGGCGACAAGCTCTACGAGCTGAAGGACAGCGAGGTCGCGGCCCAGCGCCGGGACATCGGCATGGTCTTCCAGCGCTTCAACCTGTTCCCCCACATGACGGCCCTGGCCAACGTGATGGAGGCGCCCATCCAGGTGAAGGGCGAGTCCAAGGCCGTCGCCCGCGAGCGGGCCGAGCGCCTGCTCGACCGGGTGGGCCTCGGCGACAAGACGGGCAACTACCCGTCCCAGCTCTCCGGCGGCCAGCAGCAGCGCGTCGCCATCGCCCGCGCGCTGGCGATGGAGCCGAAGCTGATGCTCTTCGACGAGCCCACCTCGGCGCTCGACCCGGAGCTCGTCGGTGACGTCCTCGACGTCATGCGGGACCTGGCCGAGTCGGGCATGACGATGATCGTCGTCACCCACGAGATGGGCTTCGCCCGGGAGGTCGGCGACTCGCTGGTCTTCATGGACGGCGGCGTGGTGGTCGAGTCCGGCCACCCGCGGGAGGTCCTGGGCAACCCGCAGCACGACCGGACGAAGGCGTTCCTGTCCAAGGTGCTGTGAGGCGCGCGGAAGGGGCGGTACGGGCACGGGCCCGCACCGCCCCTTCCGGCGTCCCCGGCTACTTCACGGCGAGCAGCAGCGTGTCCGAGGGCGAGCACCACACCGGCCGGGCCTCGCCGAAGCCCGCGGCGCGGAGGGTGTCGGCGTGCCAGCCGGCCGAGGGCATGTCGCCGTCGGCGTGGTCGCCGTAGATCTCGAAGCGGCGGGCGGTGGGCTCGGCGAGGGCGGGGTCCTTCGCGGCGAGCGCCCACCATTCGGCCCAGTCGGCGACCCCGGCGGCCTTCTCCCGGTCCATCCGGGCGTGCCGCTGGGCGCGCTCGGCGGCGTTGATCCGCGGGGTGGCCGTGTCGATCATGTGGTCGGCGTTCATGAAGACCCCGCCCTCCCGCACGAGCCCGGCGACCTGCCCGTAGAGGGCGGTCAGGGGGCCGCTGTGGAGCCAGTGGAGGGCCGTGGCGGTCAGGACGGCGTCGTACGTGTCGTACGGCAGGCTCGCGGTCCACGCGGGGTCCTTGAGGTCCGCCGTCACGAAGGTGACCCGCCCGTCGCCCTCGAAGGTGCCGCGGGCGATGGCGAGCAGCGCGGGGTCGAGGTCGACGCCGGTGGAGACCGCGTCCGGGAACCTCTTGAGGAGCCTGTCCGTGATACTTCCCGTACCGCAGGCGAGGTCGAGGACGCGGGGCTTCGGTCCCACCAGTGCCTCGACCATGTCGAGCATGACGCGGAACCGCTCCTCGCGGTCCGGCATGTACCACTCCTGCTGGCGGTCCCAGCTCTGCTGCCAGCCCGCCCAGTCGGTGTCGCTCATGCCCGTACCCTCCGTCGTCGACGCCACAGAAAACCCGAGAACGTAATACCCTCGAAGGGGGAACACCAGTTACCCCCTCGACGCCGACCCTAGCCCGCCACCGTAAGGACTACAAGTGGAACTGGCCTATTACTCGGATTACGCCGTGCGCCTCGTCAACACCGAGGAGCCGGCCCGCGGCAGGGACAGCCTCACCACCGTCGAAGCGGTCAAGGAACTCTTCGGCCCCGCCGGGCAGATGGCCCGCCGGGTCACCGAGGCCGACCTGCCCCGCTTCCGCGCGATCCGGGCCCGGCTGCGGGCCGTCTTCACGGCGGCGGACGAGGGCGACCACACCGGCGCCGTCGACCTCCTGAACTCCCTCCTCCTGGAGTTCCCGGTCAGCCCGCAGATCTCCGGCCACGACCACCTCGACGACGAGGGCCGGCCCCGCTGGCACATGCACCTCGCCGACCACTCGTCCAACGCGACCGCCGGCTACGCGGCGATCTCCGCCATGGGGCTCGCCTTCCACCTGACCGAGTTCGGCGCCGACCGGCTCGGCCTCTGCCAGGCCCCGCCCTGCCGCAACGTCTACCTCGACACCTCCACCAACCGCTCCCGGCGCTACTGCTCCGACCGCTGCGCCACCCGGGCCAACGTGGCCGCCTACCGGGCCCGCAAGCGCCTGGAGGCCGAGCGGGCCGACCGCGGCGACCTCACCGGCCGCACCGCCGAGAACAGCCAGGAGAGCACCGCCCCGGCCGAGCGCTGACGCCCCGGCGTCCACGGCCGGCAGCGCGCCAGCGCCCTCCCGAGCACCAGCCCGGGCGGTACGGCTCCGAAGACCCGGCTGTCCCCCTCGGCGGCCGGGTTGTCCCCCAGCACCCACCAGCCGGCGTCCCGTCGCTCGACCAGCCGCTTCACGATGAGCAGATCCTGCTGGAGCGGATGCCGCAGCACGACGACGTCACCGGCCCTCACCCGTCCGCCGTACCGCACGAACAACCGGTCGCGGTGCAACAGCGTCGGCACCATCGACACCCCCGTCACCTCGGCGATCCCGAACGGCGCCTCGGCCGCCGCGGTAGCCTCCCGCTCCACTCCTGCTCCCCTCGTCGACTCGTACACGAGTCCCGGCCGAACCCCGGACTTTTGACCTAAGCCCCAGGGGGCGCTCGCGAAAACGCCCTTCTCACCGAGTAATCTCCCACTTGAGAAGACGATCACGAGGAAGGACGGCTCAATGCTCTCCCGCCTGTTTGCCCCCAAGGTCAAGGTCAGCGCCCACTGCGACCTCCCCTGCGGCGTGTACGACCCGGCCCAGGCCCGTATCGAGGCCGAGTCCGTCAAGGCCGTCCAGGAGAAGTACCAGGCCAACGAGGACCCGCACTTCCGGGCCCGCGCCACCGTCATCAAGGAGCAGCGCGCGGAGCTCGCCAAGCACCACGTCTCGGTGCTCTGGAGCGACTACTTCAAGGCCCCGCACTTCGAGAAGTACCCCGAGCTCAACCAGCTGGTCAACGACACCCTGAAGGCCCTCTCGGCCGCCAAGGCGTCCACCGACCCGAAGACCGGCGAGAAGGCCCTCGAGCTCATCGCCGAGATCGACCGCATCTTCTGGGAGACCAAGAAGGCTTGATCTCCCTCTAGGCGGCCTGACCTGCACTTTCGCGGGTCGTGCCGCCTAGCTGTCCGCACCCGGTCCGCAGGCCGCCGAGCACGGCGTCCATGACGGCCCGGGTGCGGTCTTCTTCCCCGGGCCACAGGTGCGCGTAGATCCGCAGCGTGATGACGGCGGATGCGTGCCCGAGGACGAGCTGCACCTGCTTGACGCTCGCGCCGCCGGCGATGAGCGCGGAGGCATAGAAGTGCCGCAGGTCGTGGGTGACCATGTGCGGCAGCTCGACGGCCTTACGGCCCTCACACTCGGCGGCCCCGCTCTCGGCCGCCTGGAGCGCCTTGCGGGCGCCGTTCCACTCGGTCTTCCACCGCCAGTAGTCGAGCGGCTCGCCCTCCTCCATGGTGAACAGCCACTCCCTGGACGGAGGTGCGGCGAGATGCGCGAGGAGCGCATAGGTGACGACCTCGCCGTCCTCGCCCATGCACTCGAGCCGGACCGCCATGGCAGCGGCAAGGGGGGAAGGGAACCAGTGATCTCCGTTCGCGGCCATGCGATGGCGATAGCGATCGGTTGGGCTTGGCAGCACCGCCTGCTCCATGTCCACCCCAGCCGAGGCGAGGTTGAACAACAAGATCAGCCATCGTCGTCCACGCCCCCTCGCAGTCCCCACTCATCGAGGCCGGAGTAGATCACTGCGATGCGGCCCCTGGGGAAGTCGAGGGACATGGCCTCCCCGCTGTACAGAGCTACCAGCGAGTCGGGCCCTCTCCACCAGGTGTCAGCCAGGCCCATCACCTCGCGCACCGGCGCATAGCCGTTCAGGTCGATGCCATCCACGTCGTCGCCGACGAGCTTGGTGACCTGCCTTGCCCACATGGATGCGTGGTGAGCCAAAGCGAGCGACTCCACCCAGCCCTCGATGGTCGCGTGGAGAGGCGCCCATTCATCTCCCTGGATACCGAACTCACCAGACGGACTGATCATGAATGAGTAGGGGACTGCGGTCCGCTGCATCCCGGCTTCGAACCACCACCCTGCGGAGTCTGCTTCGGGCGAGTCCGGATCGAGGTACTTGGGGCCTCCGTCGTACTGCGGTGCGGGTGGCAAGAGCAGACCACCCCATCGCTCTTGGTAGGCGGCCATTCGATCGATCACCGCTGCCGGGATGTCCCGCTCAAGCCACCACTGCCTGTGCCCCTCGATGGGACGAACGTCGACCTTGACGCCATGCGCGGCGACAAAGGATCGCGCTCGTCGGGTCAGGCCGTCGGGCACGTCGTTGATGAGGTGAAGATTCACCCGAGGGACGCTACCCAGCAGCCGTGGGGAGAGCATCCTCGCAACCGCCTGGCATGTCCGGCCGCAACGCTCACTACGCTGGCAGGCGTGACCACGCCGCCGACCCCACGACTGACTCTGGACGCCGCCCGTGCCCTTCAGGGCATGCTCCGAACGGCGATCGGACCTGGGCTCACCGAGCAGGAACTCGACGCGGTCGAAACACGGTTCGGCTTCACCTTCGCGGCCGACCACCGCGTGTTCCTCTCCGCCGGCCTTCCGTACGGCTCATCGAGATGGCCCGACTGGCGCGACGGCGACCCTGGAGACCTGGCTGAGCAACTGGCGTGGCCGGTGGAAGGCGTGCTCTTCGACGTGGAGCACAACGCGTTCTGGCATCCCGCCTGGCCGTCGAGGCCGACGGACACATCCGAGGCACTGCACGTCGCGAGGACCGAGCTGGAGGGCGTGCCGCAGCTGGTCCCGGTCTACGGACACCGCTATCTACCCGGCACGGCAGGCGAGCATGGGCACCCCGTCCTGTCCGTCTACCAGACCGACATCATCCTGTACGGGAACGACCTCGCCGACTACATCCACCACGAGTTCGCTGGCCGATCGAGCGGCCTCCTCGCTCGTACAACAGTCGACTTCTGGTCGTACTTCGTCGAGGGCGGTCCGGGCATCGACGTCTCCCTCCCCACGCCGTTCACGCCGTACGCCGGGAGCGCGCAGGAGGCCGTCAACTGCATCCGAATGCTGGCCCTGGAACGCCTGATAGGCCGCCGGCACCACCCAGAGCAGCTCATCGAAGCCGGCCTCACGGCCCTGGTCCTCGACGTCGAGACGGAGTCCCTCCCCCTCCTCGCCGGCCTGTCCCGCTCCGAGCACGAGCAGGCCGACACCTTGTTCGACCAGGTCCTGGACGAACTCGGCCTGCTCCAGGACCTCCCGGCCGACACCACCGACCTCTCCGGGGAAACGGCGCGCTGGGAACTCGTCCGCTGGTGGCTCCGGCTGATCGTGAACGGCGGCCTGCACCCCGCCGCCGGCGGTGACCTGATCACGTACGAAGGATGGGGCGCACTGGCTCGCCCGCAGTCACTCAGACCCCTGGTCGACATGACCGACGCCTACAACGACTGGGCAGCGATCCAACGCGGCAACCGGGAACCTCTGGCGGAAGAGATCACCGAGGAGGCAAGACGCCTGCTCACCGGGCCCTGGCCACCACTGGGCTGATCTCACCGGCGGCAGACAAGGATGCCGCCAAGGCAGGTGACCTCGTACGCGCCATTGCGGGCGATGTCCTCGGCGACGAGGGCCCGGGCCCGTTCGATGGTCGCGTCGAAGGGCACGTCGTGCTGGTCTGCCCAGGCTCGATACGAGGCCATGTGGGCGATGACGGGCTCGGGGTGGCGGACGGTGATGGTCCCCGGCAGTTCGGTGACCTCCACCTGTCCGAACTCCTCCCCGAGGAAGGCCGGAGCCTCCTCCAGGGAGAAACGGGCGCTGAGAGAGATCCGGGCCGGGCCGCGCTCGACGCCGAGGACGTCGCCGGCGGCCCGCTGCCAGAGGTCGTCCATCTCGGCCTTGTCGCGGTCACTGTTGGTGGAGACGACCACCAGCCCGTCACGGGCGACGACCCGGGCCAGTTCCCTGACCGCCTGAGGGATGTCGGGTACGTGGTAGAGCATGTGGAGCGCGAGGGCGGCGTCGACGCTGCCCGTCGCCAGTGGAAGCCGGGTGGCGTCCGCCACGGCGATCGGGCCGGGGACGCCGGCAAGGATGCCGGGAGCGATGTCGAGGCCGAGTAGGGACAGGTCCAGTCGGTCCTGACGGAGCCGCTGGATGAACTTGCCGTTGCCGCAGCCGATGTCGACGACCCGCCCACGTACGTCGCCCAGCTGCTCGGTTACGAGGCCGGGGAGGTCGTACCGCGGCGTCTGCCACTGGTAGAGCGACTGCCGGGCGGCCAGGTCCCGGTCTCCGTTGTAGGCGCTGCCCGCCAAGCGGGTGCGGTCGGTGACGGCGGCGTCGTAGGCGGCGGAAAGGTCGGTCATCTCGACAACTCCGGAGGGTGGGCTGCGGGCAGGGACGCACGGACGGCCGTGTGCTGGAGTCGTTCGCGCAGGTGCACTGCCTGCGCGGCTCCACCGTACTGCGGCCCTTCCAGCTCCCGCCCGAGAACGATGAGCCGGCGCACGATACTGGCCGACATACGCTCCGGCGAGGACCGAAGAACGAAGCCGAGCGTTTCCTCCGTGCCGTCCAGATCACCCAGGAGCAGGTGCCCGCTTGCGAGATCAAGGTGTGCGGCGAACAGGTCGCCGACCGACTGGTCGTCTCCGTCCGCGCCGCGATAGAGGCGGATCGCCGTCTCCGCACTGACGATGGCCCGGTGGACGTGCTCCTGCCCGCCCGCGGCCAGGAGGGTCGTGCCGGCGTACGCGAACTGCTTGGCCGCGGGGAAGTCGAAGACTCCCAGTACCTCGTCCTGGCCCGAGATCGCCTCGCGCGATCGTTCGGCATCCGACAGGGCGGCGAGCGCGCCTGCCGAGTCGCCGACTATCGCCAACGCCCGCGCCTCCAGACTCGCCAGCCGTGCGCCGATGCTGCCGCTCGCCCTGTGCCGCCGTCCGGCCTGCGCGAGCCGGGCCGCCTGCTCGTACCGCCCTGTCCAGTACGCGATCAACGACTCCACGGCCCGTACCCAGGCCAGCATCCCCTCGTGCCCGGCCGCCTCAGCACAGGCGCGTGCGGTGCGGGCGTGGGTGGCGGCGGAGTCGTAGGCGCCGAGGTCGAGGCAGACGTGCGCGGACAGGCCGCAGAGGCGAGCAGCGGAGAGGTACAGGTCAGTGGTCTGCCGAGGGTGCTGGCGCCCGCGCAGTAGCTCGAAGGCCCCGTCCCGTAACCGCCTGATCTCGACGTACTGCTCCATCAACGGGTGGCTGACGTACGTACGGGCGAGCCGGCCGACGTCTGCCTCCAGCTGCTCCACGACGAACTCGTCGGCGTTCCGCTGCGCGATGAAGCGGGCGAAGTCCGCCGAACGCACCGCGTCCTCCGCGAGCGGGTCTCCACGGAAAGGAGTGTCTTCGGACGGCAGCACCGACGGCACGATCTCGGCCTCGGCGGCGTCGGCCTCGTCCCGCTGCCCCTTGCTGACGGCAACAGCCTGGTCGAGCACGGCGACATCGACACCGAAGACCTGCGCCAGGTACTTTCGGGCGTAAGGAACTGGAACTCGCGCTTCGCGCTCGTACCGCCCGATCTCCTTGCCCGTCTTCGCGGACCGCCCCTCCAGGGCGTTGAACTCGTCAGCGACCCTCTGCTGACTCCAGCCGCGCGCGGTACGCAGCCGGACGAGTAAGGCGCCGATCCCCGTCTCGCCCATGCCGTCTCCTAGGAGCACGTGACCTCTGGCCCCCATAGTGGCCCCCGCCTTGGCCCCCGCGCTGGCTCCCGACCCGAATGAGTTAAGCCGCTTTCCTGTTGCCCATGGCAAGCAGACTCACCAACCAGACCACCGACGCCACCCCGATCCGCCTTCCGGGCACGGGTCGGCACCGCACCACGCTGTTCCCCCGCCGCCGGACCACGCCGCGTACCGCTCGCGACTTCGTCGTCTCCACCCTGACCGAATGGGGTGAGACGAGCCGCCTCGACGACATGCGGCTGTGCACCTCGGAGCTCGTCACCAACGCCGTGCTTCACGGGGTGCCCGTGGGCCGGCTGGTCCTCGTACGCGTCGAGTCCCTCGATGAGGAGCTGCGGATCGAGGTCCACGACAGCAGCGAGAACAGGCCGACGAAGCGCGTTCCCGAGGAGTCCGCCGTCGACGGCCGCGGTCTGCTGATCGTCGCCGCGACCGCCGACAGCTGGGGCGTAAAGGAGCGGACGGGCGCCGGAAAGTGTGTCTGGGCCGCATTCGACCGTGCCAAGAACGGGGCCGCGCCCCTGCCGCCCCACACCACCGGCCCCCAGGGAGGCACCTCGTGACCACCCATCCCGTCTCGCCGAACACCGTTCTCGCCAATGCCCTCCACCACGCCGAGGACGTCCTGACCCCACGCATCCTGGCCGCCCCGCCCGAGCGGATCGTGCTGGTCGTCGGCACCCAGATCAACGGCGCCCCACACATCGGCACCTCGCTCGTGCAGTCCCTGGCCTTCGCCATGGCGACCCGACTGCGCGACCGCTTCGGTCTCCCCACCGAGGTGCTCTTCAGCGCCCTCGACAACGCCCCGTACGAGCTGGCCACCGACCTCGCCAGCGGCCACCGCTACCAGCGCGCCTACGCCCAGGCCCTCGGCGAGCAGGCCCTGCTCGACCTCATCGCCGCCCTCTACCAGCCCCTCTTCACCGCCCTGTCCAGGCGCCTGGGCATCCCGCACCGCATCGAGACGTACACCCAGCAGCAGGCCGGCGAGCACTACCGCCGCACCTGGCTCCGGTTCCTGCCCCGCATCGACGCCGCCCGCTGGTGGCTCGCCCCCTCCACCGGCACCCCGCACCTCCGCGTCCCCTGCCCGCACCACGATTGCGGCTGGGCCGAGAAGCACGCCGAACGCACCCGGGTCCGCCTCACCGGGCCCGAGTCAGCGGTGGTCACCGCCGTCTGCCTCCACCACGGCCCGTACGAGGCCACCATCACGCCCACCGCCGGCGGCTACCTCGACCTGGCCACGCTCTACCGCAACCTGGTCAAGGAACTCGCCCTGACTAGCCCTCAGGGCACCCTGTACGTCATGGTCAAGGGCGGCGACTGGGTCTTCGGCTCCCACCTCGTCGACGAGGCCCTCCAGGCCGTGGGCCTCACCCGCGCCCAGCTCCCGGCCCGCCTGTTCTGCCCCCAGGTCGTCACCGACACCGGCGCCAAGCTGTCGAAATCCCTCATACGAGAAGGCCGTGCCCCCTTGCCCGAGGGCGCGGCCCCTTGGATGCTCGACACCCGGCAGTGGCCCGCCACCGTCACCGAGTACGCCGACAAGCTGCTCACCATGACCGAGACCCTGCTCTCCGACCCCCGCCACTTCTTCCGCTCGTACTCGGCCGCAGAGATCGGCCGCCTGATCACCGCCCCGTCCCCCAGGAGCGTTCCCTCCCGATGACCGACCGCACCCCCCGCGTCCGCGAGCTCAACCTCTACCGCCAGTACTTCGAGCTCGTCTCCGCGGGCACCAAGACCATCGAGGTGCGGGTCAAGTACCCGCACCTCGCGGACCTCGCCGCCGGCGACACCATCCGCTTCCGCATCAAGGACACCGACGAGACCTGCGACGTCGAAGTCCTCCGGGTCACCGAGTACTCCGACTTCGAGGCCCTCCTCGGCGGCGAGGGCCCGTCCCACGTCAACCCGACCGCCACCCGCGACCAGCAGCTGGCCAACATCCGCACCATCTACGGCCCTGAGAAGGAAGCCCTCGGAGCCCTCGCCATCGAGATCACCCTTTCGCGAGCATGCCAGGCGTGACAGTCCCATCCGGGTCGTTCGCTCTGGGTCCCTGGTCTCCCCATCGGCAATCAGGCGACGGGAATCGGTGACGGTCAACTCGATCAACGGGCTGTCCTGCCGCTCGGCATTAACAGGCCCTTGCGGCGTTGACGCCCAGCAGTCACGGCGCCAGCGCGGCGGCTGTCCGGTCTCTGCACACCTGGCGAACGACCGCTCAAGCTGGCGAACTTTGGGCTCTCTTGTCCCGATGAACCTGGCGAAGGTGGCAGGCAGGAAGTCCACGACGGCGGGAGGGCCGCCGGACGGTGAAAACCGCGGACTAGCTGTCACTGTCTGCCCGTACCTTGGTCGGCATGACGGAACCTGATGGCCCAACCGAGGCCACACGCCGAAGCGCGATAGAGACCGAACTGAAGCGGCTAGAAGAGAGCGCGAAGTACAGCGGGCAAATGCAGTTCGAGCTGACCAAGCAGTGGCGCGGTGTCAATCTTGGGCTCGGTCTGCCAGCAAGCGTGCTGGCAGGCATCTCTGGCGCTGCCGCGCTCGTTTCCACAGCCGGGCGGGTCCCTGCTGGCATCCTCGCGCTCGTCGCGTCTGGTTGCGGTGCCATCCTCACCACCATCAACGCCTCGCATCGGATGAACCAAGCTGCGGCGGCAGGCAATGCCTACTTGGAGATCCAGACCGCAGCCCGTCAGGCCAGGGAGATCGACCTGCCTTACTCGTCCATCGATGAGGCACGCCAGGCCCTGGCCGAGCTCACGGCTCGGCGGGATGAGCAGAACAAGACCGCCGAGCCCCCGAACAAGCGGGCCTACAGGCGGGCCCAGCGCAACATAGACGGCGGCGGGCAGACCTATGCCGTCGACGAATCGACCATGCCGACGGGGCGGTAGAGCAGCGATGACACTCACGGTTTCCCAAGCATTCGGCGTCTTCTTGGAACGCCTCACACCCCTCCAGAGCGATCGAGACGCCAAAGCCCGGCATAGGTCCAGCGTCGAAACCTCGCTGAAGGGTTCCACTCGTTTCGGCGTGTACCTCTTCCGCGAGACCGGATCATTTGGTCACGGAACCGGCGTTCGGAACCACTGCGACGTTGATCTGCTGGTCAGCATGACCGGCAGCAAGCCCACTTCCGACACCGCTCTGCAATGGGTGAAGGAAGCCCTGAAAGCCAGCTTTCCGGCGACCACCGTCGAGATCCGCCGGCCCACCGTCGTCGTCAGGTTCGCCGGTGGAGCGGAGCAGTGGGAGATCCTCCCGGGGTTCCGCACGTCCCCCAAAGGCACAACACCCATCTACGACATCCCCGGACCAGCCAACGGGTGGATGAGTTCGGCCCCGACAGTGCACTTGGACTACGTCAACGGGGTCAATCAACAGGCTGGCATCGTCGGCGGCGCGAAGAAGTTGGCCCGTCTCGCCAAGGCGTGGAAGTACTACAACCAGGTACCAATCTCCTCCTTCTACCTGGAGATGCGTGCAGCCCAGTACATGGCGGTCCAGACACACTTCAGTGCCGCCCTACATCTATGCGGCTATCTGGAGTGGCTCGACAAGATCGCGCTAGCAGACATGAACGACCCCCTGGGGAAGGCAAGCCGGTTCTCCGCGTGCTCCAGCACGGCAACGAAGACAACGGCCTTGTCCAACCTCCGCACCGCCGCGACTCGCGCCCGCAAGGCCGTCACCGCCGAGAATGCCTACAACATGCCGCAGGCTTTCGACTACCTGAACCTGCTGTTCGGCCACCAGTTCCCCAAGCGCTGACTGGCCGGTACCCCTGCGGGCGGGAACAGCAGACCTGCGACCGTTGTGTACGCCCCCGAGGGCCTCGACGCTCCCGTGGAGCGGACAGTTCCCGCCAAGTAGCGGCGAGGGTGCCCACGGCCTCGCCCCCGGGCCGTCCGGCTGCCAATCTTGCGATCAGTGGAACCAGACGACAAGCCGCACCTGGTCCGCTCCGTGGAGTTCGCCGAGCGTTCGCATCACGCTCCAGACCGGTCCCCAGTCGGTCTCGTTCCCCGCGACGCCGTCGCGACTGCGCGTACCGGAACCGTCCGTTTCGCTCCAGTCAGCGGCGGCGAGCTCGGACCAGGTGATCCACGTTGTGCCGTGTACGTCAGGAGGGCCGCCGTAAGTGGCGTACTCGGTTCGCAGTGCCTCGGACGCGTCGGCTGGAAAGCCGCGGCCTTCGGCCAGCGGACGGAAGCCGAAGGAGTTGCGGATGCCGAAGAGGCAGGCGAGGCCGTCGTAGGCGTTGCCGTTGTTGACGAGGAAGAGGTCCATGGCGACCCACCACACGGAGTCCTCGTCTTCGGGGCCCCAGAGGCGGGCTCCCGGGCGGCACTCGATCATCCCGCTGACTTCGGTAGACATAGCGGGATCGTGCCCGACGAGCGCCTGGCGCGGCATCCGTATTTGCCGCCACCACGCTGCGCCCATCAGTCCAGCTTGAACGCAGTGTCGCTCGTGCCGGGTCCTCGGCCAGTCCGCACACAATCCGCAGGACACCCGATCAAGACCGTCGCACCCCATCGCCACCCAACACCAAAAGGCCAGGTCAGCGACCTGCGGCACTCATCCCCACAGGTCACCGACCCGCCCCATTACTAGGAGACCAAGAAGGCCTGACCCGGCCTCTCCCTGTCGAAGGGGTCCCGCCGTCACGAGCGGTGGGGCCCCTTCGGTGTGTCTACGGGTGGGCGGGGAGGAGGCAGGGGGCGGCCGTGCCGCCGGCGTGGAGCCAGGCGCGGTAGGGGGGCGAGCGGTGGGCGGCTTCGCGGTAGGCGGCGGTGAGGTCGGTGTGCAGGGGGTCGAGGGGGGTGCCGGGGCGGGCGTAGAGGAGCAGGCGGACGGCCAGGGGGTCGCCGCGGAGGGGGCGGACCGCCAGGTCCTCGCGGGGGACGGAGGTCGGCTGGCAGGGGGCCACCGCCTCGCCCAGGGAGATGAGGGAGGCGGCCGTGTGGTAGTCGCCGTGGAGGAGGGGCGGGGCGATGCCGGCGGCCGTCAGGACGCGGCGCAGGCCGTCCCACTCGCCGTCCACGTTCGGGTCGACCATCCAGTGGTCGCGGGCCAGGTCCGCGAGGTCCACCACCGTCCGGGCGGCGGCCGGATGGGTGGGGGCCAGGGAGACGAACTGGGGCTCGCGGGCGACGAGGACGCGGTGGACGAGGCCGTCGGGCACCTGGAGGGGGCAGCCCTCCACCTCGTGGACGAAGGCCACGTCCAGGCGGCCGGCCGCCAGCTCCCGCAGCAGCGCGTGCGCGGAGACGTCGACGCGCAGGCCGACGTCGGCGCCCGGGAAGCGGTCGCGCAGCCGCCGCAGCCAGCCGGGCAGGGCCCGGCTGGCGGTGGAGCCCACGCGCAGCCGCGGGCCGTCGGCGCGGGCCGCCTCCGCGCGGGTCTCGGTGACGAGCGCGGCCATGTCGGCCACCAGCGGGCGGGCCCGGCTGAGGACGGAGCGGCCGAGCGGGGTGGGGCGGCAGCCGGTGCGGCCCCGGGAGAAGAGCTCGGCGCCGAGCGCGTTCTCGATGCGGCGCAGCTGGGTGGTCAGGGAGGGTTGGCTCATGCCCAGTTGCCGCGCGGCCTTGTGCAGGCTGCCGGTGTCCGCGATGGCGCAGAGCGCGCGCAGGTGTCTCACCTCCAGCTCCATGCGTCGAGCGTAGGGCGGGGTTCCGGTCCCGCACCAGATGGCCGGATGCGCTCAACTCTCCTTAAAGGGGGGCCAATTGAGGATTGCCGAGGGTGGTGATGCGTCCGCGTTATCGGGAGTCGGCATCCTTCCCCCGCTCCCCCGTCGCCCCGAGACTCACTCCCGACCCCGATCAGGAGGAGCCCCCCATGCGACACCCCAAGGTCCTCACCCGCACCCTGACCGCCGCCCTCGGCCTCGGTCTGGCCGTCTCGCTCGGTGCCGCGGCGCCGGCCGGCGCCGCGCCCGACACCGCCGCGGACCGGTCCGCGCGGGCGTACGCCGCCTACGCCGGTTCCGCCGAGGAGGCCAGGGCCAACCAGGCGTTCTTCGACGCCGTCATGAAGTCGGTGGCGAAGAAGCGGGCCGCGGCCCCGAGCGCCACGGCGGCCGTCACCGTCGTCTACAGCGCGTCCAACGCGCCCAGCTTCCGCACCCAGATCGCCCGTTCCACCCAGATATGGAACAGCTCGGTGGTGAACGTGCGGCTCGTCGAGGGCAGCAACCCGGACTTCCGCTACTACGAGGGGAACGACTCCCGGGGCTCGTACGCGAGCACCGACGGGCACGGCAGCGGTTACATCTTCCTCGACTACCGGCAGAACCAGCAGTACAACTCCACCCGCGTGACGGCCCACGAGACGGGGCACGTGCTCGGTCTCCCGGACCACTACAGCGGTCCGTGCAGCGAGCTGATGTCGGGCGGCGGCCCGGGCACGTCCTGCCAGAACGCCACCCCGAACTCCCAGGAGCGGGCCCGCGTCGACCAGTTGTGGCGCTACGGGCTCGCTTCGGCCTTCAAGGGCTGACCGGTACGGACCCCGCCAGGGGCCCCGAGGGCGCCGTCGTCACGCGGCCGACAGGATCCGCCGGCCGAAGTCGGCGCCCTCGGGGAGCTGGCCGCGCAGCCGGGCCAGCGCTCCCTCGAAGTCGCCGCCCGCGACGACCGCCTCGAAGGCGGTGCCGCCGTAGTGCAGGGTCAGGCTGAGGTCGGCGCGCTCACCGAGGGTGAGCAGGCAGCTGAGCGTGGCCTGTTGGGCGGTGCCGTCGGTGACGACGGGGAGCGGCAGGTCCCACTCCAGGACGCATCCGGTGAGGGCCTCCCCGCCCTCGCCGGCGGTGAGCGCGGCGAAGCTCGCGCCCGTGTACTCGATTCCCCTGACGCGGACGGTGAGGTGCCCGCCGTCGGCCGTGATGACGAGCGCTTCCGCACCGCGGCGGTCCCGGTACCAACCGGTCCAGACTTCTGTCGACTCCGATGACATGCGCGGACTGTAGCGGTATGACCGGCTCCGGCGCGCGGCCGGTCACCCGGTGGCCGGACTTCTCCCGTTCTCGCCGTTCTTGCCGGTGACCTGCGTGGTAGTGGCTTCCGTACCCTCGGAACCCTCGGATTCCACCGCCTCGTAGAGCGGGCAGTCGGGGTTGCGGCAGGGCCGCACCTGCCACTCGGGCACCCAGGCGCCGAGGACCTTGTGCCGGGTGGCCGCGACGGCCAGAGCGCTTCCGCAGGCCGGGCACTTCGGCGCGGCCAGCGGGTCCCGCGTCGTGCGGGGCGTCTCGTCACCCATGTCTCCAGGGTAGGCCGCCCCGCCGCGGTCCGCCCGCTACCGCTTCCTGGTGTACGTGCGGACCAGCACGCCGTTGTCGAAGGCGCGGACGGTGCCGAGCGCGAAGTCGCGGGGCTCGAAGCCGGCGCCGAACATCGGCATGCCGGAGCCGTACACCTGCGGGTAGGTCTTGATGACCAGCTCGTCGATCTCGTCGACGAGGGCGCCGGCGACGGTGGAGCCGCCGCAGAGCCAGACGCCGAGCCCGCCGTCCTCGGCCTTGAGCTCCCGGATCCGGCCGACGAGGTCGTCGGCGATCAGCTCGACGTTCGGGTCGGGCGACTCGGCGAGCGAGCGGGTCGCGACGAGCTCGCGGAGGTGGCCGTACGGGCTGGTGATGCCCGCGTCCAGGGCGATCCGGTACGAGGCGAGGCCCTGGACCACCGTGTCGAAGTGCTTGTTGTCGGCGTCGATCCCGAGCGCGGCCCGTGCGTGGGCGGGGATGGTCTCGGGGTACTCGGCGTTCATCCACGCCTGGTACTCCTCGTTCACGAAGGAGTACATGGACGAGGCATCGCCCTGCGGGTCACCGATGAAGCCGTCGATGGAGCAGGCGATGTAGTACGTCAGCTTGCGCAAACCGGGTCCTGTTTCTTTCGGGGGCGCGGCCGCGAGCGCGACCACGACAGACATAGTGCTTCATCTGTAGTGGTCGCGCAAGCCCGAAAGGGGACCGACTTCGGGGCCCCGCGTCAGCGGGTCCTGCGGGTCACGAACTCCGCCAGCGCCAGCAGGTCCCCGGCAGCCGAGAGGTCCGGCACCGCCCGCGCCAGGTGCTCGACGGCCCGGCCCATCCGCTCGGCCGCCTGGGCCTGGGCCCAGTCCCGGCCGCCGGCCCGCTCCACGGCGTCGGCCGCCGCCCGCACCGCCCGCTCGTCCAGGGCCGTACGGGAGTACAGCTCGGCCAGCTCCTCGCCGGCGGCGGTGCCGGAGGCGAGCGCCGCGACGACGGGCAGCGACTTCTTGCGGGCGGCCAGGTCGGCGCCGGCGGGCTTCCCGGTGCGCTCCGGGTCGCCCCAGATGCCGATGAGGTCGTCGATCAGCTGGAAGGCGAGACCGGCCTCGCGGCCGAAGGAGTCGAGCGCCGCGACCTCCTCCTCGTCCCCGCCCGCGTAGAGCGCGCCGAGGGCGCAGGAACAGCCGAGCAGGGCCCCGGTCTTGGCGGTGGCCATGGCGAGGCACTCGTCGAGGGAGACCTCGCGGGGGCCGCGCGCCTCGAAGGCGCAGTCGGCCTGCTGACCGGCGCAGAGCTCGATGACGCAGGCGGCGAGGCGCGCGGTGGCCGTGGCGGAGGCGGGGTGCGGGTCCTCGGCGAGCAGCCGGAGCGCCAGGGCGTTCATGGCGTCGCCGGCCATCATGGCGTCGGGGATCCCGAAGACGGTCCAGGCGGTGGGGCGGTGACGGCGGGTCGGGTCCTCGTCGACGATGTCGTCGTGGAGCAGGGTGAAGTTGTGGGCCAGCTCGACGGCGGCGGCCGCCTTCACGGCCCGGGCCTCGTCGGCGCCGAGCGCGCGGGCGGCGGCGAGCACCAGGGCGGGGCGGATCGCCTTGCCGGCCCGGCCGTCGACGGGCGTGCCGTCGGCGTCCTCCCAGCCGAAGTGGTACATCGCCACACGGCGCATCGAGGCCGGCAGGGTCTCGACGGTGGAGCGGATCTGGGGGTCGACGGCGGTCCTCGTCCGGTCGAGGAGCGCCACGGCGCCCGGCCCGTCGGTGACGGGGTCCGCGCTCGTCAGCGTCACGGTCTTTGTCGTCCTTCTTCGCGGCTGGTTGCGTTCACGGCTGGTCCGTCGCGTGCCGGGGCCGGCCGGACCGGGGGTGGGGCCCCGGTCCGGCCGGAGCTCAGCGGCGGCGGCTGATCTCGACGTTCTCCAGGACGCCGAGCGCGTCGGGCACGAGGACCGCCGCGGAGTAGTAGGTCGTGACGAGGTAGGAGATGATCGCCTGCTCGTCGATGCCCATGAAGCGGACGGAGAGGCCGGGCTCCACCTCGTCGGGGAGGCCGGTCTGGTGCAGGCCGATGACGCCCTGGTCGGACTCGCCGGTGCGCATGCAGATGATCGAGCTGGTGCCGGCGGCGGTGACCGGGATCTTGTCGCAGGGGTAGATCGGGACCCCGCGCCAGGTCGGGATCCGGGTGCCGGCCACGTCGAGGGTGTCGGGCACCAGGCCCCGCCGGTTGAGCTCGCGGCCGATGGCGGCGATGGTCCTCGGATGGGCGAGGAAGAGCTTGGAGCCCCGGCGGCGGGAGAGCAGCTCGTCGAGGTCGTCGGGGCCGGGGACGCCGTCGCGCGGCTGGATCCGCTGCCCGTAGTCGCAGTTGGCGAGGAGGCCGAACCGGCTGTTGTTGACCAGTTCGTGCTCCTGGCGCTCGCGCAGGGCCTCGACCGTGAGCCGCAGCTGGTGCTCGGTCTGGTTCATCGGGTGGTTGTAGAGGTCGGCCACCCGCGTGTGGACCTTGAGCACGGTCTGGGCGAGGCTCAGCTCGTACTCGCGCGGGGCGGCCTCGTAGTCCACGAAGGTGTGCGGGACGACGGCCTCGCCGACGTGGCCGGCGGAGAGGTCGATGGCCGCCTCGCCGTAGTCGTTGGTGGGCCGCTCGGCGCGGCCGGCGACCCCGGCGAGGTGCGAGGCGAGCGAGCCGGCGCGGGCGGCCAGGGCGGTCACGTGGGCGCGGGTGAGCTCCAGGACCGTGCAGGAGGTGGCGGCGCGGGCGGTCCACTCCCAGGCGGCGTCCTCGGCGAGGAGGGCGGCGTCGCCGAAGTGGGCGCCGTCGGCGAGGACGTCGAGCACCGTCTCGTCACCGTACGGCCCCTCGCCGATCCGTTCGACGCGGCCGTGCGCGAGGAGGTAGACGCGGTCGACGGGGGCGCCGGCGGCGGCGATGACCTCGCCGGCGGCGATCTCGCGCTGGGTGCAGCGGGCGGCCAGCTCACCGAGGGCCGCCCCGTCCTCGTACCCGCGCAGGGCCGGCAGCTCGCCGAGCTCGGCGGGGATCACGGTGACGCGGTCGCCGGTCTGGACGAAGGTGACGCGGCCGTCGCCCACGGAGTGGCTGAGCCGCCGGTTGACCCGGTAGGCACCGCCCTTGGCCTCGACCCAGGGCAGCGTCCGCAGCAGCCAGCGGGAGGTGATCTCCCGCATCTGCGGGGCCGACTTGGTGGTCGAGGCGAGGTTCCGCGCGGCGGCGGTGCCGAGACTCTGCTGCGGGACCCGCTCCGCGAGGACCTCGTCGCCGACCGAACCAACGGACATGGAACTCCCTCTCGTACGTCTGGTTTGCGAAAGGAAGCCTTTCAGCACGGAGCGTGTCGACGCCATTACACAATCGGGTGGGACTGTTCGGCGACCTTCGGGGCATGTCGCCCGATTTCCCGCCGGTCGGAGGAGCGCACGGCTCGGCCGGACTGTCCGGATCGGCTCGCACACGGTCCGAACGGATGGCGGTGGAAGATCGGAGTCCGGTACTCCGGAAGCTCGGTCCTCCCTCTGGAAGGAGCACGCCATGGCGGTTCCGCTGTCCGCGAGCAGGATCCTCCGCGCACTGCGCGACGAGGGCCTGTCGGTCGTCGAGGTCGGCGACTGGTCCACCCACAACAGGAACCACAAGGGCCCCTGGGGGCCGGTGCACGGGGTGATGGTCCACCACACCGTCACCCGGGGCACCGCGCACACCGTCCGGATCTGCCGCGACGGTTACCAGGGGCTGCCGGGCCCGCTGTGCCACGGGGTCGTCGCCAAGGACGGCACGGTCCACCTGGTCGGCCACGGGCGCGCCAACCACGCCGGGCTCGGCGACGACGAGGTGCTGCGGGCCGTGATCGCCGAGCGGAGGCTGCCGGTGGACGACGAGGCCACCACCGACGGCAACCGGCACTTCTACGGCTTCGAGTGCGAGAACCTCGGCGACGGCGAGGACCCCTGGCCCAAGGTCCAGCTGGAGGCGATCGCCAAGGCGTCGGCGGCGCTCTGCCGGGCGCACGGCTGGACCCACCGCTCGGTCATCGGCCACCGCGAGTGGCAGCCGGGCAAGGTGGACCCCCGCGGCTTCACCATGGCCTCGATGCGCGAGCGGATCGCCGACCTGCTGCGCTGAGCCCCGGCTCCGGCACGCGCGCGTGCGGCCGGGGGCGGCTCATCCGCGCGCGTGCCGGCGGAGCCGCCCCCGGCTCCCCCACGCGCGCGTGGCCCGCGAGAATGGCCGGGTGGACACGTACGCCCTCACCGCCCTCCGGCCCCGGCTCCCCTCGCCCCTGGAGCCGGTGGAGGACGAGCGGTTCACCCGGCGCGGGCTGACGCTCCTGCTGAAGCGGGACGACCTGATCCACCCCGACCTGCCCGGCAACAAGTGGCGCAAGCTCGCGCTCAACCTCCGCGCGGCGGACGGCCGGCCGGTGCTGACCTTCGGGGGCGCGTACTCCAACCACCTGCGGGCCACCGCGGCCGCCGGGCGCCTCCTGGGCTTCCCCACGATCGGGGTGGTGCGCGGCGACGAGCTGGCCGGGCGGCCGCTGAACCCCTCGCTGGCCCGGTGCGCGGCGGACGGCATGCGGCTGGAGTTCGTGGACCGCTCCACGTACCGGGCGAAGCACGAGCCGGCGGTGCTCGCCGCGCTCCTCGGCCGGGCCCCCGGGGGGACCTACGTGGTGCCCGAGGGGGGCAGCAACGCCCTCGCGGTGGAGGGGTGCGCGGCGCTGGGGCGGGAGCTGGCGGGGCGCGCGGACGTCGCCGCGGTGGCCTGCGGCACCGGTGGCACCCTGGCCGGCCTCGCGGCCGGTTTCGGCGGCCGGACGCTGGGGGTGCCGGTCCTGAGGGGCGGTTTCCTCGGAGGGGAGGTGCGGGCCCTCCAGGAGGCCGCCTTCGGCGGCCCGCGCGGCGACTGGTGGCTGGACGAGCGCTTCCACTGCGGCGGCTACGGCCGGACGACCCCGGAACTCGACGCGTTCGCACGGGATTTCGAGGCGCGGCATGAACTCGCCATCGAGCGGCTGTATGTCGCCAAAATGCTCCTCGCGGTGGTGTCCCTCGTCGAGGAGGGCGCCTTCCCGCCCGGGACCCGGATCGCGGCGGTGGTCACCGGGACCCGGGATCAGCCGGTCTCCTCGCGGTAGGCGGCGGCCTCCTCCAGGTCGAGGCGGCGCAGCAGGCTGCGCATCATCTCGTCGTCGATCCGGCGCTCGTCGCGGAGCCGGACGAAGACCTCCCGCTCGGCCTCGATCATCTCGCGCGAGAGCCGGCGGTAGGTGTCGTCGGCGGTCTCTCCGGTGAGGTCGTTGACCGCGCCGAGGCGCTCCCAGACGCTGTTGCGGCGGCGCTCCAGGACCGTGCGGAGGCGGTCGGCGAGGGGGCCGGGGAGGGCGTTGCGCTCGTCGGCGAGGAGTGCGTCGAGGCGGGCCTCGGCGGCCCGGGACGCCTCGCTCTGGGCCTGGGCCTCGGCCAGGGTCTCCTGGTGGCGGTCGCGGCCGGGGAGCTTCAGGGCGCGGATCAGCGGCGGCAGGGTGAGGCCCTGGACGACGAGGGTGCCGATGACGGTGGTGAAGGTGAGGAAGAGGACGAGGTTGCGGGCGGGGAACTCGACGCCGTCGGTGACGACCGGGATGGAGAAGGCGATGGCGAGGGAGACCACCCCGCGCATGCCGGCCCAGCCGACGACCACGGGCGCCTTCCAGTCGACGCCGGGCTCGCGCTCCCGGACCCCCGCGGAGAGCCAGCGGGGCAGGAAGGTGGCCGGGAAGACCCAGACGAAGCGCACCACGACGACGAAGACGAAGACCCCGGTGGCGTACCAGAGCGCCTCCCCGATGCCGTACTGGCCGAGCCCCTGGACGACGTAGGGCAGCTGGAGGCCGATGAGGGCGAAGACGGCCGACTCCAGGACGAAGGCGACCATCTTCCACACCGCCTCCTCCTGGAGGCGGGTGGCGAAGTCGACCTTCCACGCCTTGTGCCCGAGGAAGAGGCCGACCACGACGACGGCGAGCACTCCGGAGGCGTGCACCTCCTCGGCCGCCGCGTAGGCGATGAAGGGGATGAGGAGGGAGAGCGTGTTCTGGAGCAGGGGCTCGGTGAGCCGGGTCCGCAGCCAGTGGATGGGCACCATGAGGACCAGGCCGACGCCGACGCCGCCGATCGCGGCGAGGGCGAACTCGCCGAGGCCGCCCGCCCAGCTGACGCCCTCGCCGACGGCGGCGGCGAGGGCGACCTTGTAGGCGGTGATCGCGGTGGCGTCGTTCACCAGGGACTCGCCCTGGAGGATCGTGGTGATCCGGTGGGGCAGGCCGAGGCGGCGGGCGATGGCGGTGGCGGCCACCGCGTCCGGCGGGGCGATCACCGCGCCGAGGACGAGGGCCGCGGTGAGGGGCAGGTCGGGGACGAGGACGTACGCGAGCCAGCCGACGGCCACGGTGGCGAAGAGCACGTACCCGACGGAGAGCAGGGCGACGGGCCGGATGTTGGCCCGCAGGTCCAGGTAGGAGGACTCGACGGCGGCCGTGTAGAGCAGCGGCGGCAGGATCAGCGGCAGCACGACGTGCGGGTCGAGGGTGTAGTCGGGGACCCCGGGGGCGTACGAGGCCAGCAGGCCGACCGCGACGAGGAGGAGCGGAGCGGGTACGGGGGTGCGGCAGGCCAGTCCCGCCACCGCCGCGCTCGCCGCCACCAGTGCCACCAGCCGCAGTGCGTCCATGCCGCCCCTCCACCGTCCCGTCTCGCCGCTCGCCTCGTCCGCCCGGTCCGGGGCGTCCGCCACGTACCCTGGCCATCATGATCGAGTGCCCGCACGTAGCAGAAATGCCGCGCCCCGAGCCGGCCCCGCTCCACGAGACCTGCCCCGAGTGCCTGGCCGACGGGACGAACCCGGTGCAGCTGCGGCTCTGCCTGACCTGCGGGCACGTGGGCTGCTGCGACTCCTCGCAGGGGCGGCACGCCACCGGGCACTTCGACGCGACCGGGCATCCGGTGATGCGGACCTTCGAGCCGGGCGAGGCATGGCGCTGGTGCTTCCTGGACGAGGCGCTGGTCTGAGGGGGCCCGGTCTCTTCGGGGGCCGGGCGGTTCGACGGGCGGGCCGTTGGGTACGTCACCCCTCCGCCGGTCGCCGCTCTTTTCCACCCCCGCGCACCCCTGGCCACGTTCCGCACCCATGGGCCTACCATGAGTGACGGACCGGGCTCGGGGGCCGGGGGGCTTGCGGCGACACGGCAGGATGGATCGCGATAGCGTCACGGCGGACCGCGCAGCCCTGCGTGACCCGCCCGGTCCGGGGGCCTTCCCCCCGGGCCCCGAATGAGCTTGTGCCACCTTGGAGGTGAGGGTGTCCCAGATCGCAGGCGAGCCCGGGACCCAGGACTTCGTGGAAGTCCGGCTGCCCGCTGCGGGTGCCTATCTGTCCGTGCTGCGTACGGCCACGGCCGGTCTCGCGGCGCGCTTGGACTTCACCCTCGACGAGATCGAGGACTTGCGGATCGCGGTGGACGAGGCGTGCGCGATCCTGCTCCAGCAGGCGGTGCCCGGCTCGGTCCTGAGCTGCGTCTTCCGGCTGGTGGGCGACTCCCTCGACGTGACCGTGTCCGCGCCGACGACGGACGGCCGGGCCCCCGAGCGGGACACCTTCGCCTGGACGGTGCTGTCGGCGCTGGCCGGGAAGGTGGAGTCCTCGGTCGCGGAGGACAACACGGTCTCGATCAGCCTGTACAAACAGCGCGGCGCGGGGCCAGGCCCGGCGTGAGGAGCGGGGACGCGACGGCCGGCATCCCTGGGCAGCAGGCACGGCCGCATGAGGTCGCTACGGAGCAGCAGGCGGACCAGATGAGCGAGCACGAGCAGCAGCACGACGAGGCTCCCCCGGCACCGGACGGGAGCACCGGGCCCGGCGCCGCCGCGGCTCCGGCCGCCGCGGCTCCGGCCCCCTCGGACGCGGCACTGCCGGACCCGGCCACGGGGGCCGCGGCGGGGGAGGCCGAGCCGGCGGACCACGAGCCGGCGGACGACGGGGCCGCGGACGCGGCGGCCGGAGCCGTCGCCACGCACGGTCACCATCCGCAGGACCGCAGCGGTGCCCGGGCGCTCTTCGTGGAGCTGCGGTCGCTGCCGGAGGGCTCCCCGGAGAAGGCCGAGCTGCGCCACCGGCTGGTACGGATGCACCTGCCGCTCGTCGAGCACCTGGCGCGGCGCTTCCGCAACCGCGGCGAGCCGCTGGACGACCTGACGCAGGTCGCGACGATCGGCCTGATCAAGTCGGTCGACCGGTTCGACCCGGAGCGGGGCGTGGAGTTCTCCACGTACGCGACGCCGACGGTGGTCGGCGAGATCAAGCGGCACTTCCGCGACAAGGGCTGGGCGGTCCGGGTGCCGCGCCGGCTCCAGGAGCTGCGGCTGTCGCTGACGACGGCGACGGCGGAGCTGTCCCAGCAGCACGGCCGCTCGCCCACGGTCCACGAGCTGGCCGAGCGCCTCGGGATCTCCGAGGAGGAGGTCCTGGAGGGCCTGGAGTCGGCGAACGCCTACTCGACGCTCTCCCTCGACGTGCCGGACACCGACGACGAGTCGCCGGCGGTCGCGGACACCCTGGGCGCCGAGGACGAGGCCCTGGAGGGCGTGGAGTACCGGGAGTCGCTCAAGCCGCTCCTGGAGGACCTGCCTCCCCGGGAGAAGCGGATCCTGCTGCTCCGGTTCTTCGGGAACATGACCCAGTCGCAGATCGCACAGGAGGTCGGCATCTCGCAGATGCACGTCTCCCGGCTGCTCGCCAGGACCCTGGCGCAGCTCCGGGAGAAGCTCCTCGTGGAGGAGTGAGGCCCGAGGAGCGGGGCCCCGGGCTCCGGGGTCTCAGCTCTCCTGGCCGGGGCGCCGGATGCCGAGCGCCTCGGTCGTGGCCGGGTTGACCAGGAGGACGAGCCCGGTCACGGCGAGCGCGGCGAGCACGATGCCGTACGGGATCACGCCCTCGGTCCGCAGCATCTGCCAGGCGACCGGCAGGGCGAGGATCTGCGTGATGACGGCCGGGCCGCGGCTCCAGGAGCGCATCCGCCACAGGCCGCGGGCGGCGGCGAGCGGGATCAGGCCGAGTGCGAGGAGCGTCACACCGCCGGTCACCCCGCCGGTCAGGTCCGCGCCGTCGTCGAGGAGCGTCCGCACCAGCAGGTAGACGCCCCCGGCGAGGAGCCCGACGGCCTCCACGAGGGCCACGCCCGCGGCGGCGGCCAGCCGGGCCGGGCGGGGGGTCTGCTCCGTACTGCTCTGCTCCGCACTGCTCATGGAGGGCAGCGTAACGGGGGCGGCCGGGGAGCCGGGGCCGGGACCCCGGAGGGGGCCGCGGCGGAGGTGTCCGGGAGACGGTCGGGGCTGGGATCGGTACCGCCGGGTAGGTACGCTGGCGGTCATGCGCGCACTTCTCGTGGTCAACCCGGCAGCCACCACCACCAGTGCCCGCACCCGTGACGTGCTGATCCACGCGCTGGCCAGCGAGATGAAGCTGGAGGCCGTCTCCACCGAGTACCGGGGGCACGCGCGGGACCTCGGCCGGCGGGCCGCCGAGTCGGGGGAGATCGACCTGGTCGTGGCCCTCGGCGGCGACGGCACGGTGAACGAGGTCGTGAACGGGCTGCTGCACGGCGGGCCCGACCCGGACCGGCTGCCGGGCCTCGCGGTCGTGCCGGGCGGTTCGACCAATGTCTTCGCCCGCGCGCTGGGACTGCCGAACGACGCGGTGGAGGCGACCGGCGCCCTGCTGGACGCGCTGCGCGAGCGGAGCGCCCGGACGGTGAGCCTCGGGCTCGCCTCGGGGACGCCGGGCACCCCGGACGAGGAGGTGCCGGCCCGCTGGTTCACCTTCTGCGCCGGCCTCGGTTTCGACGCCAGCGTGATCGGCCGCGTCGAACAGCAGCGCGAGCGGGGGAAGCGGTCCACCCACGCCCTCTATCTGCGCCAGGTGTTCCGCCAGTTCCTGGAGGAGCCGAACCGGCGGCACGGGACGATCACCCTGGAGCGGCCCGGCGCCGAGCCGGTGGAGGACCTGGTCCTCTCCATAATCTGCAACACCTCCCCCTGGACCTACCTGGGCAATCGCCCGGTGTACGCGTCCCCGGAGGCGTCCTTCGAGACCGCGCTCGACGTGCTCGGACTGAGCCGGCTGTCGACCCCGGCGGTGGCCCGGTACGCCACTCAGCTGCTCACTTCCAGCCCCGAGAAGGGGCCCCGCGGCAAGCACGCGACGACTCTGCACGACCTGACCGACTTCACCTTGCATTCGAAGGTGCCGCTCCCGCTCCAGATGGACGGAGACCACCTGGGACTGCGTACGAGCGTGACGTTCACAGGCGTACGCCGTGCACTGCGTGTGATTGTGTGAGTGGAAGGGCCGAAAGTCCTTGCACTCGAACGTTTAGGCGCGCATCCACCCCTTAGAAGTACGGCTGTGACCTAGCCGACACCGAGGAATCAAAAAAAACTTTCCGGAAGGGGTTGTATCCGCTGCCGAGGTTTGCGAGTCTCTTCTTGGCGATCGGGACGGCCCGCAAGACCGGCCTCCACTGAAAGCCAGAACCCCTCCTCAAACCAAGGACCACACCGGTTCATCCGGCAGTCGGCCCTTCACTTGTTGAGGGATTCGTGAAAGCGTTCACATTCACAAGCAACTTGCACGTAATAACCAAGAGAGGTAGCAGCCATGGACTGGCGTCACAACGCCGTTTGTCGTGAGGAAGACCCCGAGCTGTTCTTCCCCATCGGCAACACCGGTCCTGCGCTGCTGCAGATCGAGGAAGCCAAGGCCGTCTGCCGCCGCTGCCCCGTCATGGAGCAGTGCCTGCAGTGGGCGCTCGAGTCCGGCCAGGACTCCGGCGTCTGGGGTGGCCTCAGCGAGGACGAGCGCCGCGCGATGAAGCGCCGCGCCGCCCGCAACCGGGCGCGCAACGCCAGCGCCTGAGCCACCTGCACAGCCTGAGGCACGCGGCGCGTACACCGCGTACGCATTCACCGCCCCCGAGCCGCAGCGCGCAGCAGTAAGCAGTACCCACAGCATTCGAGCCCCGGACCGATTCACTTCGGTCCGGGGCTCGCTGCTGTGCGTCACCGCCCGGGGGCGGTGACGGGAGGTCACTTCTGCGGGCGCACCGGGACGTCCAGGACCACCTTGGTGCCGCCCTCGCTGCCGGGCCGCATGTCGAAGGTGCCGCCCAACTCCCCTTCCACCAGGGTCCGTACGATCTGGAGCCCGAGGTTGCCGGCCTTCTGCGGGTCGAAGCCCTCGGGCAGGCCCCGGCCGTCGTCCCTGACGGTGATGAGGAGCCGGGCGTCGGGGCGGGGCTCGCCGCGGACCGCGCTGACCTCGACCGTGCCGTGCTCGCCGGGGGCGAAGGCGTGCTCCAGGGCGTTCTGCAGGACCTCGGTGAGGACCATGGAGAGCGGGGTGGCGACCTCCGCGTCCAGGATGCCGAAGCGGCCGCTGCGCCGGCAGGTCACCTTGCCCGGGGAGATCTCGGCGACCATCGCGATGACCCGGTCGGCGATCTCGTCGAACTCGACCCGTTCGTCCAGGTTCTGGGACAGCGTCTCATGGACGATGGCGATCGAACCGACGCGCCGGACCGCCTCGTTGAGCGCCTCGCGACCCCGGTCCGAATCCATCCGGCGGGCCTGGAGGCGCAACAGGGCGGCCACCGTCTGGAGGTTGTTCTTCACCCGGTGGTGGATCTCCCGGATGGTGGCGTCCTTGGTGATCAACTCGCGCTCGCGGCGGCGCAGTTCGGTGACGTCCCTGAGCAGCACCAGGGAGCCGATCCGGCTGCCCTTGGGCTTGAGCGGGATGGACCGCAGCTGGATGACCCCGCCGCTGCCCTCCACCTCGAAGTTCCTGGGGGCGTAGCCGGAGGCGAGTTTGACCAGGGCCTCGTCGACCGGGCCGCGGGAGGGGGCCAGTTCGGCGGTGATCTGGCCGAGGTGCTGGCCGACCAGGTCGGCGGCGAGGCCGAGCCGGTGGTAGGCGGAGAGGGCGTTGGGCGAGGCGTACTGGACCATGCCGTCGGCGTCCAGGCGGACCAGGCCGTCGCCGGCCCGCGGCAGCGAGTCCATGTCGGACTGCTCGCCGGGGTAGGGGAAGGTGCCGGCCGCGATCATCTGGGCGAGGTCGGAGGCCGACTGGAGGTAGGTGAGCTCCAGCCGGGAGGGGGTGCGGACGGTCAGCAGGTTGGTGTTCCTGGCGATCACGCCGAGGACCCGGCCCTCGCGGCGCACGGGGATCGACTCGACCCGGACCGGGACCTCCTCGCGCCACTCGGGGTCGCCCTCGCGGACGATCCGGCCCTCGTCGAGGGCGGCGTCCAGGAGCGGCCGGCGGCCCCGCGGGACCAGGTGGCCGACCATGTCGTCCTGATAGGAGGTGGGGCCCGTGTTGGGCCGCATCTGGGCGACGGAGACGTACCGGGTGCCGTCGAGGGTGGGGACCCACAGGACGAGGTCGGCGAAGGAGAGGTCGGAGAGCAGCTGCCACTCCGACACCAGCAGGTGCAGCCACTCCAGGTCGGAGTCGCTCAGGGCGGTGTGCTGGCGGACGAGGTCGTTCATGGAGGGCACGGTGCGAGCGTACCCGCGGAATTAACGGCTGGTGAACCTGGCTCTTCCGGGCTCCGTGTTGGAGGATGGGCCCGGAAACACCGCGTTCAGGTGGATGGACAGACAAGAATGGTCTAGTCCACAATGAGCGCATCGAACTCCACACAGCCTCCATCCTCCCCGCACAGGAGGATGGACGAGGTACCCGGCGCTCTCTGCCCTGACTGCGCCGAGACCTCCCTACACGGCCGAGGGTCCGCACACCCCCGGCCGGGCACACCCGGGCTGCGGTGCCGGGCGGGTTGAGGGTCCCGCCAGGCGCCGCGGCCCGCGGTCTTTTCCGGCGCCGGGAAGGTGCGGGCCGGCCCGTGGCCCGGCCCCGGGGCCGGGCCTCCGGTTCAGGCCGTGGGCCAGAGCCGCATCGCCGCCTCGGCCACCGCCGCCAGCTCCTCCCCCGTCGCCCCGTCGCGGGCCTGCTGGGACATGCCCTGGAGCACGGCGCCGCTCAGACGCGCGAGGGCACGGGGGTCGGTGGCGGCGGGCAGCGCGCCGGCCTCGACGTCCCGGCGGATCCGCTCCTCGATGGCGGTCAGATTCGCGTTGCGCCGGTCCCGCAGGGCGTCCTCCACCTCCGGGGTGGAGCAGTTGACGGCGGCGGAGATCACCAGGCAGCCCGGCGGGTGGCCCGCCTCCGTGTACGCGACGGCGGCCTCGCGGAGCATGCGCGCGACGGCCGCGCGGGCGGTCGGCTCCTCCTCGAAGGCGCGGGTGCCGAAGGCGCCGTGCGAGAGCGCGTACGCCGCCACGACCTCCTCGAAGAGCGTCCGCTTGTCGCCGAAGGCCGCGTAGAGGCTGGGGGCGCTGATGCCCATGGCCCGGGTGAGGTCGGAGACCGAGGTCGTCTCGTAGCCGTGCTCCCAGAAGGCCATCGTCGCCTGCTCCAGGGCCGTGGGCCGGTCGAAGGAGCGGGGGCGGCCGCGCTGTTTCGTCGCCATGGGGTGAATTCTATAGCGCGCGTTACGGATCGTGGGGTACGGTCTTTCTGTAACGACCACTAGGAAATGAGGGGGGCGTCGCCATGGGCGTGCTCACAGGGAAGACGGCACTGGTCACGGGCGCGAGCCGGGGCATCGGGCGGGGGATCGCCGAGCGGCTGGGCCGGGACGGGGCGCGGGTCGCGGTCCACTACGGGACGAACGAGGCGGCGGCGAAGGAGACGGTCGCCGCGATCGAGGCGGAGGGCGGCGAGGCCTTCGCGATCGGCCAGGAGCTGGGGGCGCCGGGGGACGCGGAGGGCCTGTGGGCGGCCTTCGACGCCCACGCGGACGGGCTGGACGTCCTGGTGAACAACGCGGGGATCGGAGCGTC
This sequence comes from Streptomyces sp. NPDC014656, assembly GCF_043084305.1. Taxonomy (NCBI): domain Bacteria; kingdom Bacillati; phylum Actinomycetota; class Actinomycetes; order Kitasatosporales; family Streptomycetaceae; genus Streptomyces; species Streptomyces sp. NPDC014656. Next base: position 307,638 of record NZ_JBIBZN010000002.1, read on the forward strand.
GAGCCCCTTCGCCTCCATCGGGGAGGCGGAGTACGACCGGATCTTCGCGGTGAACACGAAGGCGCCGTTCTTCCTGGTGCGGTCGGGCGCGGAGCGGCTGCGGGACGGCGGCCGGGTCGTGAACGTGTCGACGGGCCTGAGCAGGACGGCACTGATGCCGGACCTGATCGCCTACTCGATGTCGAAGGCCGCGCTGGACGTCTTCACCCGCGACCTGTCGAAGCTGCTGGGCCCGCGCGGGATCACGGTCAACTCGGTGGCGCCGGGCGTGGTGGCCACGGACAACACGGCCTGGCTGGAGGGGGACGAGGAGGCCCGGGCGCGGGTGGCGGCGTACTCGGCGCTGGGCCGGATCGGGAGCACGGGCGACATAGCCGACGTGGTGGCCTTCCTCGCCTCGGACGACGCGCGCTGGGTGACGGGGTCCTGGATCGACGCGACGGGCGGTTCGCTGACCTGAGGCGGCGGGACCCGGACGGCCCGCGCGGGGGTGGGGCCGTCCGGGCCCCGGCGGCCGGCCCGCGCGCCGGCCGGGGCGGGGACCGGGACAGGGGCCGGAGGAGGGTCGGGGCGAGGGGCGGGGACGGCCGGGACGGGGGCCGGGGGACGGTCGGGGCGGGGCGGGCCGGGGGGAGGGAGGAGAGGGGTTCGAGTGGCTGGGAGGTGGCGTGCGGCCGACGATGGAGGGGCCGGGAGGCGCGGGCCGTCCGGGGTGCGGAACGGCATGAGGAGAGGGGGCTCATTCTGCTAGATTTGGACTTCGATTGGTCTATACCACACGGCCCCTCCCCAGCCCCTCACCAGATCGGCAGGCACAGCGTGGAAGTTGTCATCGTCAAGGACGCCAAGGCGGGCGGAGAGCTCATCGCGGACGGCATCGCCGACCTCCTGCGCCGCAAGCCCGACGCGCTGCTCGGCGTGGCCACGGGCTCGACCCCGATCCCGATCTACGACGCCCTGATCGCCCAGGTCCGGGCCGGTTCCGTGGACGCCTCCCGGGCCCGCATCGCCCAGCTGGACGAGTACGTCGGACTGCCGGCCGGGCACCCGGAGTCGTACCGCTCGACGGTGCTGCGCCAGGTCGTGGAGCCGCTCGGCCTGACCGAGGACCACTTCATGGGCCCCGACGGCTCCGCCGAGGACGTCCAGGCGGCCTGCGAGGCGTACGACAAGGCGCTCGTCGACGCCGGCGGCGTGGACCTCCAGATCCTCGGCATCGGCACCGACGGGCACATCGGCTTCAACGAGCCGTGCTCCTCGCTCGCCTCCCGCACCCGGATCAAGACGCTCACCGAGCAGACCCGGGTGGACAACGCCCGCTTCTTCGACGACGACATCGAGCAGGTCCCGCACCACGTCATCACCCAGGGCATCGGCACCATCCTGGAGGCCCGCCACCTGGTGCTGCTCGCCACCGGCGAGGGCAAGGCCGAGGCCGTCGCGCAGACCGTCGAGGGCCCCGTCGCGGCGCTCGTGCCGGCCTCCGCGCTCCAGCTCCACCCGCACGCCACCGTGGTCGTGGACGAGGCCGCCGCCTCCAAGCTGAAGCTCGCCGACTACTTCCGCCACACCTACGCGAGCAAGCCCTCCTGGCAGGGCATCTGATCACCGGACCGCCCACCGGCACGCGGAAGGGGCCCGGCACCTGGATCAGGTGCCGGGCCCCTTCGCGTGCCGGCCGTCAGGCGCCGGTGCCGACCACGGCCTCGGCCGCGGCGCGGCCGCAGACCCGGGCGGCGCCGTGGGTCGCGATGTGCAGGGCGCCCCGGGGCTCCGCCTCGTTGAGCCCCATCTCGACGACCACGGTGTCCGGGCGGACGGCCACCAGGCCGTCCAGGGCCGCGGTCATCCACGGGTGCCGGTGGAGGTCGCGGACGACCGCGACGATCCGCCGCTCCCCCGCCGCCGCGAGCACGGACTCGACCGTGGCCTCGGCGTCGAAGGAACCCGAACCGGTGCCCGGCAGCAGCCGGTCCAGCTCGGCGGCGACGCCCCACGGGGTCTCGTCGCCGACGGCGAAGTTGGCGACCGGGGTGAAGGACGCCACGAACGGAGCGCTCGACACCGGGGTGTGGAGCCCCGCCCCCCGGGTGATCCGCAGGGCCCTGCGGGCCGCCACGAGTCCGATGTCGGCGCCGGGCGCGGTCCCCTCCTGCACTGCCGCGCCCGGCACCGAACCAGCCCCCCTCGCCCGGTGCGCCTGGGTCCAGGCCGCCAGGGCGCGCACGCGCGCCGCGGCGTCGGCCAGCCGCTCCTCGGGCAGTTCACCGGTCCGTACCGCGCCGACGAGCGCGTCGCGCAGCCGCAGTACGGTGTCCTCGTCGCACAGCCCGCCGCCGACGCAGATGGCGTCGGCGCCCGCGGCGATGGCGAGGACGGATCCGCGCTCGATGCCGTACGTCGCCGCGACGGCCTGCATCTCCATGCCGTCCGTGACGATCAGCCCCTCGAAGCCCAGCTCCTGGCGGAGCAGACCGGTGAGGATCTGCGGGCTCAGGGTGGCCGGACGTTCGGTGTCGAGCGCGGAGAGCAGGATATGCGCGCTCATGACCGCTTTGGTACCCGCGGCGACGGCCGCGCGGAAAGGCACCAGCTCACGGGCGTGCAGTGTGGCGAGGTCCACATCGATCCGGGGCAGCGCGTCGTGTGAGTCGACGTTGGTGTCGCCGTGTCCGGGGAAGTGCTTGGTGCAGGCCGCGACCCCGACGGCCTGGAGGCCGTCGACGTACGCCACGGTGTGCCGGGCGACCAGGTCCGGGTCGGGTCCGAAGGAGCGGACCCCGATGACCGGGTTCTCGGCGTTGGAGTTCACGTCGGCCGAGGGGGCCCAGTTGAGGTCGATGCCGCAGGCGACGAGCCGGCGGCCGAGCTCGCGGGCGACGGCCCGGGTCAGCTCGACGTCGTCGACCCGGCCCAGGGCGTAGTTGCCCGGGAAGGACGAGCCCTCGTTGACCTCCAGGCGGGTGACGTCGCCGCCCTCCTCGTCGATGGCGACGAGGACGTCCTCCCGCTCGGCGCGGAGCTGGGCGGTGAGGCGGGCGAGCTGTTCGGGGCCCGCGACGTTGCGGCCGAAGAGGCCGACGGACGACAGGCCCTCGCCGATCCGGCGGAGCAGCCAGTCGGGGGCGGTGGTGCCGACGAAGCCGGGCTGGAGCACCGTGAGCGCGTCACGGGTCAGGGTGTCCGAGCCGCGTACGAGTGTGGTCATGGGGCGCCGTTATCCCTTCACCGCGCCGGCGGTCATGCCGCCGACGGCCTTGCGCTGGAGGAAGAGGAAGACGATGAGCACCGGAAGGGCGAAGAGCGTCGAGGCGGCCATGGTGGCGCCCCAGTCGTCGCCGAACGCGGTCTGGAACTGGGTGAGCCAGAGCGTCAGGGTCTGGTTCGTCTTGTCCTTGTTGAGCACGAGGACCATGGCGAACTCGTTCCAGGCCGTGATGAAGCCGAAGAGCGAGGTGGACATCAGGCCCGGCGCGAGCAGCGGGAAGATGACCTTGCGGAAGGCCTGGCCGCGGGTGCAGCCGTCGATCTGGGCGGCCTCCTCCAGCTCCACCGGGACGGCGGCGATGAAGCCGCGCAGGGTCCAGATGGTGAAGGGCAGGACCATCACGAAGTAGATCGCGGTGAGCAGCGGGATGCTGTTCAGCAGGTCGTTGTCGCGGGCGATCATGTACATCGCGATGACCATGACCTCCCAGGGGGCCATCTGGGCCATCATCACGACGAGGACGATGCCCTTGCGGCCCTTGAACTTCATGCGGGCGATCGCGAAGCTCGCGGCGAGGGCGACGAGCAGGGCCAGGAGGACGGCGCCGACCGTGACGATCAGGCTGTTGGTGACGTACGTCCAGAAGAGGTCGACACCGGTGGCCGTCGAGTAGTTCTCGAAGGTCGGCGTGAAGAAGAAGACCGGGTCCTTGGAGAGGATCTCGCTCTGCGGCTTCAGCGAGGACGAGAACATCCAGTAGACCGGGAAGACGAAGATCACGGCCAGGACGATCGCCGCGGCGTTCTTCGCGACGGCGCCGACGGTCAGCGGCTTGCGGGTGCGCAGCTTCTGCGGAGCCGGCGCCGGAGCCGTGGCCTTGGGGGTCTGTGCGGTGGTGCTCAACTCTCGTCCTCCTGCTTCAGGATCAGGCGGAAGTAGAAGGACATGGCCACGAGGAGCATCACGATGGTGAGGATCGAGATGGCCGCCGCGACGCCGTAGTGCTGCTGGCTCATGCCTTCGATGTACGCGAAGACGGGGAGGGTCTCGGTGGCGCGGTCGGGGCCGCCCTGGTTCATGGCGTAGACCTGGGTGAACGCCTTGAAGACCCAGATGATCTCCAGGAAGGTGGTGATCATGAAGAAGGGCTTGAGGTTGGGGAAGACCACCGACCAGAAGGTCCGCCAGCCGTTGGCGCCGTCCATGCGGGCCGCCTCGTACAGCTCGGTGCCCACGGTGGTGAGGCCGGCGTACATGTTGAGGGCGACGAAGGGGACGGAGCCCCAGATCACCAGGACGGTGATGATCACGAAGGTGGAGAAGCCGGTCTCGAACCAGTTGTGCTGCTCGTAGCCGGAGAAGCCGAGCGTGCGCATCAGCCAGTTGGCGACGCCGAACTGCTCGTCGAAGAGCCACTGGAAGACCGTGACGGAGGCGACGATCGGCATGGCCCAGGCGAAGGCGAGTGCCAGGGAGAGTACGAGCCGCATCTTCTTGCCGAGGCGGTTGAGGAGCAGGCCGATGCCGGTGCCGATCGCCATGATCAGCGCCACGTTGGCGGCGGTGAAGGCGACCGAGCGGAGGACGACGGTCCAGAACTCGGAGTTCCCGAGCAGCTCCGTGTAGTTGTCGAAGCCGACCCAGGGGGTCTCGCGGCGGATCAGTTCACGCCGGTTGACCGACTGGAAGGAGAGGATCAGGTTGCTGATCAGGGGGTAGAGCAGCAGCACCGCCATGGACAGCAGGGCGGGCGTGACGAGCAGGTACGGCAGTAGCCCACTGGGCAGCGAACGTCTGCCGCGCGAGGGCTGAAGGGCTTCCTTCGCGCCGGAAGGGGGTGGCGGAGTCTGCGACTTCCCTGCCGCCCTCCCGGGCGCGTCCTGGGAACCGGCGGTCGCCGTCCCCTGGGAGTCCACGGTCATGGTCTTCTTCCTCGCGGTTCTGGGGCTCCCGCGCCCACCGGGGCGCGGCCCGGGGGAGCGGGCCGCAATCACTGCAACGCCCAGGTGGCGCGGCCGGGGGGAACCGGCCGCGCCACCGGGGTGGGATTACTGCTGGTTGATGCGCTCGGCGATGACCTTGTCGGCCTCTTCGCCGGCCTTCTGCGGGTCCTCGCCCTTCAGGACCTTGGTCATGTAGCCCTTGATCGGGTTGGGCTCGGTCTCGACGTTGGCCCAGCCGCCGGTGATCGGGGTGATGCGACCGACCTCGGCGACCTTCACCATGGCCTCGGCGAAGGAGCCGGCCTCGGGGGTGACCTGCGCGGAGGTGTCGACGGGGATGATGCCGCCCTTGTTGGCGGTGCCGTACGACTGGAGCTGCTTCTTGTTGGTGACGAAGGCCAGCCACTCCTTCGCCAGCTCCTGGTTCTTGGAGCGCTCGGCGACGGCGAGGTTGGAGCCGCCGAAGAAGACGGAGCCCGGCTTGTCGGCGGTCTTGCCCGGGATCGGGAAGTAGCCGAAGTCGGACTTGCCGCCGGCCTTCTCGATGGCCGCGATCGCGCCGCCGGCCTCCCAGCCGAGACCGATCCAGGACGCGACGCCGCCCTTGGGCACGACGTCGACGGACTGCTGCGGGGTGGCCTCGTCCTTGTCCTTCGGAGCGGTCGAGTACGACTGCAGCTCCTTGTAGAAGTTCATGGCGGCGGCGGCCTGCGGGGTGGCCAGGCCGCCCTTCCACTTGTCGCCGTCCTTGACCGCGAGCTCGCCGCCCTCGTCCCACAGGAAGCCGGCGAGGACGTACCAGCTCTGGCCCGGGAGGTAGATGGGCTGCGACTTGGCGTCGGCGGCCTTGAGCTTCTTCAGGCCGTCGATCCACTCGGTGCGGGTCTTCGGCGGGGTGACGCCGGCCTTCTTGTACGCGGCCTTGTCGTAGATCACGACGCGGCTGGCGGCCCACCACGGAGCGGCGTAGAGCTTGCCGTCCAGCTCGGCCGAGGGCAGCATGCCCTTGCTCCAGTTGTTGTAACCGAGCTTGTCCTTGTCGCCCGAGAGGTCGGCGAGGCCGCCGGTGACGGCGTAACCGGTGGTCTGGGTGTTGCCGAGCTCCAGGACGTCCGGCGGGGTGTCCTCGGAGAGCGCCGTGGTGACCTTGGTCTGGATGTCGGTCCACTGCTGGACCTCGACCTTGACCTTGGTGCCGGGGTGGGCGGCCTCGAACTCCTTGTTGACGCCGTCGATCCACTCCTTGGGAGCGGAACCGTCCATGACCCAGACGGTGAGCGACTTGTCGCCGCCCTCGGCCTTGTCCTTCTTGTCACCGCTGTCGGAACCGCCACACGCAGCGATAGAGACCATCATGCCCGCGACGCCGATCGCCGCGATGAGCTTGCGCTTCACGCCACCCTCCTCAGGGATGCCTGCAACCCCTGCCCACCGCGCGAAGACATACGTCAGGTAGTGCTCGTGGGGCTGGGACCTGGTCTTTAATGGTTTAGACCAGTACCCGGAGCTTGGCCTAGACCTTTAGGGGTGTCAAGGGTGTATAAGAAGGGCAGTCGCGTCCGTTATCGGACCGACACCTGAGGGAGGCCGACGACCCGTGACCGGTCCGTGCCACCATGTGAGCCGCGACAGACGGAGGAGCCGGTGACGGCAGCAGCACAGTCGGGAAGGCAGGCCATGGCGACGGAGGCGGGCAGCACGGAGACAGAGGGCGGGCCGGCGACCCGCACCGCGCGCGTGCCCAAGTACTACCGGCTGAAAAGGCACCTCCTCGACATGACGGAGACCCTTCCGCCCGGTACCCCGGTACCGCCCGAGCGGACGCTCGCGGCCGAGTTCGACACCTCGCGCACCACCGTGCGCCAGGCCCTCCAGGAACTGGTCGTCGAGGGCCGGCTGGAGCGCATCCAGGGCAAGGGCACCTTCGTGGCGAAGCCGAAGGTCTCCCAGTCCCTGCAACTCACCTCGTACACCGAGGACATGCGCGCCCAGGGCCTCGAACCCACCTCGCAGCTCCTCGACATCGGCTACGTGACGGCCGACGACACCCTCGCCGGACTGCTCGACATCTCCGCGGGCGGCCGGGTGCTGCGCATCGAGCGCCTCCGCCTGGCGAACGGCGAGCCGATGGCGATCGAGACCACCCACCTCTCGGCCAAGCGCTTCCCGGCGCTGCGCCGTTCGCTGGTCAAGTACACCTCGCTGTACACCGCGCTGGCCGAGGTCTACGACGTGCACCTCGCCGAGGCCGAGGAGACCATCGAGACCTCGCTCGCGACCCCGCGCGAGGCCGGTCTGCTCGGCACCGACGTCGGCCTGCCGATGCTGATGCTCTCCCGGCACTCCCTGGACGCCCAGGGCGAGCCCGTGGAGTGGGTGCGCTCGGTCTACCGCGGCGACCGCTACAAGTTCGTCGCGAGGCTCCAGCGGCCCAACGGCTGAAAATCGATCTGAACCGGTACCCCGGCGCATCCGTGTGATGTGTCGGGGTACGTCTTTTCTCCGGGGTGACGGCAGGCATCGAGACCCGCCCGATACAAGTCCGTTATTCGGACAAGGCTTCCCAGAGACTGGACGGTCCCCTAAATTTCGTCGGCACCAGCCGGTGATCAGTGAGGGGACTTCTTTCGCCATGTCAGAAACCACAACCGGGAAACCACCGGTCGTCACACCGCTCAGGGCCGTCATCGCGCTCTGTCTGATCGCGCCGTTCGTGGCGATGCTCTGGGTGGGTTCCTACGCGAAGGTCGACCCGCTGCTCGCCGGCATCCCGTTCTTCTACTGGTACCAGATGCTGTGGGTGCTGGTCTCGACCCTGCTCACCGTCGTCGCGTACAAGCTCTGGCAGCGCGACCAGCGCGCCCGCCGCGTCCGTGAGGGTGGTGAGGAGCGATGAAGGACGTCAACGTCGTCGCGCTCTGCGTGTTCGTGTTCTTCTTCCTGGCCGTCACGGTCATGGGCTTCCTCGCCGCGAAGTGGCGCAGGGCGGAGAACGAGAACAGCCTCGACGAATGGGGCCTGGGCGGCCGCTCGTTCGGCACCTGGGTCACCTGGTTCCTGCTCGGCGGCGACCTCTACACCGCGTACACCTTCGTCGCCGTCCCGGCGGCGATCTACGCGGCGGGCGCGGCCGGCTTCTTCGCCGTCCCGTACACCATCCTGGTCTACCCGCTCGTCTTCACCTTCCTGCCGCGCCTGTGGTCGGTCTCGCACAAGCACGGCTACGTCACCACCTCCGACTTCGTCCGCGGCCGCTTCGGCTCCAAGGGCCTGTCGCTCGCGGTGGCGGTCACCGGCATCCTCGCCACGATGCCGTACATCGCGCTCCAGCTCGTCGGCATCCAGGCCGTCCTGGACGTGATGGGCGTCGGCGGCGGCGAGAACACCCACTGGTTCGTCAAGGACCTGCCGCTGCTCATCGCCTTCGGCGTGCTGGCCGCGTACACCTACTCCTCGGGCCTGCGCGCCCCCGCGCTCATCGCCTTCGTCAAGGACACCCTGATCTACATCGTCATCGCGGTGGCGATCATCTACATCCCGATCAAGCTGGGCGGCTTCGACGCCATCTTCGACGCGGCGAACGAGAAGTTCACCACCAACAAGGTGGGCGGGCTCGTGCCGGCCGAGGCCGGACAGTGGACGTACGCGACGCTGGCGCTCGGCTCGGCGCTCGCGCTCTTCATGTACCCGCACTCCATCACGGCGACCCTGTCGTCGAAGAGCCGCGAGGTCATCCGCCGCAACACCACGATCCTGCCGCTCTACTCGCTGATGCTGGGCCTGCTCGCGCTGCTCGGCTTCATGGCGATCGCCGCCGGGATCAAGGTCCAGAACGGCCAGCTCGCCATCCCGCAGCTCTTCGAGGACATGTTCCCCGCCTGGTTCGCGGGCGTGGCCTTCGCCGCCATCGGCATCGGCGCGCTGGTGCCGGCCGCGATCATGTCGATCGCCGCCGCCAACCTCTTCACCCGGAACATCTACAAGGACTTCATCAAGCCCGAGGCCACCCCCGAGCAGGAGACCAAGGTCTCCAAGCTGGTCTCCCTCCTGGTGAAGGTCGGCGCCCTCGTCTTCGTCCTCACCATGGACAAGACGGTCGCCATCAACTTCCAGCTCCTCGGCGGCATCTGGATCCTCCAGACCTTCCCGGCCCTGGTCGGCGGCCTCTTCACCCGCTGGTTCCACCGCTGGGCGCTGCTCGCCGGCTGGGCGGTCGGCATGGCGTACGGCACCATCGCCGCGTACAACGTGTCGACGCCGAAGCAGGCGCACTTCGCCGGTTCCTCCGCCGAGATCCCGGGCATCGGGGAGATCGGCTACATCGGCCTCACCGCCTTCCTGCTCAACCTCGCGGTGACGGTGGTCCTCACCTTCGTCCTCAAGGCCGTCAAGGCCCCCGAGGGCGTCGACGAGACCTCTCCGTCGGACTACACGGCCGACGCCGGCGACGCCGGCGTCCGCACCGAGCTGCCGAAGGTCGGCGCCGGCTCCCACTGAGCCGCCGGCAGGCACGCGGTACGAGGGCCCGGGGCGGCGAAAACCCCGGGCCCTCGCCGTGCCCGCCGGGCAGACTGCCGGGCATGGACTTCACGATCAGGGCCGTACGGCCGGACGAGTACGAGGAGGTGGGCGAGCTCACCGCCCGCGCCTACCTCGACGACGGGCACCTCACCTTCGGCGAGGACGACGACTACCTGCCGGTGATGAAGGACGTCGCCCGGCGGGCCGCCGAGGCGGAGGTGCTCGTCGCCGTGGACCCCGGCGGGACCCTGCTCGGCGCGGTCACCTTCACGCCCGGCGGCCGGGAGTGGGCGGACATCGCCCGCCCCGGCGAGGCGGAGTTCCGGCTCCTCGCCGTGGCCCGCGCGGCGCGCGGCCGGGGCGTCGGCGAGGCGCTGGTACGTGCCTGCGTCGACCGGGCCCGGGCCCTCGACGGGTGCGAGCGGCTGGTGCTGTCCACCCAGGACCGGATGACGACCGCCCACCGGATCTACGAGCGGGTGGGCTTCGCCCGGCTGCCCGAGCGGGACTGGAGCCCGGTGCCCGACCTGTCCCCGCTGCTCGCCCTCAGCCTGGAACTCTGACGCCCCGGACCCGTCTTCCGGCCGTCTCACACCCACGAGGGACACAACATGTGGGGGGTGCCGTGATCGGCGCCCCCCACATGTATGCTCGTCCTCGCTGTCGCCGCAGGGGAATCCGGTGCGAATCCGGAACTGTCCCGCAACGGTGTACTTCGTGCGCTTTCGCCACGAAGGGAGTCCGAAGACCTGCCGACGGTGCGCCCGGTCCGTCCGTTCCGGGTGCCGAAGACGTCCGGGCCTCGCGGAATGGGCCGGTGGACGCGGACGGGGCCGCGCGTGCGGCTGCCCGCCCGCCCCTCCCCCGCCGTGGCCCCGGGCCGAGCGAGGGAGAGCCCCCACGTGACCATCGCGCCTGCGGGTCCGTCAGCCGCCGAGGCCGCCGCGATCGAGAGCGACGGCCCCGGGACCGTACTGCTGCGGACCCTGACCGACCTCACCGCCGACCTCGCCGACACCGACCCCGGACGGGTCGCCGCCGCCGCGCTGCGCGGCCGGCACGCCGGTTCGGACGAGGCGGAGCTGCGCGAACTGGCCACCGAGGCCGCGGCCGGGCTCATCTCCGAGGACCCCGCCTACTCCCGCCTCGCCGCCCGTCTCCTGACCCTCACCATCGCCGACGAGGCGGTCTCGCAGGGCGCGGTCTCCTTCTCCGCCTCGGTCGCCACCGGCCACCGCGAGGGCCTGATCGCCGACCGCACCGCGGCCTTCACGGCCCTGCACGCGGACCGGCTCGACGCGCTGGTCGACCCGGCCGCCGACGACCGCTTCGGCTACTTCGGCCTGCGGACGCTCTACTCGCGCTACCTGCTGCGCCACCCGATCACCCGCAAGGTCATCGAGACCCCTCAGCACTTCATGCTCCGCGTCGCCGCCGGCCTCGCCGAGGACGACAGCGTCCGCGCCCTGGACGAGGTCGCGGCGCTGTACGGGCTGATGAGCCGCCTGGACTACCTGCCGTCCTCCCCCACGCTCTTCAACTCCGGCACCCGCCACCCGCAGATGTCCTCCTGCTACCTGCTGGACTCCCCGCAGGACGAGCTGGACTCGATCTACGACCGCTACCACCAGGTCGCGCGGCTGTCGAAGCACGCGGGCGGCATCGGGCTCTCGTACTCCCGCATCCGCTCGCGCGGTTCGCTGATCCGCGGCACCAACGGGCACTCCAACGGCATCGTGCCGTTCCTCAAGACGCTGGACGCCTCCGTCGCCGCCGTGAACCAGGGCGGCCGGCGCAAGGGCGCCGCCGCCGTCTACCTGGAGACCTGGCACGCGGACATCGAGGAGTTCCTGGAGCTCCGCGACAACACCGGCGAGGATGCCCGCCGCACCCACAACCTGAACCTCGCCCACTGGATCCCGGACGAGTTCATGCGCCGGGTGAACGCCGACGCCGAGTGGTCGCTCTTCTCCCCCGCCGACGTCCCCGAGCTGGTCGACCTGTGGGGCGAGGAGTTCGACGCGGCCTACCGCGCGGCCGAGGCGAAGGGGCTGGCCCGCCGGACCATGCCGGCCCGCGACCTGTACGGCCGGATGATGCGGACGCTGGCGCAGACCGGCAACGGCTGGATGACCTTCAAGGACGCCTCCAACCGCACGGCCAACCAGACCGCCGAGCCCGGCACGGTCGTCCACTCCTCCAACCTGTGCACCGAGATCATCGAGGTCACGAACGACGGCGAGACGGCCGTCTGCAACCTCGGCTCGGTCAACCTCGGCGCCTTCGTGGCCGACGGGGACATCGACTGGGACCGGCTCGACGCGACCGTCCGCACGGCCGTCACCTTCCTCGACCGGGTCGTCGACATCAACTTCTACCCGACCGAGCAGGCCGGCCGCTCCAACGCGAAGTGGCGCCCGGTGGGCCTGGGCGCGATGGGCCTCCAGGACGTCTTCTTCAAGCTGCGGCTGCCCTTCGACTCGGCGGAGGCGCGCGCCCTGTCGACGAGGATCGCCGAGCGGATCATGCTCGCCGCGTACGAGGCCTCCGCCGACCTCGCCGAGCGCAACGGCCCGCTGCCGGCCTGGGAGCAGACCCGTACCGCCCGGGGCGTGCTCCACCCCGACCACTACGGCGTCGAGCTGAACTGGCCCGAGCGCTGGGCGGCCCTGCGCTCCCGCGTCGCGTCGACCGGCATGCGCAACAGCCTCCTCCTCGCCATCGCGCCGACCGCGACGATCGCCTCGATCGCCGGCGTGTACGAGTGCATCGAGCCGCAGGTCTCCAACCTCTTCAAGCGCGAGACGCTCTCCGGCGAGTTCCTCCAGGTCAACTCGTACCTGGTCGCCGAGCTGAAGGAGCTCGGCGTGTGGGACGCGCAGACCCGCGAGGCGCTGCGCGAGTCCAACGGCTCGGTGCAGGGCTTCACCTGGGTGCCGGCCGAGGTCCGCGACCTGTACCGCACCGCGTGGGAGATCCCGCAGCGCGGCCTGATCGACATGGCGGCGGACCGCACGCCGTTCCTCGACCAGTCGCAGTCGCTGAACCTCTTCATGGAGACGCCGACCATCGGCAAGCTGTCGTCGATGTACGCGTACGCCTGGAAGCGCGGCCTGAAGACGACGTACTACCTGCGCTCCCGCCCGGCGACGAGGATCGCCCGCGCCGCGTCCGCGTCCGCCGCCGCCCCGATCCCCGTCCAGCAGGTCGCCGACCCCGACGCGGTCGCCTGCTCCCTGGAAAACCCCGAGTCCTGCGAGGCCTGCCAGTGATGAGCACCAACGAGAACAAGAACCTCCTGGACCCGGGCTTCGAGCTCACCCTCCGCCCGATGCGCTACCCGGACTTCTACGAGCGCTACCGGGACGCCATCAAGAACACCTGGACCGTGGAGGAGGTCGACCTCCACTCGGACGTCGCCGACCTCGCCAAGCTCACCCCCGGCGAGCAGCACATGATCGGCCGGCTGGTCGCGTTCTTCGCGACGGGCGACTCGATCGTCGCGAACAACCTGGTGCTGACGCTCTACAAGCACATCAACTCCCCGGAGGCGCGGCTGTACCTGAGCCGTCAGCTCTTCGAGGAGGCGGTGCACGTCCAGTTCTACCTGACCCTCCTGGACACCTACCTGCCCGACCCGGACGACCGCGCGGCGGCCTTCGCGGCGGTCGAGAACATCCCGTCCATCCGCGAGAAGGCGCAGTTCTGCTTCCGCTGGATGGACTCGGTCGAGAAGATCGAGCGGCTGGAGACGGCGTCCGACCGCCGCCGCTTCCTGCTCAACCTGATCTGCTTCGCCGCCTGCATCGAGGGCCTGTTCTTCTACGGCGCCTTCGCCTACGTGTACTGGTTCCGCTCCCGCGGCCTGCTGCACGGCCTGGCGACCGGCACCAACTGGGTCTTCCGCGACGAGACCATGCACATGAACTTCGCCTTCGAGGTCGTGGACACGGTCCGCAAGGAGGAGCCTGAGCTCTTCGACGACGAGCTGCGCGTGCAGGTCACGGACATGCTGAAGGAGGCCGTCGAGGCGGAGCTCCAGTTCGGCCGCGACCTGTGCGGCGAGGGCCTGCCCGGCATGAACACCGAGTCGATGCGCGAGTACCTCCAGTGCGTGGCCGACCAGCGCCTCGTCCGCCTCGGCTTCGCCCCGGTCTTCGGCTCCGAGAACCCCTTCGCCTTCATGGAGCTCCAGGGCGTCCAGGAGCTGACGAACTTCTTCGAGCGCCGCCCGTCCGCCTACCAGGTGGCGGTCGAGGGCTCGGTGGACCTGGACGAGGACTTCTAGCCCGTACGGACACGCGGAAGGGCCCCGCACCGGCGACGGTGCGGGGCCCTTCGGCGTGTGCGCGGGGCGCGTCAGCCGTTGGCGACGACCGGGTAGCGCGGGGTGCCCTCTTCCATCTGGCGCAGGGCGTCCTTGCGGTCGCGCTTGGAGAGCTTGTCGATGTAGAGGAAGCCGTAGAGGTGGTCCGTCTCGTGCTGGAGGCAGCGGGCGAAGTAGCCGGTGCCGCGGACCTTGATGGGGTTGCCGAGGAGGTCCTGGCCGTGGACCTCGGCGAAGTCCGGGCGGGCCAGCTCCGCGTAGGCGGTGGGGACCGAGAGGCAGCCCTCGTTGGAGTCGTCGAGGTGGCGGCGGTCGGCCGGCAGCTCCTGGAGCACCGGGTTGACCACGTGGCCGGTGTGGCGGACGCCCTCGTCGTCGGGGCAGTCGTAGACGAAGACCTTGAGGCCGACGCCGATCTGGTTGGCGGCGAGGCCGACGCCCTCGGCCGTCTTCTGGCTGGCGAACATGTCGTCGACCAGGGCGGCCAGTTCGGGGCCGAACTCGGTGACGTCCTCGCACTCGTGGTGCAGCACCGGGTTGCCGACGACCGTGATGGGCCGGGAGGTGCCCCGCTCGCGGTGCGCGAGCTCACGCGCCTCGCACTCCTCCGTGTCCACGATGTAGCCGTCGTCGTCCAGGGCGTAGCCCGTGAAGATCTGCTCGCCCGACTCCTGCTGCGCCATGTGCCGCCGCGCCTTCCTGAAAACCCGATTCCGTCGGGGACAGCCTACGGGGCCGGGACGGAAGGCTCAGCAGACCTCTTCGAGATCACGCCATTCGCGGCTGTCCGGGCTGTCCGCGACCCAGCCGTCGAGGAGCCCGCGCACCAGGTCGGCCGGGGCGGCGATCCCGCACTCGCGCTCGGGCACCCACAGCTCGCCGGGCGAGCGGTGGCCGAGCGGGCCGGGGTGGCCGGGCTCGCTGTGGTCGTGCGGGTCGACGTGGTCGCCCTCGCCCTCGGCGCTGGGCATGGTCGACTCCGAGCAGGCCCGGCAGAGGAGCCGTACCGACGAGGACCAGTCCTCGGCGGCGAAGCCCGCCTCGGCGGCCAGCTGCTCCAGGGCGTCCCGGTCGGCCTCGGTGGCGGCCTCCAGGAGGACCACCCAGGTGGGGACGGGCGAGGGGGCCCACAGCTCGATCTCGTCGAAGACCGGGTAGGAGGGGCCGGCGGTGGTGGTGCGCTCGCCGTTCGGCACGCCGTCGTGGAGGACGACCTCGCCCCAGCGGCGCCCGGAGGACGGCAGCGGGATGGAGAGGACCTCGATGCGGGCCGGGTCGAGCCTGCGGCCCCACACCACCTCGGCCTCGCCCTCCGGCGAGAGCCGCACGGCGGCGCTGCCCAGCTCCATGCCGACCGGCTCGCCGGTGGCGGAGGAGGCCCCGGGGACCTTCAGGCCGTAGGCCTGCCAGGCGCGGCGGGCCAGCGGCCAGTCCTGGAGCGCGGTGGCGGCGATGCCGACGTTCCACCAGTCGGGGGCGCCGGTCTCCTTGTCGAGGAGGGCCACGGCGCGCAGTCCGGCGGCGCGGGCCTGTTCCCAGTCGTGCCGGAACTTGTGCAGCAGCGCCAGGTTGAACCAGGACTCGGAGAGCCAGGGCTCCAGATCGGCCGCCCGGGTGAGCAGCGCTCCCGCGTCCTCGTACCGTCCGTCGCCGATCAGCGTGAACGCGCGGTCGGTGGCCTGCCGCCACGAGGCGGAGGGCCGATGCCGTACCTTCCCGAAGATCCTCACGATTCCCGCCTGCCGGTCGCTTCACCCTCTTGTTCGCATCCAACCATGCCCGGTCGGACGCGCGCTCATTACCCATGGGTTACCCCGTGGGGACCGAGGTCACCCCCGGAGCCGTGCCGCGGGCCAGGACCCTGGCCAGGCAGGCGACGACCTCGGGGTGGTAGTCGCGGGCGGTGCCGAGCCGGAGCGTCTCCAGGGCCTCCAGGGCGGCGCCCGCGCCCTCTCCGGCGAGGTCGTCGTAGGCGTTCACGGCGCGGACGATCCGGGCCGCCGTGGGCTGCTCGCGGTACGGGTCGGCCTGCCGCTCGACGACGTGGGCGACGGCCGCGGGGACGCCGGTCATCCGGACCACCTCGCCGCCGAGGAGGGCGATCCGGCGCTGGTCCTCGGCGGGCAGCAGCGCGGTGGCGCCGCCGGCGACGGGGTCGACGAGGGAGAGCTGTCCGATGTCGTGCATGAGCGCCGCGTATTCCAGGACGGTCAGCTCGGTGCCGCCGAGGCCCAGCTCGCGGCCGACGGCGGTGGAGAGGGCGGCGACCCGGCGGGCGTGGCCGGGCGGGGTGCAGCCGGCGATCTCGGTCGCCCGGGCGAGGGAGGCGATGGTCTGCCGGTTGACGGTGCGGACGGCCGCGTACCGCCGGTACGACACCTGGGTGAGCAGCAGCGGCACGGCGAGGACGGGCAGCGCCCAGAGCCCGGCGGTGGCGACGCCGAGGGCCATGACGACGCCGGTGGCGCAGACGGCGGAGCCGATGCCGAGGAGGGCGCGAAGTTCGTCGCGGAGGAGGGGGCCGTACGGGTACGCGGTGCGGGCGCGGAGCAGCAGGGCGGCGAGGACGGCGTCGCAGAGGCCGGTGAGGCCGAGGACGAGCAGCAGGAAGAGGGCGTAGGGGGCGCCGGTGCCGAGGTGGCCGGTGACGGCTCCGGCGTTGTAGAGCGGCTGGAAGCAGAGGGCGGCGAAGCCGACGGTGAGGACCCGGCGGGCGAGGTGGTCGGGGTCGGGGCCCCGGCCGCGGGCCATGTGGGGGACGATCCCGGCGAGCCCGCCGGCGCAGACGACGGCGACGATCTGGAGGACGCCGTGGGTGGTGGCGGTTCCGGCGTCGTGGCCGAGCAGGGCGTAGGCGAGGGCTCCGGCGGCGGCGAGCGGGGCGGGTTCCCGCTCGCCGGGCTGGGCGCCCCGGCGGGCCAGTTCGCCGAGCGCGATGAGGGTGCCGAAGGCGAGGGCGTTGCCGGGTTCGGCGAGGCCGTGCCAGAGGGTGGCGGCGAGGCCGGCCGCGCCGAGGAGGAGGGCGGCGGCGCGGACGGCGCCGATGGTGACCGCGCCCGGTCTCATGCGGGCTCCCCGGTCCTGGCGCCGAGCGGGCCGGGGGCGCGGGGCGCGGGGACCTGCGTACCGGGTTCGTCGGCGGTGACGGCGGTCTGCCAGCCGTGGCGGGCGAGGGCGCGGACGAGCGCGGCGACCATCCGGGGGTCGAACTGGCCGCCCGCGCACCGCTCCAGTTCGGCGAGGGCGGTGGAGACGGGCCGGGCGCGGCTGTAGGAGCGGGTGGAGGTCATGGCGTCGAAGGCGTCGGCGACGGCGACGACCCGGGCGCATTCGGGGATCTCCTCGCCGCGCAGCCCGTAGGGGTAGCCGCTGCCGTCGATGCGTTCGTGGTGGTGGAGGACGGCGTCGCGGGCCTCGCCGAGGAAGCCGATGCCGCGGATCATCTCGTGGCCGTACTCGGGGTGGAGTTCGATGATCCGGCGCTCCTCGGGGGTGAGCGGGCCGTCCTTGCGCAGGACGCGGGTGGGGACGCCGAGCTTGCCGACGTCGTGGAGGATGCCGGCGAAGCGGACGACGTCGAGCCGGTCGTCGGCCATGCCGAGCTCACGGGCGATCAGGACGGAGGCGTGGCCGACGCGTTCGCTGTGGCCGCGGGTGTAGCTGTCCTTGATGTCGACGGCCTGGACGAGGGCGCGGATGGTGGCCTGGTGGGCGGCGCGCTCGTGGTGGTACTGGGCGAAGACCCAGCAGGAGAGGTACATGGGCAGCAGGACGAGGAGGGCGGCGGCGGGGCCGTGGGCGCCGTGCCAGAGGACGCCCATCATGAGTCCGGCGAGGCCGTGGACGAGGTGGGGGGCGAGGGCGCGGCCGAGGAGTCCGCGCCAGGCGGCGCGGAGCGGGAGGCCGTCGGCGGTGGCGCGGACGCCGCCGTCGAGGGCGGTGAGGACCAGGCAGAAGACGAGGGCGGCGGCGAGGGCGGGCCGGAGCGCGCCGGGGAAGTCCGGGGCGGCGAGGGCGGCGCGGCCGTCGAGGGCGGCGGCGGTGTGGGCGGCGGCCCAGGTGGCGAGGGCGGGGGCGGCGGCGCGCCAGGTGCGGCGCCATCCGGCGGGGGGTTCCGCGACGCGGGCGAGGAGGCCGCCGGGGAGGGCGGTGAGGGCGGCGGCGGCCGGGGGCAGCAGCAGGGCGGCGGCGAGGAGGACCGGGTAGAAGGAGCCGGTGCCCATGGGGACGGAGCCGCCGAGGGCGCGGCCGAGGA
This sequence comes from Streptomyces sp. NPDC014656, assembly GCF_043084305.1. NCBI lineage: Bacteria > Bacillati > Actinomycetota > Actinomycetes > Kitasatosporales > Streptomycetaceae > Streptomyces > Streptomyces sp. NPDC014656. The sequence continues at coordinate 325,892 of NZ_JBIBZN010000002.1, forward strand.
GGCGGCAGCGTCCGGGCAGCTCGCAGAGCGCGTACAGGGCGGCGAGGAGCGCGGCCGTCGCCCAGGGGGTGGGCGACGGGGGGAGGAGCGCGGGCAGGGCGCACGCTCCGGCTCCGAGGGCGGCGCAGACGATGTACGCGCGGGCCGTTCGCGGGAGGGGCTTCACGACCGTCACGCGGTCACGCTAGCGAGGACGGCGGCCGCTCACGGCGGGCCGCCGTCGATTCCTACCATCGGGTGATACAAGCTGACGGGTGCGCGGGCTATGTCTCGCACACCCGTGCGGTCATTCCTGGGTGGCCGGGGTCTGCGAGGCCGGGGGGAGCGGGGCCGCCGGGGCGGCCGAGGTCTCCGGAGCCTCCGGGGCGGCCACGTCCTGTTCGGGCACCAGGTGCCCGGCGCGGATCAGGTCGATCCGGCCCATGACCTTGGCGCGCAGGTCGGTGGGGACGTCGTCGCTGCCGCAGCAGCGCTTGACGAGCTTCTTCACCGCCTGCTCCAGGCCGTACTTCTCCAGGCACGGGGAGCACTCCTCGAAGTGCACCTCGAACTTGGTGCACTCACCGTCGGGCATCTCCCGGTCGAGGAACTCGTAGAGGTGGTCCAGGACTTCCGAGCAGTCCGTCTCGTGCGGGTCTCCGCAGCTCATGAGTCCGCGCCTTTCAGATCCTTGGACGACTCTCCGGCGCCGGCGGGGACGAGGCCTCGCTCGCGGGCGTAGTCCTCGAGCATGCCGCGGAGCTGGCGGCGGCCCCGGTGCAGGCGGGACATCACCGTACCGATGGGGGTCCCCATGATGTCGGCGATCTCCTTGTAGGCAAAGCCCTCGACGTCGGCGAGGTACACCGCGATGCGGAACTCCTCGGGGATCGCCTGGAGGGCGGCCTTCACGTCCGAGTCGGGGAGGTGGTCGAGCGCCTGCGACTCGGCGGAGCGCAGACCGGTCGACATGTGCGACTCGGCGCGGGCGAGCTGCCAGTCCTCGATCTCCTCGGCGGCGCTGCGCTGGGGTTCACGCTGCTTCTTGCGGTACGAGTTGATGAAGGTGTTGGTGAGGATGCGGTACAGCCACGCCTTGAGGTTGGTGCCCTCGCGGAACTGGTGGAAGGAGCCGTACGCCTTCGCGTAGGTCTCCTGCACCAGGTCCTCGGCGTCCGCCGGGTTGCGCGTCATCCGCAGCGCGGCCGAGTACATCTGGTCGAGGAAGCCGAGGGCGTCCCGCTCGAAGCGCGCGTTGCGCTCCTCGGTCGTCTCCTCGGGGCCGTCGTCGGTCCCTGTGTCGGTCCCAGTGACCGGACCCACCTCCTCCAGCGCGGTGACGGGGCCGGTGCCGGACCCGCTCGTCTCGGAGGATAGACGAGGAACGGCTCCGCCCGCCGCCCGAACGGGGGCGGCCTTGGGGGCGGGCAGCACGGTCCAGTCGAGCTCCGCGGACCTGGCCCGCTCCGGGCAGATGGTCGAACCCATGCGACGGACTCCCTCTCTCGCTTCTCACACCGACGCTCTGCACAACAGCGCCCCCCGCCCCGGCATTCCCGGGACCCCGGTGGGGTTCAGCGCAGGGCGTCGAGCCAGTCGGCGACGCTCCCGACGATCCGTCCGACGGCCTCGTCCTGGCCCACCGGCGCCCGCTTGGGGACGGCGAAGCCGTGGTCGCCGTACGCGATCTCGACGAGCTCGTACGGACCCGCGGGCGGGAACTCGGCGGGCTTGCCGAAGGGGTCGTTGCCGCCCTGGACGACGAGCGTGGGCAGTCCGGTGCCGAGGAGTTCGGCGGCGCGGGAGCTCTCGGGCCTGCCCGGCGGGTGGAGCGGGAAGCTCAGCGCGAGGACGGCGGCGGCGCCGAGCTCCGCGCCGGTCCGGCAGGCGACCCGGGCGCCGGCACTGCGGCCGCCGGCGACGACCGGGAGCCCGGGCGCCGCGAGGGCGGGCCACAGGCCGCGCCAGCCGGTGTCGAGGGTCTTCGGCGCGGGGGCGACCTTCTTGCCCGCGACCCGCCAGGGCTGCTCGACCAGGGCGACGGTGACGCCGCGGGCGGGCAGGGCTGCGGCGAGGGCGGCCAGGTCGCGGGCCTCAATGCCGCCGCCGGCGCCGTGGCCGAGGGCGAGGACCCGGCGGGCCTTCGGGGCGGGGTGCCAGGTGATGCGGGCCTCACCGGCGTCGGTGGTCACGGTCTCGGTCTCGGTCTTCGTCACGCCCCCCATCCTGCTCGGTCCTCGCCACGTCACCGTCCCGCCGTCCGGGGCCGCGCCGGTCGGCGTGCGGACGGGGCCGCGCCCGCCGGCGTTCAGAACAGCGTGCCGACCTCGGGTCCCGCCAGCTCGGCGAGCAGCTCGGGGCCATTGTTGCGGACGTTGCTGACGGCGGTGGCGACCGGGTAGGCCCGCATCAGGCCCTCCGGCGGCGGGGCGAGCAGGGCGCGCAGCTCGTCGGGGCCGGTGGTGGCCGGGTCCAGCCAGGCGTCCCAGCGGTCCTCGGTGAGCGTCAGCGGCATCCGGGGGTGGATCTCCGCGAGCGTGCCGGGGCCCTCGGCGGGCGCCACGCCGAGCGGGGCGGTCTCCGCCTCCGTGGTGATCACCGAGCAGGTGGCCCACCAGGCGCCCGGGTGCTCGGGCGGCAGCGCGGGGTCGCGCCAGAACTCGTACAGGCCGGCCATGGCCATGACCGAGCCGTCGGCCGGGGTCACGAAGTACGGCTGCTTGCGGGCCCGCTTCCGCTTCCCCTCGACCTCCAGGTCGCGCTCGGCCGCGCCGGTCACCCACTCGTAATAGCCGTCGGCGGGGAGGATGCAGCGGCGGGACCGGAAGGCGCTCCTGAAGGAGGGCTTCTCGTGCAGGGTCTCGGCCCTGGCGTTGATCATCCGGGCCGCGCCCTCCGGCGACTTCGACCAGGACGGGACCAGCCCCCACCTCAGGGCGCGCAGCTGGCGAACCGGGCGCCGGCTGTCCGCGTCTTTCAGAGGGCGTTCGAGGACCACGTGGACCTCCTTGGTGGGGGCCACGTTCCAGTCCTGGTCCAGGGTCTCCGTCGGCTCCCACTTCTCGATCCCGAAGGTCTCGACGAGGTCCTCGGGCCGCCGCCCGGCCGCAAAACGTCCGCACATACGTGCCACACTGCCACGATCCCCGAGCCCGAGAGGAGCGGATCGAAGGATGGACCTCTTCGCCCCGCAGGCCGCCCCGGCCGAGTGGCTGGTGATCGCCACCGGCGTCGCCGCGCTCGCCGCCACCGTGCCCCGCCGTCTCTGGCTGCTCGCGCGGGGCGCGATCACCATCGCCCACGAGGGCGGCCACGCCCTGGTCGCGCTCGCCGCCCGCCGCCGCCTGCAGGCGATCCGGCTGCACTCGGACACCAGCGGAGTCACCGTCACCCGGGGCCGCCCGACCGGCCTCGGCGTCGTCCTCACCCTGGCCGCCGGCTACACGGCGGCCCCGCTGCTCGGCCTCGGCGGCGCGGCGCTGCTCGGCGCGGGCCGGGTCACCGTGCTGCTGTGGGCGGCGACCGCCCTGCTGCTCGCCGTGCTGGTGATGGTCCGCAACGCGTACGGGGTCCTCAGCGTCCTCCTCACCGGCACGCTCTTCGTCCTGGTGTCCTGGCTGACCGCCCCGGAGGTGCAGGCCGTCTTCGCGTACGCGGTGGTGTGGTTCCTGCTCCTGGGCGGGGTCCGGCCGGTCTTCGAGCTCCAGTCGAAGCGCCGGCACGGCGGGGCCCCGGACTCGGACGCCGACCAGCTCTCGCGGCTCACCCACGTGCCCGCGGGGGTGTGGCTGGCCTTCTTCCACACGGTGTCCCTCTGCTGCCTGATCGGCGGTGCCACCTGGCTTCTGGGGCTGTGACACCCCCGTACAGTGAGGGCATGACCGCAGCTTCCCCCGCGCTCCCCGATCCGTCGCACTCCGCCGCCCCCGCCGGCCCGGACCTCTGGCCCGCCCCGTACGCGAGCGGCCCCGTCGACGCGACCGTGACCGTGCCCGGCTCGAAGTCGGTCACCAACCGGGCCCTGGTGCTCGCCGCGCTGGCCGCCGAGCCCGGCTGGGTGCGGCGCCCGCTCCGCTCCCGCGACACCCTCCTGATGGCCGAGGGCCTGCGCACCCTGGGGGTGCGGATCGAGGAGGGGATCGGTCCCGACGGCACCGGCGAGGCGTGGCGGATCCTCCCGGCCCCGCTGCGCGGCGACGCCACGGTCGACGTCGGCAACGCGGGCACGGTCATGCGCTTCCTGCCGCCGGTCGCCGCCCTCGCCGACGGCCCGGTCCGCTTCGACGGCGACCCCCGCTCCCACGAGCGCCCGCTGCACGGCGTGATCGACGCGCTGCGCGCGCTCGGCGCCCGGATCGACGACGAGGGCCGCGGCGCCCTCCCGATGACCGTGCACGGCGCCGGCGGCCTGGAGGGCGGGGTGGTCGAGATCGACGCCTCGTCGTCCTCCCAGTTCGTCAGCGCCCTGCTGCTCTCCGGCGCCCGCTTCAACCAGGGCGTCGAGGTCCGGCACGTCGGCGGCCGGCTGCCGTCGATGCCGCACATCCGGATGACGGTCGACATGCTCCGCGCGGTGGGCGCGAAGGTCGACGAGCCGGAACACGGCGGCGAGCCGGACGTGTGGCGGGTGGCCCCGTCGGCGCTGCGCGGCCGCGACCTGGTCATCGAGCCCGACCTGTCGAACGCCCAGCCGTTCCTGGCGGCCGCGCTGGTCACCGGCGGCCGGGTGACCGTCCCGGACTGGCCGGCCCGCACCACCCAGCCCGGTGACGAGCTGCGCCGGATCTTCACCGAGATGGGCGGCGCCTGCGAACTCACCGACGCCGGCCTCACCTTCACCGGCACCGGCCGGATCCACGGCATCGACGTGGACCTCGGCGAGGTCGGCGAGCTGACCCCCGGCATCGCGGCGGTCGCCGCGCTCGCCGACTCCCCCTCCACCCTGCGCGGGGTGGCCCACCTGCGGCTCCACGAGACCGACCGGCTCGCGGCGCTCACCCGGGAGATCAACGGCCTGGGCGGCGACGTCACCGAGACCGAGGACGGCCTCCACATCCGCCCGCGCCCGCTCCACGGCGGCGTCTTCCACACGTACCACGACCACCGGATGGCGACGGCGGGCGCGCTCATCGGCCTCGCCGTGAAGGGCGTGGAGATCGAGGACGTGGCGACGACGGCCAAGACCTTGCCGGACTTCCCGGGGATGTGGACCGAAATGCTCGGAGCCTGAACCATGCGGCGCTACGGCAAGCACACCGACGAGGACGACATCCGCCAGCGGCCCAACCGCAAGGGCACCCGGCCCCGGACCACCATCCGGCCCAAGCACGAGGACGCCGTCGAGGGCATGGTCCTCACGGTGGACCGCGGCCGGCTGACCTGTCTGGTCGAGGACCGGACCGTGTTGGCGATGAAGGCCCGCGAGCTGGGCCGCAAGGCGGCCGTCGTCGGCGACCGGGTCTCCCTGGTGGGCGACCTCTCCGGCGAGAAGGACACGCTGGCCCGGATCGTGCGGATCGGCGAGCGGGAGTCGCTGCTGCGCCGCACGGCCGACGACGACGACCCGTACGAGCGGGTGGTCGTCGCCAACGCCGACCAGCTCGCCATCGTCACCGCGCTCGCCGACCCCGAGCCGCGCCCCCGGCTGATCGACCGCTGCCTGGTGGCCGCGTACGACGGCGGCCTGGAGCCCTTCCTGGTGATGACCAAGTCGGACCTGGCGCCCCCGGAGCAGCTCCTGGAGCTCTACGGCGACCTCGACATCCCGTACGTCGTGGTGAACCGCGAGGAGCTGTACGACGGCGGCGCGGCGGACCGGGTGCGCACCTTCCTGGACGGGCGGGTCACCGCCTTCGTCGGCCACTCCGGCGTCGGCAAGACGACGCTGGTCAACGCGCTGGTGCCGGAGGAGAAGCGGCGGATCACCGGCCATGTGAACGCGGTGACCGGCCGCGGCCGGCACACCACCACCTCGGCGCTCGCGCTGCCGCTGGAGGCGGCCGAGGGCTGGGTCATCGACACGCCGGGCGTGCGCTCCTTCGGCCTGCACCACGTCGATCCCGGCCGGGTCATCCACGCCTTCCCCGACCTGGAGCCGGGCACCGAGAACTGCCCGCGCGCGTGCAGCCACGACGAGCCGGAGTGCGCCCTGGACGCCTGGGTGGCGGAGGGTCACGCGGATCCGGCACGGCTGTTCTCGCTGCGGCGGCTGCTGTCCACCCGGGAGCGCCGCGAGGGCGACTGACGGCCGCGCGGGGGTGTTTACGCCCGCCTCCAGACCGGTAAGGACATATCCGCACAAGTGCGAGGAATCCGAACGGGTGGGAGGCGGGAGCGATGGCGTGGCTGCTGGTGGTGGTCGCCGGGATCCTGGAGACGGGCTTCGCGGTCTGCCTGAAGCTCTCCCACGGGTTCACCCGGCTCTGGCCGACGATCGCCTTCGCCTGCTTCGCCCTGGGGAGCTTCGGGCTCCTGACGCTCGCCCTGCGGAAGCTCGACGTGGGGCCGGCGTACGCGGTGTGGACGGGGATCGGGGCGGCCGGCACCGCCATCTACGGCATGCTCTTCCTCGGTGACGTGGTCTCCACGCTCAAGATCGTCTCGATCAGCCTCGTCATCGCCGGGGTCATCGGCCTCCAGCTGTCCGGCTCCGCCCACTGACCTTCCGGCGGCAGCGCCGGGGCCACCACGTGGCTGACGGCGAGCCGCAGGGCCAGCTCGCAGCCGGCCGCCCACCGCTCCCCCGCGCAGAGCGCGGTCGTGGCGAGCAGCTCCCCCGGCGCCGGCGGCCCCGCGTCGGCCCTGCGCTGCGCCGGTACGGGGGCGGGCGGGGCGCCCGGCCGGGCCGGACGGGGCCGGGGCAGGCCCTCGGTCCAGGCGCCGGTGAGCAGCGCGCGCAGTATCGGGCGGTCGCCGGCCCGGACGACGGTCCACTCGGCGACGGCCGCGAGGGTGCGCGCGGACGGTCCGGGGGCGGCGAGCAGCCGGCGGACGCCGTCGAGGTAGGCGTCGGCCTCGCGGCGGACCAGGGCGCGGGCCAGCCCCTCCTTGCTGCCGAACTCGTTGTAGAGGGTCTGCCGGGAGACCCGGGCGGCGACGGCGAGGTCGGCCATCCGGACGGCGGACCAGGGGTGGCGGGCCAGGGCGGTGAGAGCGGCGTCGAGGAGGGCCTCGCGGGCGGTCGGCACGGACACCTCCTGGGCCGGGCGGTGGCCCCCCAGCGTCCGCAGGCGCGCGGGCGCTGTCAAGAGCGCGGGGCGCGCCGCCCGCCGGGGCGCACGGGACGTTCACCGGGGGCGGGTGAGACGGTTCACCGGGCGGCTTCCGGGCGGCGCTAGAGTGCCGGACATGGCCGATTACCACGATGACCTGCGTCTTGCCCATGCCCTCGCGGATGCCGCCGACGCGGCCACCATGGCCCGCTTCCAGGCGCTCGACCTCAAGGTCGAGACGAAGCCGGACATGACCCCGGTGAGCGAGGCGGACCGGGCCGCCGAGGAGCTGATCCGGGCGGGGCTCCAGAAGGAGCGGCCCGCGGACGCGATCCTGGGCGAGGAGTACGGCGTCGAGGGCACCGGCCCGCGCCGCTGGGTGATCGACCCGATCGACGGGACCAAGAACTACGTGCGCGGCGTCCCGGTGTGGGCGACCCTGATCGCCCTGATGGAGGAGGGCGAGACCGGTTTCCAGCCGGTGGTGGGCGTGGTGTCGGCGCCCGCGCTCGGCCGCCGCTGGTGGGCGGCGAAGGGCCTGGGCGCCTTCACCGGGGCCGGCCTCGGGTCGGGGACGCGGATCGGCGTGTCCCAGGTGGCCTCGCTGGCGGACGCCTCGTTCGCGTACTCCTCGCTGAGCGGCTGGGAGGAGCGCGGCCGGCTCGACGCCTTCCTGGACCTCACGCGCGCGTGCTGGCGGACCCGGGCGTACGGCGACTTCTGGCCGTACATGATGGTCGCCGAGGGCACGGTGGACCTGTGCGCGGAGCCGGAGCTGTCGCTGTGGGACATGGCGGCGGTGGCGGTCGTGGTGCAGGAGGCCGGCGGTTCGTACACGGGCCTGGACGGGCGGCCCGGCCCGCACAGCGGGAACGCGGCGGCCTCCAACGGACTGCTGCACGAGGCGCTCCTGGGGCACCTGGGGTACGAGGAGACGCCGGGCGCCTGAACGCGCCCCCGCCCGCCCCCGGGGGCGCCTCGCGCGCCCCCTTGTCGGCCCCCTCCCCCGGTGCGACTCTGAGAGCCCCCACTTGTGCATTTGTGAACCGTCCCGCGCGGGCGGTTCGCCGAGGAGGTGGCTCCATCCATGCTCGTCCGTGACGCCATGAGCACGGTGGTCCTCACCGTCGGACCCGCCCACACCCTCCGGCAGGCCGCCCGGCTGATGTCGGCCCGCCGGGTGGGCGCGGCCGTCGTCCTCGACGGCGACACCGGGATCGGGATCCTCACCGAGCGCGACATCCTGAACTCCCTCGGCCGGGACGAGGACCCCGACCGCGAGACGGCCGGCTCCCACACCACCCACGAGGTGGTCTTCGCCGCGCCCGGCTGGACCCTGGAGGAGGCGGCCGGGGCGATGACCCGCGGCGGCTTCCGCCACCTGGTCGTCCTCGACGGCCTCGGGCCGGTCGGCATGGTCTCGGTCCGCGACATCATCCGCTGCTGGCTCCCGGCCCACAGCGTGGCGGACTGAGGCGCCGCCGGGCCCGCTGGGCGGGCGGGCCGGCGGACGGGTCCGGGCGGCCCGCGGGCGGTCCACGCGCGGGTCCACGGGCTGGAAGCCCGTTCCGCCCCGTTTCCGCCCGCTGTTACCCTGGCCCTCATGAGCGACCTGTTGGAACGACTGCGCGGACGCGGCTGGCGGATGACCGCCCAGCGCCGGGTCGTCGCCGAGGTTCTCGACGGCGACCACGTGCATCTCACCGCCGACGAGGTGCACGCCCGCGCCGTCGAGCGCCTGCCCGAGATCTCCCGCGCGACCGTCTACAACACGCTGGGCGAGATGGTCACGCTCGGCGAGGTCATCGAGGTCGCCACCGACGGCCGCGCCAAGCGCTACGACCCCAACGCCCACCGGCCGCACCAGCACCTGGTCTGCGCCGGCTGCGGCGCGATCCGGGACGTCCACCCGGCGGGCGACCCGCTGCGGGACCTGCCGGCCGGGGAGCGCTTCGGCTTCACCATCTCGAACGTCGAGGTCACCTACCGGGGCCTCTGCCCGAACTGCGCGGCGAAGGCGTAACCGACCGGGTCGAGGGCGCCCCCGCGGGGGCGCCCTTCATCGTGCCGCGCCGCCCCCGGGAACGCCGAAGGCCCGGATCGTCTGGAGACGATCCGGGCCTTCGTGCTACTGAGTAGCGGGGACAGGATTTGAACCTGCGACCTCTGGGTTATGAGCCCAGCGAGCTACCGAGCTGCTCCACCCCGCGTCGGTGAACCCAACCTTACGGGACTCGTGGGACAGGAGCAAATCGCTTCTAGGCCGTGAGCTCCTGGTGCAGCGCCTCGCTGAGCCGCGCCGCCCGCTCGGCGACCTCGGCGGGGCCGAGCTCCACCGCGCGGGCGCACCACTTGCGGCCCTCGGACAGCTCGCCCCGGCGGGCGGCGAGCAGCGCGAGCCGGAGCGCGGCGCGGCCGTGCCCGGCGTGGGCGGCCCGGGTCCACCAGAGGGCGGCCTCGCGCTCGCTGCCCTCGCGGGCGAGGAGCAGGCCGAGGTTGAAGGCGCCGTTGCGGCTGCCGGCCTCGGCGGCCTCGCGGTACCAGCGGGCGGCCCCGGCGAGGTCGCCCCGCCCGGCGGCGAGCATGCCGACCCGGACCTGGGCGCGCCGGTGCCCCTGCTGGGCGGCCCGCTCGTACCACTCCTCGCACTCGGTCTTCTGGTCCACGGGCGCGCCGAGGACCACCGGGCCGGGCTCGGGGCGGCGGGCGTCGAGGAGCGTGGCGAGCCGGAAGGCGGCCTCGGGGCTGCCGCCGCCCGCCGCGCAGCGCAGGTGCCGCTCGGCGGTCCGCTCGTCGCCGTCGCGCAGGGCGGCGATGCCGACCTGGAGGGCGGCCTCGGTGTGCCCGGCGGCGGCGGCCCGCTCGTACCAGGCGAGCGCGGAGCGGTCCTCGTCGCGGCCCGCGTGGATGATGCCCAGGTTGAAGGCCGCGTCCACGGAGCCGGCCTCGGCGGCCTTGGAGAACCACGGCTCGGCGCCGCCCGCGTCGCCGGCCTGGAGGAGCAGCACGGCGAGCGCGTTGGCGGCCTCGCGGTGGCCCGCGTAGGCGGCGCGGCGGTACCACTGCTCGGCCTGCGGGAGGCGGTCCTGGGCGGCGCAGAGCAGGCCGAGATTGTAGGCGCCGTTGACGTCTCCGGCGTCCATGGCGGCGCGGTACCAGCGCTCGGCGGTCTGCTGCTCGCCGCGGGCGGCGTGCAGGGCGCCCAGCGCGTTGGCGGCGTTGCCGTCGCCGTCCTGGGCGGCGCGCAGCCACCAGACGGCGGCGGACTCCTCGTCCCCGGCGTCGCGCAGCAGGAAGCCGAGGGCACAGGCGGCCTTGGCCTCGCCCTCCTTGGCGGAGCTGAGGTACCAGCGCCCGGCCTCCTTCAGCTCGCCGCGCTGTTCCAGGATGGCTCCGAGGTGCAGCGCGGCCCGGCGGTGCCCCCGGGCGGCCGCCTGCCGGAACCACTGCTCGGCCTCGCCGAGCGGACCGGCGGCGCCGTCCCCGGGGCGGGGCGGGGCGGCCTCGGGCCGCGGGGCGGCGGGGAGCGGCTGCTCGCCCGCGCGGAGCGGGTCGGCGGCGCGGAGCCGGCCGGCCGTGTCGTACGCGTGCCCCGCGCGGCCCGAGGCGGCGGCGGGGCCGTAGGCGTGCGGGCCGCGGAGGGTCTCGGTGGCACGCCGCTCCAGGGCGAGGGCGAGGCGGTAGGCGGCCTCGCGGTGGCCCTGCTCGGCGGCGGCGCGCAGCCAGCGCTCGGCGCCGACGTCGCTGCGGTGCTCCAGGAGGTCGGCGAGGGCGTAGGCGCCCAGGGCGTGGCCCTGCTCGGCGGCCTGGCGCAGCCAGTACTCGGCGGCGGGCTCGTCGCCGCGCTCGCGGTGGTGGCGGCCGAGGGCGTGGGCGGCCGGGGCGGAGCCGGCGACGGCGGCGACCCGCCACCAGCCGGCCGCCTCGTCTGGGTAGCCGCGCTGGTGGAGGAGGACGCCGAGGTTGTTGGCGGCGGCCCGGTCGCCCTCGGCGGTGGCGGCGCGCAGGAAGGGCTCGGCGCCGTCGAGGTCGCCGCGGCGCAGGAGGAGCGCGCCGAGGGCGCTCATGGCGTCGGTGTCACCGCGCTCGGCGGCCCTGCGGTGCCGGCCCTCGGTCTCGGCGTCGGACTCGTTCTCGGTGTCCGGGCCGGCGTCCGGGACGGTCCTGGCGGTGGTGTCGACGGCCGCATCGCCGGCCGGCACGGCCTCGATGATCTCGTCCGCGGCATTCCTGGCATGCCGCTGCACAAACCGCCCTGTCTCCAACAGAGTTGCCCTGTCCCCCATAAATACCATCGTCGCACCACCCACAACCCGCGCACACCCGGTATACCGCAGCCCTTGAGGTCACCTCAGGCGTTTTGTCGACATGCCCACAGAGAGACAAGTCAAACACGTCACGCCTCAACTCGCCCCTTCCGTACCGCTCTTCGGTGCCCCCCGTCACCACGACACGCGACGAGGGCCCGGATCCTTATGGATCCGAGCCCTCGTGTCAGTAGCGGGGACAGGATTTGAACCTGCGACCTCTGGGTTATGAGCCCAGCGAGCTACCGAGCTGCTCCACCCCGCGTCGGTGAAGTAACACTATCACGACGCGGGGTGAAGCCTCGCAGGTCAGCTGCCGGAAGCCCCCTGCGGCTGGATCTTGGCACCCGCCTCGGCCGCCTTCTGGAGCGCGGCCTGGAGGTCCTCCTGGGCCTTGCCGTAGGCCGCCCAGTCGCCCTTGGCGAGGGCCGCCTCGCCCGCGTCGTACGCCTTCTGGGCGTCGGCGATGGCCTGCTTCAGCGCCGCGTCCGCCGAGGCCGGCGGCTGTGGGGTGGTCGGCGGCTGCTCGGTGCCCGGCGGCGTGGTCGGCGGGGTCGTGCCCTCCACCCCGAAGACCGCGTTGAGGGCGTCCGTGAGGTTGTTCTCGAACACCGTGGTGTCCTTGGTGGTGTCGCCGTTCGGCTGGTCGGCGTCCACGTACGACACCGCGACCTTCTTCAGGAGCGGGTAGAGCGCGTTCCGCCCCTGGGCGTAGACCGGCTCGACGTACAGGAACCCGCCGTCGAGCGGCACGGTGAGCAGGTTGCCGTACTGGATGTCCGAGTCGGCGCCCTTCATGTCGCGGACGAAGGTGGCCACGTCGGGCAGACCGTTGAGCTTGCTCTGGACCTGCGCCGGGCCCGGCACGTCCTCGGTGACCCGGAGCAGTCTCAGCCGGCCGTACTCCTTGCTGGTGGCGTCGGCGTCGACCGCCATGAAGCCGCCCAGGTTGGGCCGTCCGTTCGGGGTGAACGTCGTGGTCAGCGAGAAGCGCTGCTCCGCGTCCCCGGGCATCTTCATGCTCAGGTAGTACGGCGGCACGGCCACGTTGTCCTTGTTGGTCGGGTCGTCCGGCACCTGCCAGGCGTCCGAGCCGCTGTAGAACTGGGCCGGGTCGGTGACGTGGTAGCGGGTCAGCAGCTCGCGCTGGACCTTGAACATGTCCTGCGGGTAGCGCAGGTGCTCCAGCAGGTCGCCCTTGACCTCGGACTTGGGCTTCACCGTGTCGGGGAAGGCCTTCATCCAGGTCTTGAGGACCGGGTCCTCGGTGTCCCACTGGTAGAGGGTGACCGTGCCGTCGTAGGCGTCGACGGTGGCCTTCACCGAGTTGCGGATGTAGTTGACCTGGTTCTGCTGGGCGACGACCGCGCGCTGCTGGTTGCCGACGGTCAGCGAGTCGGCCGTGGTGTCGCCGAGCGTGGTCCGCGAGGCGTACGGGTAGCCGTTGCTGGTCGTGTAGGCGTCGACGATCCACTGGATCTTCCCGTCGACGACCGCCGGGTAGGCGTCGCCGTCGATGGTCAGCCAGGGGGCGACGGCCTCGACGCGCTGCTTGGGCGTGCGGTTGTAGAGGATCCGCGAGCCGTCGCCGATGGCCCCGGAGTAGAGGATCTGCGGCTCGCTGAAGGCCACCGCGTAGGCCGCGCGGTTGAAGGCGTTCTCCAGGCTGACGCCGCTCTTGCCCTCGTAGCTGGTGGTCTTCTCGCCGTTCTCCTCGTAGTCCAGCTCCTTCTGGGGGCCGCCCACGATCGAGTACTGGTCGGTCTTCTCGCCGTAGTAGATCTTCTGCTGGTACTTCCCGAGGTCACCGGTGGTCGGCAGGCCCGACTCGGTGAAGACCGGGGAGCCGTTGGCGTCGGTCTGGGTGCCGCGGGCCATGATGGCGCCGTAGCCGTGGGTGTAGGTGAAGTGGTCGTTGATCCAGTTCCGCTTCGGGATGCCGCGGATGTTCAGCTCGCGCAGACCGATGACGACGTCCTGGCCCTGGTAGCGGTCCACGTCGAGCGTCGTCGGGAACTGGTAGTACTTCCGCTTCTGCTCCAGCTGCTGGAAGGTCGGCGAGACGATGTTCGGGTCGAGGACGCGGTAGGCGGCCGCCGTGTCGGCGTCCGTGCGCAGCTTGTCCTTGGCCTTGACCGTCGACTTGCCCGAGTAGTTCTCCAGCTTGGTGTCGTCGATCGCGTACGCCTTGCGGGTCGCGTCGATGTTGTTCTGGATGTACGGGGCTTCCTTGGCCTGCTCGTTCGGCTGGACCTGGAACTTCTGCACGATCGCCGGGTACAGGCCGCCGATGAGGACGGCGGAGAGCACCATCAGGCCGAAGCCGATGACCGGCAGCTGCCAGGTGCGGCGCCACAGCGTGGCGAAGAAGAGCACGGCGCAGATGACCGCGATGCAGAAGAGGATCGTCTTGGCCGGCAGGTAGGCGTTGGCGTCGACGTACCGCAGGCCCGTCCAGTTGCCGGTGGCCTTGAAGTCGCTGGACTTCACCGCCAGGCCGTACCGGTCGAGCCAGTACGCCACGGCCTTCAGCGCCACGAAGACGCCGAGCAGCACCGAGAGGTGGCCGGTGGCGGCGGCGGTGGCGCGGGCACCGGGGCTGGTGACGCGCAGTCCGCCGTACAGGTAGTGGGTGATCGCCGCGGCGATCAGGGAGAGCACGACGGCGGCGAAGCCGAAGGCGAGGAGGAAGCGGTACCAGGGGAGGTCGAAGGCGTAGAAGGAGACGTCCTTGCCGAACTGGACGTCCTTCTCGCCGAACTTCACGCCGTTGATCCACATGAGCCAGGTGCGCCACTGGCCGGAGGCGGAGGCTCCGGCGATCAGGCCCACCAGGGCGGTGACCGCGAGCAGCACCCACTTCTTGAAGGGGGCGACGCCCATCCGGTACCGGTCGAGGCTCTGCTGTTCCAGCGACATCGCGCTCAGCGGCGGCCGCAGGCGGTACGCCAGCCAGATGTTGAGGCCGACGGCCAGGGCCATGAGCAGGCCGAAGACCGCGAACAGGCCGATCTTGGTCCACAGGGTGGTGGTGAACACGGACGAGTAGTGGACCGAGCGGTACCAGAGCCAGTCCGTCCAGAACCCGGCGAACATCACGAACGCCATGGCCAGGACGGCCAGCACGCCCAGTGTCATCAGCAGGGTGCGGGCCCGCCGGGACGGCCGGCCGACTCTGATCCTTGGCCCGGACGGGCTGCCGCCACGGTCCGGCATCTGGAAAGCCAACGTGCGCCCCTCGGTGTTGATGCGTCGGAAAGCGGGCCCCGCGATCGTAGGGCCCACAGATGCAACTTACCGACGCTTTACCTAGTTCCCGTCTCGGGGGGAAGAGGAGGCAGGATATTGGTCATGTCCAATGTTTCCCCCTCGGGCCCGCCGATGGCCTCCAGTCCCCTCACCCGTGCGGTGCTCGAGATCGACGAGTACGCCTCGGGCCTCGGCTGGGACCGGCCCGCCCGCCTCTTCGCCCTGGTCGACACCGCTCGGCTGCGGGCCCAGGCCCCCTCGCTGAAGCTCGGCGAGGACGCCACCGCCTACACCCCGATCGAGCAGGAGGAGATCCCCAGGGGCAAGCCGCTCGACGAGTTCCTCGGCACCATCGCCTGGCCGGACGGGGTCGCCGGCTGCGCCCTGACGGTGGAGCGGCTGATGCTGCCGCCGTCGGCGGAGGCCCAGGTCCCCAAGGACCTGAGCGGCGCCAAGCTGAACAAGTGGGTCGCCGGCCACCCGGACCGCCAGGAGGTCCGGATGACGGTGGCCGTGCTGCGGACCGGCGCCCGGGAGGCGGCGATCCGGCTGCGCGAGAAGGACTCGCCGACCGAGGTGCTGACCGGCCCGGACCTGGTGCCGGGGCTCGCCGACGCGCTGGCGGCGACCTTCGAGGGCTGAGCGGTACGGGTACGGGATCCCGCGCGGGGTCCCGTACCGGCCGGGGGGGGTCAGCCCTTCGAGCAGCTCGGCAGGTCCGCGGTGTCGCCCTTGCGGAGCTTCTCCAGCGACGCCGTCGCGTCGGCGATGGTGTCGACCTTCACGAGGGTGAGTCCGTCGGGCGTGTCACCGGCCGCCGTGGCGCAGTTCTCGGCCGGGGTGAGGAAGTACTCGGCGCCCGCGTTCCGCGCGCCGACCAGCTTCATCTGGATGCCGCCGATCGGGCCGACCTTGCCGTCGTCGTCGATGGTGCCGGTGCCCGCCACGAACTTGCCGCCGGTGAGGCTCTCCGGGGTCAGCTTGTCGACGATGCCGAGCGCGAACATCAGGCCGGCGCTGGGGCCGCCGACGTCGGCCAGCTTGATGTCGATGGTGAACGGGAAGACGTGGTCGGTGCCGGCCTGGATGCCGACGATCGCCCGGTCGCCCTCCTCGGACTTCACGGTGGTGACGACCACCTTCCGGGTGACGGTGGCCTCCTTGTGCGCCTTCTCGGCGGCGGCCGCCTCCTTGGCCGGGACGATGGTGAACTCGACCTTCTGGCCCGGCTTCCGCTTGGTCACCTGCGCGGCGACGTCGGCCGGCTTGACGACCTCCGCCCCGTCGACGGCCTTGATCACGTCCCCGGCGTGGAGGGTGCCCTCCGCCGGGGAGTCCTTCACCACGGAGGCGACGACGACCCGGGTGGTGAAGGGGATGCCCAGCTCGTCGAGGGCGGCCACCTTGGCGCTCTCCTGCGACTGGCTGAACTCCTCCGCGTTCTCCTGGCTCGACTCCTCCTCCGTCTTCCCGTCCGGGTAGAGGGTGTCGTGCGGCACCACCACGTTGTCGTGGGCCAGCCAGCCGTAGACCGCCTCGACGGCGTTCATCTTGTAGTCCGCGCTGGTGACCCTGACCGTGGTCATGTTGAGGTGGCCGTCGGTCGGGTAGGTCTTGCGGCCGGAGATCTGGAGGACCGGCTCGCCGCGGGCCTCGCCGAGCGTGTTGACCGTCGGGCCGGGGCTCATCTCCGAGTACGGCACCGGGATCAGGACGCCGGCGATCAGCAGGCAGATCAGGACCAGGGTGGAGGCGAGCATCGTCGCGGTGCGGCGTGGCATGGAACGACAGTACGGGACTCGCCTGTGCGCGCACCCCTGGGGCGGGTCCGTACGGGACGCGCCCCGGGCGGCCTCCGGCGGGCCGTCAGGACTCCGCGGAGGCGGCCTCGTGCACGGGGCGGAACGGAGCGGAACCGGGTGTGGTGGGGTGGGCGCGCTCCATGGCGTCCCGGAAGCGGGCGTAGCCGGCGAGTTCGGCCACGTCGCCTATGGTCTTGCTCCTCTGGACCCAGCTTCCCCATATCGCCGCGCCGACGACTGCGAAAAGCGGAATCAGCAACCAGGCCAGCGCTGCCATCCCGACCTCCCATCCCCAGTGAGTTGATCAGCAGATTATTCATCTGTGCCATCAACGCTCGTGCCTGGGGGGCGGTTACGCAAATCGGGCGTTCGGCTACACGGTGTCGGCGCGCCGCCTTGCGCGACGGGAAAACCGATTCAGCAGGCTCCCGCCCTCCCCCAGACTCCGTCCGGGGGGACCCCCACTCTCGGGGCGAGGGATCAGCAGGCTCCCACCCACTCTTCGGTGCCGTCCGAGAAGGTCTGGTGCTTCCAGATGGGGACCTCGTGCTTGAGGTCGTCGATCAGCATGCGGCAGGCCTCGAAGGCCTCGCCGCGGTGGGGGCAGGAGACGGCGACGACGACCGCGAGGTCGCCGACCGTGAGGTCGCCGACGCGGTGGACGGCCGCCAGGGCGCGGACCGGGTAGTTCGCGACGACCTTCTCGGCGACCCGGCGCAGCTCGGCCTCGGCGCTGGGGTGGCAGGAGTAGCCCAGCGCGTCGACGTCGGCCCCGCCGTCGTGGTCGCGCACGGTGCCCACGAACAGGGTCGTGCCGCCCGCGGCGGAGTCGCCGACGGCCCGGAAGACCTCGTCGACCGAGAGCGGGGTGTCACGGATCGCGAGCAGCTTGATCGGGTCGTCCGCTGCCTGCTCACCGGGGTGGTCGTGCGTCGTGGTCATGCGGTCCATGGTGCCGCACGCCGCCGACATCCCGGAATAGCGTTTTCGACCGGTGGACCGGGACCCCCCGTAGGAGGGTCCTACAGGCCGCGCCGCTTCCGCATCTGCCGCACCAGGGCCGCGGTGCCCAGGAGGGCCACCGTGGCGCCCGCCGCGCCCGCCGCCGTGGCGTCCTTGCGGCCCAGCCGGCGGCCCGCGACCGTGTGCCGGCCCTGGACCTCCTCCAGGAGCGCCGCCAGGACCTCCTCGTTGGTCCACTTCGGGCGCCAGCCCGCGTCGTGGAGGCGTCCCACGCTCACCACCCAGGGGTGCATGGTGTAGGCGAGGTCCCCGGCCGGGGAGGGGGTGAGGCCGATCCGGTGCAGCCGGGCGGCGGCGCCGAGGGCGACCGCGGAGGGCAGCTCCATGCGGCGGATGCCCGACAGCTCCTCGACCTCCTCCTGCTCCAGCCAGCCCTCGCAGCCGACCGCGAACTCGCCGTCGACCTTCTCCAGGGCCGCGTACTCCAGCGCGCTGACCAGGTCGTCCACGTGGCAGAACTGCCAGGTGGGGCGGGATCCGGCGACGACGAGCAGCCGGGGCGACTCGAAGTAGCGGGTCAGCGCCGTGTCCGTACCGCCGACGAGGACGGCCGGGCGGACCACGGTCACGTTGAGGCCGGGGTGGGCGCGGGAGCCGCGGCGGCCGAGCCGCTCGATCTCCAGCAGGTCGCCGACGCCGGTCGCCTCGGCGGTGGCCCGCAGCTCGGCGTCCTCGGAGAGCGGGATGTCGTTGTCGGGCAGGGCGCCGTAGACCATGGTCGAGGTGCACAGGACCACCCGGTGGACGCCGGCCGCGGCGGCGGCCGTGAGGACCGTCTGCGTGCCGCGCACGTTGTAGGCCGTCCGGGCGGCGGGGTCGGTCTCCAGGTCGAGGTCGACGGCCAGGTGCACGACGACGTCGGCGCCGCGCAGCTTCTCCGCGATGGCCGGATCCCGCACGTCGAGGACGTGCCAGGTCGCCTCCGGCACCTCGCCCCGCCGCTCGTCGAGCGCGAGGACCTGCCGGACCTCCTCCGAATCGGCGAGACGCCTGGTCAGCAGGGCTCCGACGCCCGTGGCGGCGCCGGTGACCGCGACGACGGGGCCGCGCGCCGCGGACCGGGTTGAGGTGTTTCGCGCTCCGCGAACCTGCGGATCTGGGGAACTCACCGACCGACTCCAGTGGTTGTCTTCAGTACGTACGGGGATGACGCGTACGTACCAGGTGGCGTCCATCCTGCCGCAGGGCACGGCCCGACGGAGACTTGAGCCCATATCCGACACGGATGTCTACGCTGGTGTTGTGCAGCGGGCAGTCGCCACCGGCAGAAGCCGGTGGCCCTAGGAGCCGAGGAAACCTGTGAGTGACACCCCATTCGGATTCGGCCTTCCGCCGGAGGAGCCGGAGGACGGCGACGAAGGCAAGAAGAAGGACCCCGCCGGAGGTGGCCAGGGGTCCGGTGGCCAGGGCGGCGGCAATCCGTTCGGGGCGAACCCGTTCGGATTCGGCGGCATCCCCGGCCTGGGCGGCGGCCAGGGCGGCGCGGACAATCCGTTCGCCGCGATGTTCGGGTCGATGAACCCGACGGACCTCGGCGCGGCCTTCCAGCAGCTCGGGCAGATGCTCAGCTACGAGGGCGGTCCCGTGAACTGGGACATGGCCAAGCAGATCGCCCGCCAGGTGGTCGCCCAGGGCACCGCCGACGGTGTCAAGGACGCCAGCGTGGGCCCGGCCGAGAAGTCCGCCGTCGAGGAGGCGGTCCGCCTCGCCGACCTCTGGCTCGACCAGGCCACCTCGCTGCCCTCCGGGGCGAACGTCGCGGTGGCGTGGAGCCGCGCCGAGTGGGTCGAGGCGACCCTCCCGGCGTGGAAGGAGCTGGTGGACCCGGTCGCCGAGCGGGTGGGCAACGCCATGGGCGACGTGCTGCCGCAGGAGATGCAGGCCATGGCGGGCCCGCTGATCGGCATGATGCGGTCGATGGGCGGCGCCATGTTCGGCCAGCAGATCGGGCAGGCCATCGGCGCGCTCGCGGGCGAGGTCGTCGGCTCGACCGACGTCGGCCTGCCGCTCGGCCCGGCCTCCCGGGCCGCGCTGCTCCCGCTGAACGTGGAGTCCTTCGGCAAGGACCTGAGCGTCCCCTCCGACGAGGTGCGGCTCTACCTGGCCCTGCGCGAGGCCGCCCACCAGCGCCTCTTCGCGCACGTGCCGTGGCTGCGGGCGCACCTGTTCGGCGCGGTCGAGGCGTACGCGCGCGGGATCAAGGTCGACACCTCGAAGCTGGAGGAGGCCGTCTCCCAGCTCGACCCGACCCACCCCGAGCAGCTCCAGGAAGCGCTCCAGTCCGGCATGTTCCAGCCGCAGGACACGCCCGAGCAGAAGGCGGCCCTGGCCCGTCTGGAGACGGCGCTGGCACTGGTCGAGGGCTGGGTGGACGCGGTGGTCCACGAGGCCGCCAAGACCCGGCTGACCTCGGCGGACGCGCTCCGCGAGACGCTGCGGCGGCGCCGGGCCACCGGTGGCCCGGCCGAGCAGACCTTCGCCACCCTGATCGGTCTGGAGCTGCGTCCGCGCCGGCTGCGGGACGCCTCCCGGCTGTGGGCCTCGCTCACCGACGCCCGGGGCGTCGACGGCCGTGACGGCCTGTGGGAGCACCCCGACATGCTGCCGACGGCGACCGACCTGGACGACCCGGACGGCTTCGTGCACCGCGAGCACCTGGACTTCTCCGAGCTGGACAAGATGCTCGGCGAGGCGGCCCAGGGCGACCGGCCCGAAGACGAGCCGGGGGACGGGGACGGCACCGGGAGCGGGGACGGGGACTCCGAGAAGTGAGCCTGCACGACGACGCGGTCCTCGTCCTCAAGGGGTACGAGGGCCAGCCGGAGCTGCGCGAGCTCTACCTGGAGCACCTGGCGGCCCACCCGGACGGCATGTACAAGCCGTGCGGGGCGGGGCACCTCACCAGCAGCGCGCTGGTGGTCGACCCCTCGCGCGGGCGGGTGCTGCTCACCCTCCACAAGAAGCTCGGCATGTGGCTCCAGATGGGCGGCCACTGCGAGGAGGGCGATCCGACGGTCGAGGTGGCGGCGCTGCGCGAGGCCGCCGAGGAGTCGGGGATCGCGGGCCTGACGCTGCTGCCCGGCGGTCCGGTGCGGCTGGACCGGCACCCGATCCCGGCGCCCTGCCACTGGCACCTCGACGTGCAGTACGCGGCGCTGGCGCCGGCGGACGCGGTCGCGCAGATCAGCGAGGAGTCGCTGGACCTGAGGTGGTACGCGTACGACGAGGTGGCCGGTGTCGCGGACACCTCGGTGGTGCGGCTGGTGGAGGGCACGCTGGCCCGCCTGTGAGCGGACGTGCGAAGAGGCCCCCGGTTTCCCGGGGGCCTCTTCGCGTGCCGGTCGGTGTCCGGTCAGTTCCAGGCGTTGTTCTGGTTCTGGCCGTGGGCGCCGTGCTGGCCGACGCCGAACTGGGCGGCGGCGCCCTGTCCGATCACCGCGTTCTGCGGGGGCATGATCTCGCTGGGCTGGACCAGGGCGAAGCCCTGGCCGAGGAAGCTGAGCTCCCAGCCCTCGCCGGTGTTGCCGCGGCGGCTGCGGATGCTGCTGTTGTGCGTCTGGGCCTGCATCTGGACCCGCAGCGAGGTGGACCAGGCGACGATCGCGTCCGCGTCGGCGCTCACGTACTTGTCGGGCGTGACCTGGAGCATCAGCGGCTGGCCGGAGGTCATCAGGGCGACCTTGCCGCGGCCGGTGATGTTCAGCTGGTACTTGCCGGTGCCGGAGACCCCGTACTGGCTGTCGACGGCGATGACCTCGGTGTGCAGGCTCGTGTCGAGCGCCAGCACGTAGGAGCTGTCCACGGTGAGGCCCTCCTGCTCGACCTCGATGACGTGGATGTACTGGGCGAGGTTGGCGAAGTAGACCGTGCCCTGGCCGGAGCAGCGCATCAGGTCGAGGCCCTCGCCGGTGCGGGCGCGGGCCTGGCGCTGGGTGCTGGACTGGTACTCGCCGTCGAAGTCGACGAGGCCCTGGTAGGCGACCATGGCGCCCTTGCGGGCGAGGACGTCGTCGTGGCCGGTGAGGCTCACCCGCAGCAGCTGCGGGTTCTGGATGACGTACCGCTCCTGGCTCTGCTGCTCGGCGTGGTTGAAAAGCGGGCTCTGCATGATGTGTTCTCGCTCCCCCTCAGCCCCGGACCCGCAGGCGGTCGCTGCTGTCCTCGCTCGGCTGTACGACGACGATGCCCTGGCCCGAGAAGGCCATCTGGTATGCCTCGCCGCTGCCCCGCCCGATGAGGGAGGACGCCTTGAAGCTGCGCTTGCCCTTGACCTTGAGCGCCGGCGACCAGGCGACGAGCGCGTCGGGGTCGACGTACGTCTCGTCCTCGCCCCGTCCGCAGTCGACGACGATCGGGGTGCCGCGCGAGGTGAGCGCGACCCAGCCGGTGCCGGCGATCCCCACGTTGAACAGGCCCTGGCCGGCGAACTTGGCGAGGCCCTTGACCCGCTCGACGCCCCACGTCAGGTGGGCGTCGAAGGCGAGGAGGTTGGAGCCGTTGACCGAGATCGCGTCGTTCTGCAGGTTGATCACGACGACGTCGGCGCCGTAGTCGGCGAGGTAGAGCAGGCCGTCGCCGGCGCACTTCATGATCGGCGCGCCCTCGCCGGTGGCCCATTCCTTGGCGACCTGGCGGACGGCGGGCGGGTTGGGCTCGTAGCTGATGAAGCCCTCGTAGGCGACCATCGAGCCGGACCGGGCGTAGAGGTCCTGGCCGGTGGCCATGGCGACCTTGAGCATGGTGCGGCCGTGGTTCTCCATGCGGGCCGCGATGGGGGTCGGGGCATAGCCCGCGAGCTGCTGGTTCATGGTGTCGGGCTCCCTCAGACCTCGTACGGCTGGACGACGATGAAGTTGCCGGGGGCGCCCCGGAACTGGAGGTTCACGGTCTCCCCGCTGTGGCCGGGGTAGGCGTTGCGCCGGAGCCGGACCTGGCTGGAGAGGATCACCTGCGAGGCGGCCGACCAGGCGACGACCGCGTTGCAGTCGGCGAAGGTCGTCGGGGTGACGGGCAGGACCACGGGGACGCCGTGGGTCTTGACGATCACGGTGCCGGTGCCCTGGAACTGCATGGTGAACAGGGCGCCGCCGGGGATGCCGTGGCCCTCGATGCGGCGGACCTCGTACTGCAGGGACTCGTCGAAGGCGAGCACGTTCTCCGCGGAGACGCAGATGGCGTCGCCCTGGAGCTCGATCGGGTGCAGATGGGCGCCGTTCTCGGCGAGGAAGACCTGGCCGCGGCCGGTGCAGCGCATCAGCTGCATCTCCTGGCCGGTGGCGTTGCCCACGATCCGGCCGGCGAAGCCGGCTCCCTTGTAGGAGAAGTCGACCTTGCCCTGGTACATGACCATGGAGCCCTGGCGGGCGAGGACGGGGGTGCCGCCCATGCTGAGGTCGACCCGCATGAGCTGCTGGTTCTGCGGGGTCCAGCGGGCGCCGGTGGCGGTCTCCTTGAACGGGGCGAGCGCGGCGGCGAGCCCGGCGCCGGCCGCGGGCGCGCCCTGCGGGACGCCCTGCGGCGGCATGCCCGGGGGCATCCCGGGCTGCTGCCCGTAGGGGGCCGGCTGGCCGTAGCCGGGCTGCTGGCCGTACGGGGCCTGCGGCGGCTGGCCGTAGGGGGTGCCCGGCGGGGGGGTCTGGCCCGGGATCTGCCCGTAGGGGGCTTGCGGCGGCTGGCCGTACGGGCCGGGGGCGGCCGGGGCCGGAGCCGGCGGCGCCACCGGGGCGGGGGCGAGCGGCGCGACCATCGTGGGCTGGGTGTGCACGGGCTGCGGGGCCGGCGGCGGCGTGGGCGGCTGCGCGCCGTAGCCGGGCTGCGGGGTGCCGTAGCCGGGGGCGGGCGCGGGGGCCGGGGCGGCGGGGGCGCCGAAGGCCGGGGGCGCGGCGGCCTGGGCCGGGGCGCCGAAGGCGGGGGCCGCCTGCTGGGGGGCGGCCTGCTGGGGAGCCGCGGGCTCCTCCTCCATGACCTCGCCGCCGAAGTTCCGCAGCAGCGCTTCCAGGCCGCCGTCGAAGCCCTGGCCGACGGCGGCGAAGCGCCACACGTCCTTCAGGTAGAAGTCGCCGAGCATGACCGCGCGCTCGGTGGAGAACTCCGCACCGGTGAAGGCGTAGCGGGCGACCTCCTCGCCGCCCGCGACGATCCGGATCCAGCCGGGGCCGACCTGCGACATCTGGCCGTCGCCGTCGATGGTGGCGGTGAAGGCCAGCTTGTGGATCTGCGGGGGGATCCGGTCGAGGGTGACGCGGAACGACTCGGTGTCGCCGGACTGCGCCCCGAGCAGCTGGATGGACTCCTCGGGCGACTTCGGCTGGTTGAAGAAGACGAAGTACCGGTCGTCCGAGAGCCGCTCGTCGGCGTCGAGCCCGAAGCAGCTGATGTCGAAGGTGAGCCCGGGAGCCGCGATCTGCACGCCCACGTACAGATCGGTGCCCGCGGTCAGATCACTGATCTTGGCCTTGTGGCCGCGTTGGAATTCCCTGGCCATGCGTAACGACCGTCCCCCATCCCGATGGCGAATGACTCGCGCCAGGCTAACCGCTGGGGCCGACATTGAGACAGGGGAGGTCCGATCCGGTACGAAATCGGGAAATCGGGCGTCAGGCCGCGGGGTCCCCGCCCGGCGGGTGCGGGAGGCGGTCCGCGGCGACCACTCCTTCGAGGTAACCCCGGGCCCGCTCGGTACGCGAGTACGCCTCCAGAAGCCGCCAGAAAGCTGGGCCGTGGCCGGGGACGAGGAGGTGGGCGAGCTCGTGCAGCAGGACGTAGTCGACGACGTACTCGGGCATGCCCTGGAGGCGGTGGGAGAGCCGGATGGTGCCCTCGGCGGGGGTGCAGGAGCCCCAGCGGCCGTTCTGGTTGGTGACCCATCGCACGGAATCGGGCCGTGCCCTCCCGTCGAGGTACTGGGCGGAGAGGCGGGCGGCCCGCTCGGCCAGTTCGGCGTCGCCGCGGGTGGCGCGGCGCTCCCTGTCCCGGTCCTTGGCGTCGAGCTTCTCCAGCATCACGCCGACCCAGCGGCGCTCCTCGGCCTCCGACATCCGGGCCGGGATGAGGACGATCGTGCGGTCCCCCTCGCGGTAGGCGGAGACGGAACGGGTGCGGCGGGCGCTCCTGCGGATCTCGACTGGCACGCCTTCGACGGTACCCGTCGGACGCGACGGAATCCCTTTCGTATGACCCATATGACTTTCGGGCGCGCCTGTGGACAACTTTCGGCGCCGTTCCGCGGCGGTGGGCAGTCTGGTTCCGGTGGTCCGCGGAGACGGGCGAGGGAGACGGAGACGGGGGCGGGAATGCAGCCGATGGTGAAGCCGGCGCTGCGCCGGGCGTGGCGGAGTCTGACGTGCGCGCAGTACGGGGTGACGCCGGCGCACGCGGTGGTGCTGGATCCGGTGGACGCGGCGACGGGCCGGCTGCTCGGGCTGATGGACGGGACGCGCGGGGCGGCCTCGCTGCGGCGGGAGGCCGCGGCGCTGGGGCTCCCGGAGGGGCGGCTCGACGCGCTGCTCGGGCGGCTCGGCGCGGCGGGGCTGCTGGTGGACGCCGCCGCCGGGCGGCCGGGGCGGGCGGGTCCCGAGGCGGGGGCGGTGGACACGGCGCTGGATCCGCTGCGGGCGGACCTGGCCGCGCTGTCGGTGGTGTGCGCGGAGCCGGACCGGGCGCTGGCGACCCTGGCGGCCCGGCGGGAGCGGCGGGTGCGGGTGAGGGGCGCCGGGCGGGTGGGCGCGATGGTGGCGGCGCTGCTCGCGGCGGCGGGCGTGGGCGGCGTGGAAGTGGTCGACGGGGGCCGGGTCGAGCCGTGGGAGACGGCGCCGGGCGGACTGCCGGCCGAGGCGGTCGGCGAGCGGCGGGTGGCGGCGGTGCGGCGGCTGGTGGGGCGCTGGGCACGGGGTCCGGTGGCCGCGCGGCGGGCCTGCCCGCGGGCGGCACCGGGTGACGGGGGCGGCGGGAAGCCGGTGTCACTCGTGGTGGTGACGGACCGGGACGGCCTGGGGGTGCGGGTGCCGGATCCTGTGGTGGCGGAGCCGTGGATGGCGGCCGGGGTGCCCCACCTGTACGCGGGCGTGCTGGAGGCGACGGGGATGGTGGGGCCGCTGGTGCTGCCGGGCGGGACGGCCTGCGCCCGGTGCCTTCAGGAGGAGGCGACGGACCGGGACCCGGCGTGGCCCCGGCTGCTCGCGCAGTGGCGTTCGGGCGCCCCGCATCCGCTGCCGGCCTGTGACGTGGCGCTGGCGACGGCGGTGGCGGGGCTCGCCGCCTCGCACGCGCTGGCCTTTCTGGACGGGGAGTCGCCGGCGAGCACGGGGACCCGGTGGGAGGCGGCGATGCCGTCGCTGGGATGGCGGGCCGAGCGGCTGGTGCCGCACCCGGCCTGTCCCTGCGGGGCCGCGCGCGGCAGGGTGGGGGTGGGCGTCTCGGCAGGCGAGGGGACGCGGTTCACGAGGACGGGGCGCCGCCCCGCACGACAGGGCAGTCTGGGAATTGGAGGGGCGCATGTCTGATCTTCCCCGGAAGGCGGTCACCCGGACCGCCAAGTTGGCCGCGTTGCCGCTGGGCTTCGCGGGGCGCGCGACGTGGGGCCTGGGCAAGCGGATCGGGGGCAAGTCGGCCGAGTTCGTGGCCCGCGAGCTCCAGGAGCGGACGGCGGAGCAGTTGTTCAAGGTGCTCGGCGAACTCAAGGGCGGGGCCATGAAGTTCGGCCAGGCGCTGTCGGTCTTCGAGTCGGCGCTGCCGGAGGAGATCGCCGGTCCCTACCGGGCGGCCCTGACGAAGCTTCAGGAGGCGGCGCCGCCGATGCCGGTGCGGACGGTGCACGGGGTCCTGGAGGAGCGGCTCGGCGAGGAATGGCGGGAGCTGTTCCTGGAGTTCGAGGACAAGCCCGCTGCGGCCGCGTCGATCGGGCAGGTGCACCGGGCGGTGTGGCACGACGGGCGCGAGGTCGCGGTGAAGGTGCAGTACCCGGGTGCCGGGGAGGCGCTGCTGGCGGACCTGGCGCAGCTCGGCCGGTTCGCCCGGCTCCTCGGGCCGCTGCTGCCGGGGATCGAGGTGAAGCCGCTCATCGCGGAGTTGCGCGAGCGGGTGTCGGAGGAGCTGGACTACGCCCTGGAGGCGCGGGCCCAGCGGGAGCACGCGGAGGTCTTCGCGGACGATCCGGACGTGGTGGTGCCGGGGGTGGTGCACCAGGCGGAGCAGGTCCTGGTGACGGAGTGGATGGACGGCATCCCGCTCTCGGAGGTGATCGCGGAGGGTTGCCAGGAGCAGCGGGACCGGGCGGGGCAGCTGCTGGCCCGGTTCCTGTTCTCGGGTCCGGCGCGGACGGGGCTGCTGCACGCCGACCCGCACCCGGGGAACTTCCGGCTGCTGCCGTCCGGCACCGGCGACGGGGCGGACGATCCGGCGGGGTGGCGGCTCGGGGTGCTGGACTTCGGCACGGTGGACCGGCTGCCGGGCGGTCTTCCGGAGATGATCGGGACCTGTCTGCGGATGACGCTGGCCGGTGAGGCCGAGCCGGTGTACGCGCTGCTGCGGTCGGAGGGCTTCGTGAAGGAGTCGGTGGCTCTCGATCCGGAGGAGGTGCTGGACTACCTGCTGCCGATCATCGAGCCCGCGGTGGCGGAGTCCTTCGTCTTCACCCGGGGCTGGATGCGGACGCAGGCGGCCCGGATCGCCGATCCCCGCTCCCCCGCCCACCAGCTGGGGCGCCAGCTGAACCTGCCGCCGGCGTATCTGCTGATCCACCGGGTGACGCTGTCCACGATCGGCGTGCTGTGCCAGCTGAACGCGACGGTCCGGCTGCGGGACGAGCTGTCGTCCTGGCTGCCCGGCTTCGAGCCGGCGCCCTAGCCGGCGGCCGGTCGCCGAGGCACGGTCACCGGGGCGCGGTCACCGGGGAGGGTCACCACCAGGAGGAGTCGAGGCGGCCCTCGATGGCCCGGATGTTGGCGCGGGCGCACTCCTCGCAGAAGTACTCGCGGCGCCCGTTCTCGACGGAGCAGGTCCAGGTGATCGGGAGGGTGTCGGCGGTCCTGCCGCAGCGGGCGCAGGCCACGGGCGCCTCCGCGGCGCGGGGCTCGTTCATCCTCGTGACGATAGCCCGGCGGGGCGGCCGCGGCCGGGCAACGCACCGCGGGGGACGGTCCGTTCGGACCGGCCCCCGCGGGGACGCCTGGTGGGGCGTCAGTTCATGACGGCCATGGCGAGGGCGCGGCGGGCGCGCAGCGAGACGCGCTCGGCGCGGCGCTGCATGCGCCGGGCGGCGATCAGGCGCGCGGCCTGACGTTCCGCGTCGGCCTCACGCCGGCGCTCGTGCATATGGGCACGGGCCAGGGCTTCTGGGATGAGTTGCATGTCACGGGTCCTGTTCTGACGCGGCGCGGGGGCGCCGGCGGTGGAGAAGTCGGGGGTAGCGGAGCCGGTGGGCTCGGTGGCGGGCGTGGTCATCGGGGCCTGCTTCTGGGGATCGTGCGTGAGGGGGTGGTCGATCGTTCCGGTGCGCCTGGGGGCCTTGTGGGGTGCCTCCCAGGTGAGGGCGGTCATGCCGCGACCGGGTTCTTGCGCGGGCGGCCGCGGGGCCGCTTGCGGGCGACGACCACGCCCTGGACGAAGAGCTCGCCGCCCCAGACGCCCCAGGGCTCACGGCGCTCCTTGGCGCCGGCGAGGCAGGCCGCGACCAGCGGGCAGGTCTTGCAGAGGGACTTGGCGTACTCGACGTCGGCCGGGGACTCGGCGAAGAAGACCTCCGGGTCGTAGGCCCGGCAGGGAACCGGGACGCCGAGGTTCTCGATGGCGTCGTCGAGCGCGGTGAGCGATGTCAGGGGGGTCAAGGCGTGGTCCTCCGTGAGGCCGGACGGGGGGATCGTTTCGGAAGGCGGTACGGACGGGGCGTGCGCTTCGAGTTGCACGGGTGTCTTTCCTCGTCTGGTCGTTTCCGGCCGGTCGGCCGGGTCTTCGGCTGGTACCGGGTTCTCTTGTCCCGAGGCCCCCTCGCTCCGTCGTCCCCGTTCGGGGACAAACAGAAGGGCCGCGGATCCCGGGTGGGGTTCCGCGGCCCTGAAGGCGCCGGCCTGATCAGGTCAGGCTGGATCACTCCAGGGTTCGAGCCCACGGAAGGCCCACATCGTGTGGTGCTGCGTCGTCTGCTGCTTGCCGGCACCGGCCGCCGCGAAGCCATAGGCCGTGATTCCGGCCTTGGTCTCTGCAGCCACCCGTGCCTTGGTCGGTCGCTCATCGCGCTCGATGGCGGACATGCCACGACCGGACAGACCGGTGACGGGCAGACCGCTGCCAAGGAACGCAAAGGCGGAGAGGCCGAGCGAGCAGGCGGAGACGACCGAGCGATCGGTCATTTTGGCGGTGCTGACGATGGTGCTGTTGATGTTGCTGATCACTGGAATCGCCTCCTCTCGGCGTCTCGGAGAGCTCGGGTGCGAGCCGGGCTCTCGATGTTTATTTGGACAAGTACAGCACGAGACAGCGCTTCGGAGAAGCCGCTGTTGCGTGGTTAAGAACCTATGGGGCTTGACGGGGCGGGCGCAAACTATTTTTCCCACGAGTTTCGATCAGTCGTCACCGGCACCCGTCACACCCTCTTCACCTGCGCAGATGCTCAGGACATCGGCTCCGAAGCGGTCCAGCTTCCGGGCGCCGACCCCGGCGATCATGGCGAGCTCGCCGCCGGTGGCGGGGACGCGTTCGGCGATGGCCATGAGCGTCTTCTCGGTGAAGACGCAATAGGGGGGCTGGCCGAGCGCCCGGGCGCGCTCTTCGCGCCAGGCGTGCAGGCGCTCGTACAGGCCCTCGTCCATGTCGGAGGGGCAGTCCTCGCAGCGGAGCAGTTTCATGGCGCCGGCCTCGGTGAGGGTGGCGCCGCAGACCCGGCAGCGGACGGGGCCGCGCGGGCGGCGGCGGGGGCCCGTGCCGAGCGGGCCGCCCGGGCCGCCGCGCTCGATGCCGCCGGCCGCGCCGTGGCCGCCGGCCCGGCTGCCGGAGCCGGGGCGCAGGCCCTTGAGGAAGCGGCTGGGGACGCGGGAGGCGCGGCCGCCCGGGGAGCGGGAGAGCGCCCAGGAGAGCGTGAGGTGGACGCGGGCCCGGGTGACGCCCACGTAGAGCAGCCGGCGCTCCTCCTCGATCTGCTCGTCCGTCTTGGCGTAGGTGATCGGCAGCATGCCGTCGGTGAGGCCGACCAGGAAGACGGCGTCCCACTCCAGGCCCTTGGCCGCGTGCAGCGAGGCGAGGGTGACGCCCTGGACGGTGGGGGCGTGCTGGGCGGCCATCCGCTCGTCCAGCTCGGCGACGAGGTCGGCGAGGGTGACGCCGGGGCGGGCGGCGGCGAAGTCGTCGGCGAGCCGGGCGAGCGCGGCCAGCGACTCCCAGCGGTCCCGGACGGCGCCGGAGCCGGTCGGCGGCACGCTGGACCAGCCCTGGCCGGAAAGCACCGCCCGGACCTGGGCGGGGAGGTCGTCGGCGCCGTCGAGGAGCGAGTCGTTCGCCCCGAAGCGGGCGGCGCCGCGCAGGGCGGCGAGCGTCTCGCGCACCTCCTGGCGCTCGAAGAAGCGCTCGGCGCCGCGCAGCTGGTAGGGGACGCCGGCGTCGGCGAGGGCCTGCTCGTAGACCTCCGACTGGGCGTTGATCCGGTAGAGGACGGCGATCTCGCCGGCCGGGACGCCGGCGGCGATCAGGTCGCGCACCCGGCGGGCGGTGCCCTCGGCCTCGGCGGGCTCGTCGCCGTACTCGGTGTGGACCGGCTCGGGGCCGGCCTCGCGCTGGGAGATCAGCTCCAGGCGGTGGTCGGCGGCCCGGCCGGACGCCTGGTTCAGCAGGCCGTTGGCCAGGTGGACGACCTGGGGGGTGGAGCGGTAGTCGCGGACCAGCTTGACCACGGTCGCGCGCGGGTGGCGGGTGCGGAAGTCGAGCAGGTGGTCGGGGGTGGCGCCGGTGAAGGAGTAGATCGTCTGGCTGGCGTCGCCGACCACGCAGAGGCTGTCCCGCTCCCCCAGCCACAGCTCCAGGAGGCGCTGCTGGAGCGGGGAGACGTCCTGGTACTCGTCGACGACGAAGTGCTGGTACTGGCGGCGGATCTGCTCGGCGATGTCCTCCCGGTCCTGGAGGATGCCGACGGTGAGGAGCAGCACGTCCTCGAAGTCGATCACCGAGCGCTCGCCCTTGAGCTGCTCGTACATCGCGTAGAGCTGGCCGATCTCGGCCGGGTCCCGGGGGGCGTCGCGCCGGGAGCGGGCGACGGCCGCCGGGTAGTCGGCGGGCACGGTCTGGGTGACCTTGGCCCATTCGATCTCCGCCGTGACGTCCCGCAGCTCGTTCCGGTCGAGCCGGACCCGGCAGCGGGCCGCCGCCTCGGCGACGAGCTGGACCTTCCGCTCGACGAGCCGGGGCAGCGGGCCACCGATCGCTTTCGGCCAGAAGAACTGGAGCTGGCGGAGGGCGGCGGAGTGGAAGGTGCGGGCCTGCACCCCGCCCGCGCCGAGCTGGCGCAGCCGGCCGCGCATCTCGCCCGCGGCGCGGTTGGTGAAGGTGACGGCGAGCACGCTCGCGGGCTGCAGCACGCCCGCCCGCACCCCGTAGGCGATCCGGTGGGTGATCGCCCGCGTCTTGCCCGTGCCGGCGCCGGCGAGCACGCACACCGGGCCGTGCAGGGCCAGGGCGACCTCGCGCTGCTCCGGGTCGAGCCCGTCGAGCACCGCGTCGGCGGTCTCCGGGACCTGCGGGAAGAGAGGGGAGTGCGTTGCTGCTGTCACTCCGCCATGCTGCCAGGTCGGGCGGGGCGGTGCGGCGCGTCGTCCACAGGCCCGGGGCCGCACCCGTACGGTCGTACGATCACACCGGCCGAACGCGGACGCGGCCCTGGACCCGGACCGGCCCTGGACACGGCCCGGCCACGGACCCGGCCCCGGACGCGGCGCAGGTCACCCGGCGCGCGGGAATGGACGGGCCGGTGGCGTACGTTCTCCCTTCGGTACCGACCCCGACCCCTTGAGGAGCGCCTGGCCATGCAGGGCACCGTGACGATGTACAGCACCGAGTGGTGCGGCTACTGCCGCCGGCTGAAGGGCCAGATGGACCGCGAGGGCATCGCGTACACCGAGATCAACATCGAGCAGGACCCCGCGTCGGCCGCCTTCGTCGAGCAGGCCAACGGCGGCAACCAGACCGTCCCGACGGTCCTGGTCGTCGCGCCCTCCGGTGCGGAGTCGGTCATGACGAACCCGAGCCTGGCGCAGGTCAAGCAGGCGCTGACCGTCTGAGGCGCGGCTCCGCGGACGTGCGGAGGCCCCCGATCCGAGGGATCGGGGGCCTCCGCACGTCCTAGACCACGTCGCCGGGCTTCGGGAGCGGCTTGCCGTACCAGAGCTCGATCAGCCGGGAGGCGATCGAGATGCCGTACGGCGGCAGCACCTCGCCCGAGGCGAAGCCGGCCTCCAGGTCCTCGCGGGAGAACCAGCGGGCCTCGTGGATCTCCTCGCCGTCCACCTCGATCTCCGGGGAGGTGGCCCGGGCGAAGAAGCCGAGCATCAGGCTGGACGGGAAGGGCCAGGGCTGGCTGGCCACGTAGGACACCTCGCCGACGGTGACGCCGGCCTCCTCGAAGACCTCCCGGACCACGGCCTGCTCGATCGACTCGCCCGGCTCGACGAACCCGGCCAGCGTCGAGAAGCGGCCCTCCGGCCAGTGCACCTGGCGGCCGAGCAGCGCCCGGTCCTGGTCGTCCGTGACCAGCATGATCACCGCGGGGTCGGTGCGCGGGTAGTGCTCGGCGCCGCAGACCGGGCAGCGGCGGATGTGCCCGGCGGCGGCGATCACCGTGCGCTCGCCGCAGCGGGAGCAGAAGCGGTGGAGGCGCTGCCAGTTCTCCAGGGCGACCGCGTGGGTCATCAGGCCCGCGTCGCGGGGCGACAGGAGCAGGCCGGCCTCGCGCAGGCCCGCCGGGCGCGCCGACTGGTCCATGCGGCCGGGCAGCGAGTCCTTCTGGAGCGCGAAGTAGGAGACGCCGTCGGCGTCGGTGCCGAGGAAGTAGCGGTGGGTCTCGGTCATGGGCGCCTCGAAGGCCGGCGTCATGACGAGTTCGGTGGTGCCGTCGGGGCGGTCGTCGATCAGCACCTGGCCGCCCGAGACCACGAAGACGCGGGTGCTCGGGTGGCTCCAGGCGGCCGCGAGCCATGCCTCGTCGAGGCGGTGGTGGGCGGCGCGGTCGATCCCGCCCGGCGCGGTGAGCGAGATCGGACGGTCCGCGAACGCGTTGTTCAAGGTGCTCACAGGTACTTCCAGCTCCCCCGGATCGATGTCGGTCATTACGGCGTCCCGCGTCCGGCGCTCAGCGCTCGCCGGCCCGCAGGGCGGCCGGGAGGTCGCCCCACAGGTACGCGGTCGCCTCGACGCCCTTCATGAGGAGGTCCAGCTCGACCTTCTCGTTCGGCGCGTGCCAGCCGTCGGACGGGACCGAGATGCCCAGGAAGAGCACGGGCGCGTCCAGGACGTCCTGGAGGTCGGCGGCCGGTCCCGAGCCGCCCTCGCGGGTGTAGCGGACGGTGGCCCCGTCGAAGGCCCGGCTCATCGCCCCGGCCACCGCCGTGAGGGCCGGGTGGCCGAGCGGGGTGAGGCAGGGGCGGGTCGGGGCGCCGAAGACGATCCCGTACCGGATGCCGGCGGGCACGAGCCCGGCCAGCCACTCCCGGACCAGCGTCTCGATCCGGTCCGGGTCCTGGCCGGCGACCAGCCGGAACGACAGCTTGAGGTGGGCGGAGGCGGGCACGATCGTCTTGCCGCCGGGGCCCTGGTAGCCGCCGCCGATGCCGTTGACCTCGGCGGTCGGGCGGGCCCAGACCCGCTCCAGGGTGGAGTGGCCGGCCTCGCCGAGGGTGCCGTGGGACTTGGCGGTGCGCAGCCAGGCGGCCTCGTCGAAGGGCAGCTCGGCGACGAGCTTCCGCTCGGCCTCGGTGAGCTCGCTCACCCCGTCGTAGAAGCCGGGGATCGCGACCCGCTCGTCGGCGTCGTGCAGGGCGGCGACGATCCGGCCGGCGACGGTGGCCGGGTTGGGCACGGCGCCGCCGAAGGAGCCGGAGTGGATGTCCTGGTCGGGGCCGTGCAGCTCGATCTCGCAGTCGGCGACCCCGCGCATGCCGGTGCAGACGGTGGGGGTGGTCTCGGACCACATGCCGGTGTCGGAGACGATCACGACGTCGGCGGCGAGCCGGCCGGCCCGCTCCTCGACGAGCACCCGGAAGTGCGGGGAGCCGGACTCCTCCTCGCCCTCCACCAGCAGCTTCAGGTGGACGGCGGGGGCCGTGCGGCCGGTCGCGGCGAGGTGGGCGCGGACCCCGAGGGTGTGGAAGAACACCTGGCCCTTGTCGTCGGCCGCCCCGCGCGCGTACATCCTGCCGTCGACGACGGCCGGTTCGAACGGGTCGGTGTGCCAGCCGTCCTCGCGGGCCGCCGGCTGCACGTCGTGGTGGCCGTAGACGAGGACCGTCGGCGCGTCCGGGTCGGTGGACGGCCACTCGGCGAAGACCGCCGGGGCCCCGTCGGTCTCCCAGACCTCGACCGTGGTGAAGCCGGTCTCCTTCAGGGCGCCGGCGAGCCAGTCGGCGCTGCGCCGCACGTCCCCGGCCCGCTCCGGCTGCGCCGACACGGACGGGATGCGCAGCCACTCCGCGAGGTCGCCGAGGAAGGCGGCGCGGTGCCGCTCGATGTAGGCGCGTACGGGCTGGACGACGCTGTCCGGGGTCTCGCTCATGCTCACGAGCCTATCCGGCGCCGGGGGGTGCCCCGCCCAGCAGGATCGCCTCCAGCTCCGCCCGCCCGGGCAGCCGGGCCGGACGGGCCACCTCGCCCGTCCGCACGTACACGAACGCGGCGCCCACCTCCTCGGGGTCCAGGCCGTGCTGCTCGGCCCAGGCGAGCCGGTACAGCGCGAGCTGGAGGGGGTCGGCGGTCCGGTGGTGGCTGGTCTTCCAGTCGACGATCTCGTACGCCCCCGAGTCCGGGTCCCGGTAGACGGCGTCGATCCGGCCCCGGACCACCCGGCCCGCGAGGGTGAGGTGGACGGGGACCTCCACCCGGTGCGGGGCGCGGTGGGCGTACGGCGTGCGGGCGAAGGCCTCCTTGAGGGCCTCCAGGTCCCGCTCGTCGACGATCTCGGGCTCGCCGGCGAAGTCCTCGCCGCCGGGGAGCTCGTCCGGGCCGAGGAAGGGCAGCGGCAGCTCCTCGAAGCGGGACTCCACCCAGGCGTGGAAGCGGGTGCCGCGGCGGGCGGCGGGCTGCGGCGGCTTGGGCATGGGCCTGGCCAGCTCCTGCGCGAAGCCGTCCGGGTCCTCGGCGAGGCGTATCACCTGGGAGGCGGAGAGGTAGGCGGGGAGGAGGACGTCCCTGGTGGTGGCGCGGGTGCGGTGGAGTTCGGCGGTGAGGGCGGTGAGGTCCCTGTCCCAGGAGGCGATCGTGCGGGCCTCCTCCGGGGTGAGGGTCTCCCGGGGGTGCGGCACCGTGCCGGTGGGCCCCGTGGGGTCGTCCGGGAGCCAGAGGTCCTCGGGGTGCGGCTCCGCGGGCGCCGGCGCGTGCTCGGGCGGGGCGGCGTTCCACAGGTGGTGGTGGACCAGCTCGGCGGCCTTCCTGCGGCGCCCCAGCGCCTCCTCGTCCAGCGGCAGCGGCCAGGGGAGGTCGCCGGTCGCCTCGGCCAGGAGGGGGTTCTCGGCGTCCTTCGCGGGTTCCTCGGCCCAGGACTCGATGTCGCCGTGGCCCTTCTCACAGTGGGCGTACAGCGCGTGGAGGAAGGCCGAGGGGCCCCGGGGCTTCTTCTGGGCGGGGCCCCACCAGTGGGCGGAGGCGAGGAGGAGGGTGCGGGGGCGGGTGAAGGTGACGTAGCCGAGGCGGAGCTCCTCGGTGTGCTGGTGGTCCTTCATGGCGGTCTTGAAGGCCGACAGGGACTTGGCGTCCCAGGTGTCGAGGTCCGGGAGGGTGGCGGCGTCGCCGCGCAGGGCGTGCGGGAGGACCTGGGGCTGGGAGGTCCAGGACTCGCGCGCGCGTGCGGACGGGAACTGGCCGGTGACCAGGCCGGGGACGGCGACGACGTCCCACTCCAGGCCCTTGGACTTGTGCGCGGTGAGGACCTTCACGGTGTTCTCGCCGCCCGGCAGGACGTTGTCGAGGCCCTTCTCGAACTGGACGGCGGTGCGCAGGAAGCCGAGGAAGGCGAGGAGGCTCGCCTCGCCGTCGAGGGAGGCGAAGCCGGCGGCGACGTCCAGGAAGTTGCCGAGGGTCTCGCGGCGGCGGGCGGCGAGCGCGTGCGGGGAGGCCGACAGCTCGACCTCCAGGCCGGTGACGGTCAGGACCCGGTGGAGGACGTCCATGAGGGGGTCGGCGAGGGAGGCGCGCAGGGAGCGCAGCTCGACGGCGAGGCGGGCGAGGCGGACCCGGGCCTCGGCGGAGAAGGGCAGGCCGTCGTCGGGGTGGCCGGCGGAGTCGAGGAAGGTGTCGAGGGCGTCGGCGAGCGAGACGACCTCGGCGGGGTCGACGCCCTCGACGGCGGCGGCGAGCCGCTGTCCGGGTTCGGTCCCGGCGGCGCCGCGGTGGACGAGGAGGCGGGCGCGGCGGCCGAGGAGGGCGAGGTCGCGGGGGCCGATGCGCCAGCGGGGGCCGGTGAGGAGGCGGACCAGGGAGGCGTTGGCCCCGGGGTCCTGGAGGACCTCGCAGACGGCGACGAGGTCGGCGACCTCGGGGAGGTGGAGCAGGCCGGAGAGGCCGACGACCTCGACGGGGACGTCGCGGGCGACGAGGGCGGCGTGGATCGCGGGGAAGTCGCCGGCGGTGCGGCACAGGACGGCCATGGAGCCGGGCTCGCGGCCGGTGCGGACGAGGTGGGCGAGGGAGTCGGCGAGCCAGTCGATCTCCTCCGCGTGGGTGGGGAGGAGGGCGATCCGGACGGTGCCGTCGGTCTCGGCGCCGGGGGCGGGGCGCAGCGCCTCCACGCCCGCGTGCATCGCGCGCAGGGGGGCGGCGAGGCCGTTGGCGAGGTCGAGGAGGCGGCCGCCGCTGCGGCGGTTCTCGGAGAGGGAGTGGCGGCTCGCGGGGGTGCCGTCGGCGTGCGGGAAGTGCTCGGGGAAGTCGTCGAGGTTGGCGACGGAGGCGCCGCGCCAGCCGTAGATGGCCTGGCAGGGGTCGCCGACGGCGGTGACCGGGTGGCCGGTGCCCTGGCCGAAGAGGCCGGAGAGGAGCAGCCGCTGGGCGACGGAGGTGTCCTGGTACTCGTCGAGGAGGACCACCCGGAACTCGTCGCGGAGGATCGCGCCGACCTCGGGGCGGGTGGTGGCGAGCCGCGCGGAGAGGGCGATCTGGTCGCCGAAGTCGAGGAGGTCACGGGAGCGCTTGGCGGCCCGGTAGCGGATGACGAGTCCGGTCAGTTCGCGGCGGGCCGCGGAGGTCTCGGGAAGCTTGCGCAGGTCGTCGTTGGTGAGCTTGGCGGCGGCGAGGGCGGTGAGCAGGCCGTCGTCGTGGGCGAGGAGGTCGGCGGGTTCGACCAGGTGCTCGGCCAGCTCGGCGTCGAGGGCCAGCAGGTTCTCGACGAGGGCGGGGAAGGACTTGGTGAGCGCCGGGTACGGGCCGGGGGCCTCGCGCAGCACGCGCGCGGCGAGCTGGAAGCGGGTGGCGTCGGCGAGGAGCCGGGAGGTCGGTTCCAGGCCGATGCGCAGGCCGTGGTCGGTGAGGAGCTGCCCGGCGAAGGCGTGGTAGGTGGAGATGCGGGGCTCGCCCGGGGGGTTCTCCGGGTCCACCGGGTCGGGGTCGGTGACGCCGGCGCGGACGAGGGCGGTGCGGACGCGCTCGGCGAGCTCGCCGGCCGCCTTGTTGGTGAAGGTGAGGCCGAGGACCCGCTCGGGGGCGACCTGGCCGGTGCCGACCAGCCACACGACCCGGGCCGCCATCACCGTGGTCTTGCCGGAGCCGGCTCCGGCCACGATGACCTGCGGGGCGGGCGGCGCGGTGATGCAGGCCGTCTGCTCCGGGGTGAAGGGGATGCCGAGGAGCTCCTTGAGCTGCTCGGGGTCGGTGAGGTGAGCGGTCACCGGAAGAGGCTAGCGGGCGGGTCGGACATGTCCGTCCCGCGCGTCTCCCCCGGGCGGGCTTCAGGCGCGGGTGCCGGAGTCGAGGCGGGAGAGGTCGACGGTCTCGTCGGCCGGCGGGGCGGTGACCTCCAGCGGTCGGTCGAACTCCGAGAGGGTCATCGAGCCGGGTTCGTCGCCGCCGGTCCTGACGACCTGCCGGATGTACGGCTTGCCCTCCTGGGCGACGGAGACGGTGGTGGTCTCGCCGGACTCCTTCTTCACGAGGGTCGCGACGGGGGCCCGGTCGACCTCGCGGTCGGGGCCGCGCGTGAGACCGGCCCGGGCGTCCTCGTCCCGGCCGAGGTCGTCGAGGAGCGAGTCGAGGTCGCAGACCTCGTCGAGGTCGGCGCTGCCGGCCTGGCCGGGGCCGATCTTGAGCCAGCGGCCCTCGACGAGTTCGATGACCGGGGCGATCTGGTTCTCGGGGACTCCCTGGGCGGTCATGGAGATCCGCCAGAAGGCCTCGTCGCCCTTCATGTAGGTGACGTCGTCGACCCGGCGGAGTTCCGCGTCGCCCTCGTCGACGCCGATGCGGCCCTGGCAGGAGCCCTTGTCGTCGACGGAGAAGTCGACGTCGAGGTCCTGTCCGTCGGAGACGACCTTCCCGGTCATGCGCAGGGAGTCGGCGGAGCGGGTGGCGTCGACGGCCCGGTCGGCGATCTGCGCGGGGGTGAGCCCGTCGAAGGGATCCGGGGACGGGGCGGCGGGGGCCGGCGCGGGGCCCCGCGGCACCGTCGCCGCCAGGGCCGCCGCCGGGGCGGGGCCCGCGACGGCGACGGCGGCGCAGACGACCGCTGCGGCGCGGAGCCTCCGGTGGCTGGACTGGGACCGCATACGAGCCTCCTCGTCCCCCCGGACCCTGTCACCAGGGTCGCCCCCCGCGCGCGTGGCCGCTAGTCGGCGGCCGGGGTCAGCTGCCGGCGCCGGCCTTCATCAGCGCCTCCATGTCCATGACCTGGTCGGCCGGCGGGGCGGCTGCGTCCACCGGCTTGTCGAAGTCGCTGAGGTCGACGGTGCCCGGCTCGTCGCCACCGGTGGTGACGACGCGGAGGATGTACGGCTTGGCGGAGTCCTTGGCCACGTAGAAGGTCGGGGTCTCGCCGTCCTTCTCCGGCTTGCCCTTGAGGACGGCGACCGGGGTGCCGTCGACGTCGGCGTCGGCCTCACGGGTCAGGCCCTTGCGCGGGGTGTCCTCGTCCATGTCCTTGGTGATGCTCTTGAGGTCGCAGAAGGCGGCGGGGCTCTCGTCGCCGGCCGGCGTCTTCATCCAGCGGCCCTTGAGCAGGGTGGAGATGGCGCCGGTCTCCTCGGCGGAGGAGTCCTCCCCGCCCATGGTGCTCTTCCAGAAGGCGTCGTCGCCCTTCATGTAGGCGGCGTCGCCGGTGCCGATGATCTCGGCCTTGCCGCCCTTGGGGTTCTCCATGGAACCCTTGCAGTTGTTCTTGTCGTCGACCGCCATGTCGACGGTCATCGTTTCGCCCTCGTCGGCGAAGCTGCCCTTCACGCGGAGGGCGGTGACGTTCTTGGTGGCCTCGATGGCCTTGTCGGCGATGTCGTCGGCGGAGAGGCCCGCGAAGGGGTCGGCGGGCTTGTCGTCGCCCTTGCCGCAGCCGGTGACGCCGGCGACGACGGTCAGACAGATCGCCGCGGTGGCCCAGAGCTTCCGGTTGGCCCTCATGCGCGTACTCCTCAAGCGTGCGTGATGCCTTCGACGTGTTCGAAAGCGAATATTCACAGGTTTTCTTCACGGCGACCTTATGTGGTGCCGCGGAGAGAGTGACCAGCCGGGACGGAGAAAGGATGTACGACCGGGAACGTGACACCGGTCACGTGCCGTTCAGTCGACGACCTGGCGGCCCTCCGGACGGGCGCTGCACGCGGCGCGGAAGGAGCAGGTCTCGCAGTGCCGGCCGGCGGTCGGGGTGAAGCGCTCGTCGAGGACCCGGCCGGCGGCGGTGGCGAGCAGGTCGCCGACCCACTCCCCCTCCGGAGGCTGCTGCGCCTGCACCTTGGGCAGGGCGTCGCCGCCCTCCTTCTTCGGCGCGGCCTGGCGCAGCTGGACGAGTTCGGCGCCGCCGGGTTCGGGACGGCGGCCGCCGAAGACCTCGTCCAGGGCGCCCTCGCGGACGGCGAGCTGGTAGACGGCGAGCTGCGGGTGGCGGGCCACCTCGGGGCCGGTGGGGGCGGACTTGCCGGTCTTGAAGTCGACGACGTAGGCGCGGCCCTCCGCGTCGGTCTCCACGCGGTCCATGGAGCCGCGGATGCGGACCTGGTACTCCCCCGCGTCCAGGGTGACGTCGAAGCCGTGCTCGGAGGCGGCGGGGGTGCGGCCGCCGCGGTCCATGACGTGCCAGCGCAGGAACCGTTCGAGGGCCACGCGCGCGTGGCCCTTCTCCTGCGCGGACTTCCAGGGGGCGTCAAAGGCGAGCGCGTCCCACACGGTGTCGAGGCGGGCCATGAGGACGTCCAGGTCGGCGGGGGTGCGGCCGGAGGCGACCTCGTCGGCGAGGACGTGGACGACGTTGCCGAAGCCCTGGGCGGCGGAGGCGGGCTCGGCGGCCTTGACCTCGCGGCCCAGGAACCACTGGAGGGAGCAGGTGGCGGCGAGGTTCTCCAGGGCACTCGGGGAGAGCGCGACGGGCCGGTCGCGGTCGCGCAGCGGCACCTCGCCTCGGGTGGGCTCGTGGAGGCCCCACCAGCGGTCCGGGTGGGCGGCCGGAACCATCGGCTGGCCGTCCTCGTCGGTGAGGGCGGCCAGGGTGGCGAGGCGGCGGGCGGCGGCGTCGCGGAGCGCGGGCGAGGCGTCCGGGTCGACGGTGGTGGCCCGCAGTTCGGCGACGAGGGCGGAGACGGCGAGCGGGCGGCGGGGCCGGCCGGCCACCTCCCTGGGCTCCGTGCCCAGTTCGGTGAGGAAGCGGGAGGGCTGGTCGCCGTCCTCGGCGGGGGCCTTCACGGCGGTGACGACGAGCCGTTCGCGGGCGCGGGTGGCGGCCACGTAGAAGAGGCGGCGCTCCTCGGCGAGGAGGGCGCCGGGGGTGAGGGGTTCGGCGAGGCCGTCGCGGCCGATGCGGTCGGCTTCGAGGAGGGAGCCGCGGCGTCGGAGGTCGGGCCAGAGGCCCTCCTGGAGGCCGGCGACGACGACGAGGCCCCACTCCAGGCCCTTGGAGCGGTGGGCGGTCATCAGGCGGACGGCGTCGGGGCGGGTGTGACGGCGGGTCAGGGTGTCGGCGGCGATGTCCTGGGCGTCCAGCTCCTCCAGGAAGTTGAGGACGCCCCGGCCGCCGAGCCGTTCCTCGGCGCGGGCGGCGGTCTCGAAGAGGGCGCAGACGGCGTCGAGGTCCCGGTCGGCGTTGCGGCCGGCGGGGCCGCCGCGGAGGGCGGCGCGCTCCAGGCGGCCGGGCCAGGGGGTGCCGTCCCAGAGCACCCAGAGGGCCTCCTCGGCGGTGCCGCCGTCGGCGAGGAGGGTACGGGCCTCCCGGAGGAGGCGGCCGAGGCGCTGGGCGCCGCGGGCGTAGGCGGGGTCGTGGGCGGCGAGGCGGTCGGGGTCGGCGAGGGCGCGGGCGAGCAGGACGTCGGAGGGGGGCGGGACCTTGTCGCCGGCGGCGCGCGCCTCGTCGCGGAGGGCGCGGCCGAGGCGGCGCAGGTCCGCCGGGTCGACGCCGCCGAGGGGCGAGGCCAGGAGTTCGAGGGCGGTCTCCACCGGGAGCCAGGTCTCGGCCCGGGCCGGTGCGGGATCCGGCTCGGGGGCCTGGGCGGCGCCGTCGGCGGTCGTGCCCGCCCGTTCCGCCGGGGGTCCCCCCTGGACGGAGTCCTCGGCGGAGGAACGACTGCCCACGACCGGGGCGGGACGGTCGCCCACGACCGGGGCGGCCACCGCTCTCAGGGCCAGCAGCAGGGGGGCCACCGCCGGTTCGTGGCGGAGCGGGGTGTCGGCCGCGTCGGTCTCGACGGGGACGCCCGCCGACGTGAGGGCGCGGCGGAGGGAGGGGAGGGCGGCGGCGGCGCGGGTGAGGACGGCCATGTCGTGCCAGGGGACGCCGTCCTCCAGGTGGGCGCGGCGCAGCAGGTCGGCGATGTTCTCGGCCTCGGCGGAGGCGGTGGGATAGGTGTACGCCTCGGCCGAGCCGCCGTCCCGGACCGGCACGAGTTCGCGGTGGGCGCGGACGGCGGCGGCCGGCAGCCGGGTCATCGGCATCCGGCGGGTGAGCTGCCGGGTGGCGGCGAGGAGGTCCGCGCCGGCGCGGCGGGAGGTGCCGAGGACGCGGACGGGCGCGCCGCCGAAGGCGGCGGGGAAGTCGAGGATGCCGTTCACGTCGGCGCCGCGGAAGGCGTAGATCGACTGGTCGGGGTCGCCGAAGGCGACGACCGTGGTCCGGCCGCCGCCGGTGAGCGCTGTGAGGAGCCGGACCTGGGCGGGGTCGGTGTCCTGGTACTCGTCGACGTAGACGGCGTCGTACCCGGGGAGGGCGGTCCGCTCGGCGAGGAGCACGGCCCGGTGCACCAGTTCGGTGTAGTCGAGGACGCCCTGGAGGTCGAGGACGTCGAGGTACTCGGCGAGGAAGCCGGCGGCGGCCTTCCAGTCGGGACGGCCGACGCGTTCGGCGAAGCGGCGCAGCGCGTCGGGGCCGAGGCCGAGTTCGCGGGAGCGGGCGAGGACGGCGCGGACCTCGTCGGCGAAGCCGCGGGTGGTGAGGCAGGCGCGCAGTTCGTCGGGCCAGCGGACGCCGCCGACCCCGGTCCGTTCGAGGTCGATCTGGCCGGCGAGGAGTTCGCGGACGGCGAGGTCCTGCTCGGGGCCGGAGAGCAGCCGGAGGGGTTCGGCGAAGAGTTCGGCGTCCTGGTGGGCCCGGATGAGGGCGTAGCAGTACGAGTGGAAGGTGGTGGCCTGGGGCGGTCGGCGGCCGCCGAGCCGGGTGGCCATCCGGTCGCGCAGTTCGACGGCGGCCTTGCGGCTGAAGGTGAGGACGAGGATCCGCTCGGGGTCGGCGCCGCGTTCCACACGGGCGGCGACGGCCTCCACCAGCGTCGTCGTCTTCCCGGTGCCGGGTCCGGCGAGGACGAGGAGCGGCCCCCGGTCGTGCTCAACCACCGCCCGCTGCGCTGCGTCCAGCTGAGGGGGGTCCACCGGGGCCGGGGCCGTGCGCACCAGCCGGTACGCGCCGGGGGTCCGCTGCCTGCCCGCGCCCGGGTACGGCTGTCCCTGGTGCGGCGGCGTCGGCCGGGTGGTGGAGGAGGAGCTCACGTGGTTGGCCGGTCCTGGTCGATGGTGTCGTGGTGCCGGTGCCGCGGGCGGCGCGGGTGACGGCGGGGGCACGGAACGGCGGGGCGAGGGCCCCGGCACGCGCGCGTGCGCGTGCTCGTGTCCCTGCCGCCGTGGCCTCCGTGGGCCCCCCTGCCGTGTCCGCCGCCGTGTGCGGCACGCCCGTCGACGGTACGCGAAACCGGGCGGCGGCGGGCCCCGCTCGCCGGGACCGGCCGGCCGGGCCGGGCGGCGCGGCCGGGGCCGTACCGGCCCTCACGCCGTCCTGTGTGAGATCCCGCACGCCCGGCCGGGGCGGCGGGCCGCGCGGGTCATTCCGGTTCCGGTTCCGCTTCCGCTTCCGCGCGGGCCGCCCCGCCCTCGACGCCGTCCCAGCGGGCGCGGCGCATGTCGATCCTCGGCACGTGTCCCGCGGCGGCCGGGCCGCGCTCGCGGAGCGGGGTGCCCTCGGCGCGGTAGTGGCCGAGGGCGCGCGGCTCGTGGCCGGGGAGCAGGGTGCCGTCGGCGCGGACGACCCGCCACCACGGGGCGCCGCCGCCGTACAGGGCCATGACGCGGCCGACCTGGCGGGGGCCGCCCTCGCCGAGCCACTCGGCGACGTCGCCGTAGGTCATCACCCGGCCCGGCGGGATGCGGTCGGCGACGTCGAGCACCGCCTCCGCGTACGGGGGCAGCTCGTCCGCCGCCCCGGAGTCCTCGGCTCCGCTCGCTCCGGTCTGTCCCACGGGTCCCTCCAGGCTCATCCGTGTCATCCTGCCTCACCTCACCGACATGGCCCTGATGCCTCCGCCCGGCGGCTCTTCGTGCCACCATCGTGCGGGCGGTGACTGGTGATACGAGATCAACAGCGGCAGACGCAGGCAGAAGCAGCAGAAGTAGCAGAAGTACACGCAGAGACGGACATGGTGATGGGTCAGGACACTCAGCCTCCCGGTGAGGCTCGGCCCGACATGCCCGAGCGGGTCTCCGGCGACGAGCCGCTGCTCGCCGCCCGTGTCCACCGGCCCTCCGACCTGATGCGCCTGCTGGCCGGGGTGCTGGCCATCGCCGTCGTCCTCGCCATCGCCGCCTTCGCCCACGGCACCACCTCCGGCCTGGAGCAGGACATCAACAAGGGGGCCGTCGGCGCCTCCGACGTCTTCGTCAAGATCGCCGGGCTGGTCTCGTCGATCGCGATCCTGGTGCTGCCGGTGGCCTTCGCCATCGAGCGGCTGGTGAAGCGGGACGGGCTGCGGATCGCGGACGGCGTGCTCGCGGCGGTGCTCGCGCACGGCGTCACCCTGGCGATCGACCTGTGGGTGGCGAAGGCCGCCCCGGACACGATCCAGGACGCGCTGACCCAGCCGGCGAGCGGCGGCGGGCTGACCGATCCGGTGCACAACTACCTCGCGCCGGTGATCGCGTACATGACGGCCGTCGGCATGGCCCGCAGACCGCGCTGGCGGTTCTCGCTGTGGGCGGTGCTGCTGCTCGACGCCTTCACCATGCTGGTGGCCGGCTACACCACCGCCTTCTCGATCATCCTCACGGTGCTCATCGGCTGGACGGTGGCGTACGGCACCCTGTACGCGGTCGGCTCCCCGAACGTCCGGCCGACCGGCCAGACCCTCCTCGCCGGACTGCGCCGGGTCGGCTTCCGGCCGGTGACGGCGCTGCGCGCGGAGGAGGTGCCGGAGACCGCGGAGAGCGGGGACCGGGGCCGCAGGTACCTCGTGAACCTGGAGGACGGGCCGCCGCTGGACGTCACGGTCGTCGACCGGGAACAGCAGGCGCACGGC
This sequence comes from Streptomyces sp. NPDC014656, assembly GCF_043084305.1. Taxonomy (NCBI): domain Bacteria; kingdom Bacillati; phylum Actinomycetota; class Actinomycetes; order Kitasatosporales; family Streptomycetaceae; genus Streptomyces; species Streptomyces sp. NPDC014656. The sequence goes on from NZ_JBIBZN010000002.1 coordinate 370,603, forward strand.
TTCTTCTACCGGCTGTGGCGGCGGATCACCCTGCGGACGGTGACGACCCGGCGTTCGATCGTCTCGCTGCGGCAGGCGCTCGAACAGGAGGCGCTGCTGGCGTACGCGGCGATCGCGGCCGGGGCGAACGCGCCGAAGCTGATCGCCACCTCCGAGCTGGGGCCGGACGCGGTGATGCTCGTCTACGAGCACATCGGCGGCCGGAGCCTGGACTCGCTGGACGACTCCGAGATCACCGACGAGCTGGTGCGGAGCGGGTGGCGGCAGGTGAAGGCGCTGCAGTCGCGCCGGATCGCGCACCGCAGGCTCTCGGGGGACGCGATCCTGGTGGATCGTTCCGGCAGGGTGTTCCTGACGGACCTGCGCGGCGGCGAGATCGCGGCCGGCGACCTGGTGCTGCGGATGGACATCGCCCAGTTCCTGACCACCCTGGGCCTGCGGGTCGGGGCGGAGCGGACGGTGGCGGCGGCCGTGGAGGTGCTGGGCCCGGACGCGGTGGCGGACTGTCTGCCGCTGCTCCAGCCGATCGCGCTGAGCCGGTCGACCCGCGCCACCCTGCGCAGGCTCGCGCGGGAGCGCTCGCAGCGGGAGCGGGAGGCGGTCCTCGCCGCCTCCGAGGAGGCGAAGCGGGAGCGGGAGCGGGCCAAGGCGGCCGCGCACGCGGGGCTCCCGGCGCCCGGCACCGACCCCAAGACGGAGAAGGCCGAGAAGCGGGCGGACAAGAAGGCGGAGAAGCGGGCGCTCGACGAGGCCCTGGACGAGGCCCGCGAGGAGGACCTGCTCGCGCAGATCCGCCGGCAGGTGCTGCTGATCCGGCCGCAGGCGCCGGTGGAGCCGGTCCGGCTGGAGCGGATCAAGCCGCGGACGCTCATCTCGCTGGTGGCGGGCGCGGTCGCCGCGTACTTCCTGCTGTCGCAGATCGCCCGGACGCCGCTGTCCACGGTCACCGAGGCGGACTGGCGGTGGGTGGCGGCCGCGGTGCTGTTCTCCGCGGTCAGCTATCTCGCCGCGGCGATGAGCCTGCTCGGTTTCGTGCCGGAGCGGGTGGGGTTCTGGCGGACGGTGGTCGCGCAGGTCGCCGGTTCCTTCGTGAAGATCGTCGCCCCGGCGGCGGTCGGCGGCGTCGCCCTCAACACCCGCTTCCTCCAGCGCGCGGGCGTGCGCCCGGGGCTCGCGGTGGCGAGCGTCGGCGCCTCGCAGCTCTTCGGGCTCGGGGCGCACATCCTGCTGCTGCTCTCCTTCGGCTATCTGACGGGGACCGAGAAGTCGCAGTCGTTCACGCCGTCGAGGACGGTCATCGCCGGTCTGCTGACGGTGGCGGTGCTGGTCCTGGTGATGACGGCGATCCCCTTCATGCGGAAGTTCGTCTCCACCCGGCTGCGGTCGCTCTTCGCGGGGGTGGTGCCGCGCATGCTGGACGTGCTCCAGCGGCCGATGAAGCTGGTCACGGGCATCGGCGGGATGCTGCTGCTGACGGGTGTGTTCGTCCTCTGCCTGGACGCCTCGATCCGCGCCTTCTCCCACGGGAACGCGTCGGTCAGCTACGCGAGCGTGGCCGTGGTCTTCCTCGCGGGCAACGCGCTCGGCTCGGCGGCCCCGACGCCCGGCGGTGTCGGCGCGGTGGAGGGCGCGCTCATCGGCGGCCTCGTCGCGGTGGGCCTGCCGATCGAGGTCGCCACCCCGGCGGTCCTCCTCTACCGGCTGATGACCCTGTGGCTGCCGGTCCTGCCGGGCTGGATCTGCTTCAACTGGCTCACCAAGCGGGAAGCCCTGTAGCCCGCGGCCGCCCGCCCCGGGAGCGGGGCGGGCGGCGCGGGCGACACCCGCTTGGGGGTGTGTCCCGCGCGGGGGCGGCGGGGGCCGACGAGCATGGGGGTATGCCGATCTCCGCCGTTCAGCGCGCCGCCGCCCTGCTCACCGTCTCCGCCGTCCTGTGCCTGGCCGGCTGCTCGGACGGCGGCGACGACGACCAGGCCGCCACGGCCCGCCCCACCGGCACCGGCGGCCTCTCGGCGCTGACCGAGCAGCGGCTGGAGTGGGACACCTGCCCGCCGCCGTCCGCGGCGGAGGGCGGCGGCTCGGCCCCGACCCCGCTGCCCGGCGGCACCGCGTGGGAGTGCGCGTTCCTCCGGACGCCGCTGGACTGGTCGCGGCCGGAGGGGGAGACGATCGAGCTGGCGCTGATCCGGGCCCGGGCCAGGAACGAAGCCCGCCGCATCGGCTCCCTCGTGTTCAACTTCGGCGGCCCCGGCGGCTCCGGCGTCACGGGCCTGCCGGGCTTCGCCGCGGACTACGAGACCCTCCGCTCCCGCTACGACCTGGTCTCCTTCGACCCGCGGGGCGTCGGCCGCAGCGAGCCGGTCGAGTGCGCCACCGACAAGGAGCTGGACGCCTACTACGCCCTCGACTTCACCCCGGACGACCAGGCGGAGGAGCGGACGCTGTCCGACGCCCAGAAGACGTACGCCTCGGGCTGCGAGAAGGACGCGGGCGCGGTCCTCCCGCACGTCGGCACCGAGAGCGCGGCCCGCGACATGGACCTGCTGCGCCAGGTCCTGGGCGACGACGAGCTGTACTACTTCGGCATCTCGTACGGCACGGAGCTGGGCGGCGTCTACGCCCACCTCTTCCCGGAGCGGGTCGGCCGGGCGGTCTTCGACGCGGTCGTGGACCCGGACGCGGGCGTCGAGGAGGGCGCGCTGGGGCAGGCGAAGGGCTTCCAGCTGGCGCTGGACAACTTCGCGCAGGACTGTGTGGACCGGGGCGACGAGTGCGCCCTGCCGGGTGCGACGGTCGCCGAGGTCGAGAAGGGCGTCACGGACCTCCTCGCCGCGCTGGACGAGAAGCCGATCGCCGGCATCGGCAGCCGGAAGCTGACACAGACCCAGGCCACCAACGGCATCGCCCAGTCGCTGTACTCGAAGGAGTTCTGGCCCTATCTGGAGCAGGGCCTGGAAGCCGCGGACGGCGGCGACGGCGCCCTCCTGCTGGCCCTCTCCGACTCGATGAACGGGCGTGGCGAGAACGGCAGTTACAGCAACATCCAGGCCGCCAACGCCGCCATCAACTGCGTCGACTTCAAGGAGCGCTACACCCTCGGCCAGGCCAAGGAGCGGCTGCCGCGGTTCCGCGAGGCCTCCCCCGTCTTCGGCGACTTCATGGGCTGGGCCCTCTCCAGCTGCTCGCAGTGGCCGGTGCCGGGCACCTGGGACCACCCGGACGTGTCCGCGCCCGGCGCGGCACCGATCCTGGTGGTCGGGAACACCGGCGACCCGGCGACCCCGTACGAGGGCGCCCGAGCCATGGTGAAGGCCCTCGGCGACGGCGTCGGGGTGGAGCTGACCTACGAGGGCGAGGGCCACGGCGCCTACAACGGCGGCAGCGCCTGCGTGAAGAAGGCGGTCGACGGCTACCTCCTGGAAGGCAAGGTCCCGGCCTCGGGCACCGTCTGCAAGTAGCCGCGGGGAGCCCCCTGGGATGACGGCCGTTCCCGGTCCTGGGGGGTTCCCCTGTCCATGCGCCGGCACCTGACGGTCCCCGCCGTCGGCGGACTGCTGGTCACCGGGTGCGCGGACACGGGGACGAGTACGAGTACGGGGACTCCCCCGCCCACCGGTTCGGCCGCGTCCACCGCCTCCCCTACCTCCCCGCCTCCGGTGCCGAGCCCTTCCCCCGAGGGCGCGGAGCGGATGGCGGAGGAGCTGGGCGAGGGCGTCGGGGTCCTGGTCACCGACAAGGGCGAGGGGCACGGCCCGTACGGCACCTCGGCGTGCGCGACGCGGACGGTCGACGCGTACCTGCTGGGCGGGAGGGTGCCGGCACACGGCACGACCTGCGGATAGCGCGGACGCGCGAAGGCCCCGGACCGGCATGCGGTCCGGGGCCTTTCGCCGTGCCGACTAGTAGACCGGCTTCTCGGGCTCGATCTGGTGGACCCAGCCGATCACGCCGCCGCCGACGTGCACCGCGTCCGCGAAGCCCGCGGACTTGAGCACGGCGAGGACCTCCGCACTGCGGACACCCGTCTTGCAGTGCAGGACGATCTTCTTGTCCTGCGGGAGGTCCTGGAGGGCGGTGCCCATCAGGAACTCGTTCTTCGGGATCAGACGGGCGCCGGGGATCGAGACGATCTCGTACTCGTTGACCTCGCGGACGTCGATGATGTCGATGTTCTCGCCCTCGTCGATCCACTCCTTGAGCTGCTTCGGAGTGATCGTGGAGCCGAGCGCCGCCTCCTGGGCCTCCTCGGACACGACGCCGCAGAAGGCCTCGTAGTCGATGAGCTCGGTGACGGTCGGGTTCTCGCCGCAGACCGCGCAGTTCGGGTCCTTGCGGACCTTCACCTGGCGGTACTGCATCTCCAGGGCGTCGTAGATCATCAGCCGGCCGACGAGCGGCTCGCCGATGCCGGCGAGGAGCTTGATGGCCTCGTTGACCTGGATGGAGCCGATGGACGCGCAGAGCACGCCCAGGACGCCGCCCTCGGCGCAGGAGGGGACCATGCCCGGCGGCGGGGGCTCCGGGTAGAGGCAGCGGTAGCAGGGACCGTGCTCGGACCAGAAGACCGACGCCTGGCCGTCGAAGCGGTAGATCGAGCCCCAGACGTACGGCTTGTTCAGCAGCACGCAGGCGTCGTTCACCAGGTAGCGGGTGGCGAAGTTGTCGGTGCCGTCGACGATCAGGTCGTACTGGCTGAAGATGTCCATCACGTTGTCGGCCTCGAGCCGCTCCTCGTGAAGGACCACGTTCACGTACGGGTTGATGCCGAGCACGCTGTCGCGCGCCGACTCCGCCTTGGAGCGGCCGATGTCGGCCTGGCTGTGGATGATCTGGCGCTGGAGGTTCGACTCGTCGACCTCGTCGAACTCCACGATCCCGAGCGTGCCGACACCGGCCGCGGCCAGGTACATGAGGGCCGGCGAGCCGAGGCCGCCGGCGCCGACGGCCAGCACCTTGGCGTTCTTCAGGCGCTTCTGGCCGTCCATCCCGACATCGGGGATGATCAGGTGGCGGGAGTACCGACGGACCTCGTCAACGGTGAGCTCGGCAGCCGGCTCGACCAGGGGTGGCAGCGACACGGGGGCTCCAGGGTCATCTCCGCTCGCGCGGGGAGGGGACAGGCATCGTTCTTCCCTCGTAACCCTGCCACGCCTTATTTCATTCCGAGACTCCCTGTCCGATACGCGAGACGATTTCGTCCCAGTAGCCGGGCAGCGAGTGAAATGGTGCGTTCTGTCCCGTTCCCCCTCCCGGCCGGTCGGTGAAGAAGATCGTGCCGGCGCCCTGCCAGCGGGCGATCCGCAGCGCCTCGTCGAGGTGGGTGCGCGGTACCCCGTGGACGAAGTGGGCGAACTTCCCCTCCGGGTGGTCCGCCGTCCAGTCCGCCGCCTGTGACCAGCGGTAGTCCGCCCAGGCCCCGGAGAAGGTCACCAGCTGGTCCGCCGCCTCCGCGTAGCCGGGATGCGGGTGGCCGCCCTGGCCGAGGACGAGGTGGGCCTCGCCGCCGAGGAGGGCCGACAGCGTGGCGGTGACCCTCCTCACTCCGGCCAGGTCCGTCCGGTCCGTGGGACAGCGGTCCAGATAGAAGCCGCCGACCCGGTACCAGTCGAGGAACCGCTGGGCCCCCGAGACGAGTTCCCCGAAGGGCCGCGAGCCGTGCGCCAGGTCCAGGTGCCCGAGCACCCGCACGCCCGCCTGCCGGAGCCGTCCCGCGGTCTCCAGGCAGTGCGGGTCGGGGCGGCTGCCGGGACCGTCGGAGACGTTGAGCACCGCCCAGTGGACGGGGGTGCCGGGGCGCGTCAGCTCGGCCCACTCGACCGGGGCGAGCAGCGGGTGGGCGTAGCCGGGGGCGCCGACGCCGAGCGCCCGGACGGTGCCGGTGGCGGTCAGATGCGACACGCCGCCTCCATCCAGATGTCGGCGAGCGACTCCTCCAGGTTGATGCGGGGGCGCCAGCCGAGCCGGTCGCGGGCGGTGCGCACGTCGGCCTGCTGCCAGGGCCCGCAGCCGTCGGGGTACGGGAAGGGGGCGGCGGCCAGCTGTTCGGCGATGGTCGCCTCGCCGCGCGGGGCGCCGATGACGGGCCGCTGCGGGATGCCGTGCGGGGCGTCGACCTCGTGGAGGTTGCCCGCGTAGCCGGCGACCCGGGCGAGGACGGCGGCGGCGTCCCGGAGCCGGACGGCCCGTCCCGTACCGATGTTCACGACGCCCTGGGCGGCGGAGAGGGAGGCGGCGTGCACGGCGCGGGCCACGTCCCGGACGTCCACGAAGTCCCGCTGCACGCCGAGGCCGCTGAGCTTGAGCTCGCCGTCGCCGGCCTGCATGGCCCGGCGCATCGCCTCGGCGAGCCGGCCGAGCGGCGAGCCGGCGGGGGTGCCGGGGCCGACCGGCGAGAAGACCCGCAGGACGACCGCGTCGAGGCCGGAGCCGAGGACGAGTTCGGTGGCGGCGAGCTTGGAGACGCCGTACGGGCCTCCCGGGCGCGGCACGGCGTCCTCGGCGGTGGAGGAGCCGGGCTGGCTGGGCCCGTACTCGGAGGCGCAGCCGACCTGGACGAGCCGGGCGCCGCAGCCGCTGCGGCGCAGGGCCTCGCAGACGGTGGCGACGGCGACGGTGTTGTGCCGGGTCAGGTCGCGGGCGCCGCCGCGGGTGGCTCCCGCGCAGTTGACCACCACGCCGGGGTGGACGGCGTCCAGGAAGCGGGTGAGCGCGCCGGGGCTGCCGGTGGCGAGGTCGAAGCGGACGTCGGCGTCGTCGCCGCGGCCGAGGGCCGTGAGGTGGACCGCCGGGTCGGCGAGCAGCCGGTCGGCGACGAAGCGGCCGATGAAGCCGTTGGCTCCGAGCAGTAGCACCCTCATCGTGCGGCCCCTTCGTGCCGACCGGCCGGTGCTGGGGAGGGAGGGGTCATGGTCTTCGTTCTCCTTGAGGGTGGTGAGTCGGGGCCGGGCGCCCGCGGCGTCGGCTCCGCGGGAGCGCCGGGGTCAGGGGGTGGTGTGGGCCGAGGCCCGGGTGAGGGCGGTGGTCGCGTGGGCCAGCAGGCCGATCGCGGCGGCGCCGCAGACGAGCGCGGGGAGGGCGCCGGGGCCCCAGGCGTCGGCGACGGTCCGCACGGGGACGGCGAGCGCGTCGAAGCCGGGGAGCGGGAGCCGGGAGGCCAGCACGCTCGCGAGGCCGAGGGCTTCGGCGGCGCAGGCGGCGGCGAGCGCGGCGGCCGCGGTCCCGGGGTGTCCGTGGACGGCGAGCAGCCGGGCGGTCAGGAGGAGGACGCCGAGGGCGAGCGCGCCGGCGGTGAGGCCGGTGAGCGCGAGCAGGGCGGTGAGGGCGGCGGCGTGGAGGAGGACGGCGGCCAGGAGCCACGCGCGCGTGGCGGAGGCGAAGTCGGCGAGGCCCCGGCTGTCGGCGATGCGGCGGCGGGCGCGGCCTGCGAAGAGGTGGGCGCACCAGGCGGCGGGGGCGACGGCGAGCGCGAGCCCGAGCAGCGGCGGGGCGTCGACGTCCCAGGCGCCGTCGGGTCCGCCGCGGAGCACCTGCTCCAGGAGGCCGTCGCCCGCGACGGCGTACGCGAGGAGCCAGAGGGTCCAGAGGCGGGCGGCGGGCGCGGCGGCGTCGGCGCGCAGGGGTCCGCGCCGAACGGCGAGGACGAGCGCGCCGGCGAGGGCGAGCGCCCCGGCGGTCCCGGCGACGAGCCGGGCGGCCCCGTCGAGGTGCAGCAGCGCGGGCACCAGCAGACCGGCGGCGGCGCCGGGGGCGAGCGCGGCGAGCGCCCACGGGGCGCGGGGGGCGGGCTCCTCCTCGGCGGGCGCGGGCTCCAGGTGGCCCCGGGGCACGCGGGCGTACAGCTCCTCGGCGAGCGAGAAGACGTCCCGGTGGCGGTAGCGCGCGGCGGTCCGGTCGGTGAAGCCCTGCGCTTCGAGCCCGGCGGCGATCTCCAGCGGGTCGACGGCGCGGGCGCACAGCTCCCCGTGCCGGCGCATCAGCACCTTGACGGGGTCCCCGGCGCTCCGCCGCGCCTTGCCGGCGGGTACGGGCTCCGCGGCCCCGGCGGCCCCGGCGACGGGCGGCTCGCCCCAGGCCGCCCCGGGGCCGGGGGCCACGGGGGCGAGGGGCGCGGCGGAGAAGGGGTCGGGCTCCGGCTCCGGGTCGGGGTCGGGATCGGCCTCCGGGTCGGGCTCGGGCTCCGGCCCGGCCTCCGGCTCGTCGGTGGGCAGGGACGCGCCGTCCTGAGGCTCGGGCTCGAACTCGGCATCGACGTCAAGCTCGGCATCGGCATCGGCATCGGCATCGGCCTCGGCGACGGGCTCCGGCTCCGCCGCGTCGGCCGTCGGGGGCGCCGGGTGCCGGGGCGGGCCGAAGGCGGAGAGGAGGTCGTCCAGGGCGGAGTCCTGGAGGGCGGGGCCGGAAGCGGGGGCGGGGGCGGGCCCGGGGGCCGGGGGCCGGGGGTCGGCGTGGAGGTCCAGGGTGGGGAGCGGGCCGGCGGGCCCCGGGGCTATGGCGGGGGGCGTGGGTTCCGCGTCCACCGCGGGGGCGCCGAGGAGGGCCTCGGAGCGGGCGTCCCAGGCTCCGGGGCTCGTCGGGGCGGCGGGGCCGCGCATGGGGGTGCCTCCTTCAGGCATCGGGGGCTCCAGTGCCCGCGGCGACGGCCTTCGGCGCCCAGCTGCCGGGGAGGTGCGCCTCGGCGGGGTGGGCGAAGGGCACGTCGGACCCGGCGCGGTGGCGTACCGGCGCGTGGGAGAGGAGTTCGAGGTAGACGCCGCGGAAGGCGGCGAGGTTCTGGTCGACGGTGAAGAGTTCGAGCGCGCGGGCCCGGGCGGCCGCGCCGAGCCGGTGCCGGCGCTCGGGGTCGCGCAGCAGCGCGAGGCAGGCGTCGGCGAGCGCGCGGGGGTTGCGCGGGGGGACGACGAGCCCGGTGCCGCCGATGATCTCGACGACCGCGCCGACGTCGGTGGAGACGGTGGCGCGGGCGCAGAACATGGCCTCGACGAGGCTCGCGGGGAAGCCCTCGACGGTGCTGGAGAGGACGACGACGGCGGCGGAGGCGTAGACGTCCTCCAGGGTGGGGGCCTCGGGGCCGCCGAGCTCCTCGAAGGAGACCGGGTTCTCGCCGACGGCGTGGGCGCCGGCGGCCTCGTCGGGGAAGAGCTGGGCGGCGAGCGCGGCGCACTGGGCCAGGTAGGCGCAGTGGTCGGCGCCCCGGTCGGGTCCGCCCGGGTCGGCGGGGACGGAGACGATCCGCAGCCGGGTGTCGGGCTGCCGGGCGCGGAGGTCGGCGAAGGCGTGGAGGAGGGCGACGAGGTCCTTGGCGGGTTCGACGCGGCCGATCCAGACGAGGGTGCCGGGCTCACCGCCCCGCTCGTCCTCGCCGACCTCGGCGAAGCGCTCGGCGGGCATGCCGGGGTGGACCGTGCGGACCCGGTCCCGGGGGGCGCCGAGCCTCTCCTGCCAGCGGCGGGCGTGGGCGTTGCCGGGTGTGAGGAGGGCGGCCTGGCGGTACGTCTCGCCGGCGAGGCGGCCGTGGAGGGCGGCGAGCAGGGCGCGCAGGGGGGTGGAGCGGCCGGCGGCGCCCGCGTCCAGGTAGTGGGCGCGCAGTCCGACGCCGTACTCGGTGACGAGGAGGGGGGTGCCGAAGAAGCGTTTGGCCAGGAGTCCGGGGAGGGCGACGGGCCCGCCCGCGGTGGCGTGGCAGAGGTCGGCGGCGGCGAGGGCCGTCTCGCCGTACCAGTCGAGGGAGAGGGGGCGCAGGGCCCGCTCCAGGTGGCCGGCGAAGGCGAGGTGGTCGCGGAGTCCCGCCGCGGCGGCGGCGCGGCGGGCACCGGGGGCGCGGCAGGCGGCCTCCAGGAGGCGGACGGCGTCGTCGGAGCGGAGCGCGCCGGGCAGTCCCCCGCTGTCGCGGGCGAGGTCGGCGAGGGCGCCGAGGCCGGTGGCGAAGGCGTGCGCGGGGTCCTCGTCCCCGGCCGGACGGCCGGTGGGGGCGGGCTCGGCGGTGAGGCCGGTGGCGAGGGCGTGGAAGCCCTCGGCGAAGCGGCGGCGGTCGCGGCGGCCGTAGGCGCGGCGGGCGGCGTGCCCGGGCGGTCCGGCGGGGAGGGCGCCTTCGCCGGTGGTGGGGACGGGCCGGACGCGGGGCGGGAGCGGGACGGCGGGGAGGGGGCCGCCGACGGCGTACAGGTCGAAGTCGTGGGGGGCGAGGCCGTGGACGAGCCGCTGCCACCACGCGCCGGTGTCACCGGTGGCGCACGGGGAGCCACCCTCCGTGAGGAGTCCGATCCGCACGAGCACACACCCCCGGTCTTCCGTGACGGCGCCCACCGGTCCCGTCGGTGGCGCGCGCTGCCGTCCCTCGGCGGGAATCCCACAGCGGGAAGAACGTAAGCGCAGCGACCGGTGGCGCGGCGGACGGTTGTCCGTCGCACCACCGGAAGGGGTGAATGCACGTAACTTTCCCCGCCCCGTCGCGTTCCGTCGCGGTACGCGCCGGCGGGGTCACGGAAGGTCAGATTCCGGTGGGTTCGGGGGCGGGCGCGGCAGGGCCCGCGGCCGCCGCCGAACCGGTGGCGGCCGCGACCGGGTGACGGGAAAGGGCGGACGGAGGACGCACGGAAAAGGGGCCTGCGGGGTGAACCGTGGTAAGGGAAAAGGGAATTGCGCGAAGGCGGGGGAACACCGGAAAAGGGGGCGCGGCCGCGGGAGGTCGCGCGGGCGCCGCCGGAAAAGGGAAAAGCCGTCGGCGCGCACCCGGTTCGAGGGATGCCGGGCGGAAAGCGCCGGGAGGCGTCGGCGACGGAGAATGCCGGCGCCCGGGTGTCCGGTCGCGCCGGGGAGCGCCGGACCGAGGGCGGCGCGCGCGGAGGCGGCGTGACGGCACCGCGCGCCGAGGAACGTCCGCGAGCGCCCGGACGGCGTCGGCGCGCCCGCCGCGTCCCCCGGACGCACGGCCGGGGAACGCGGAGGGCCGGGGTCAACTTCCCGGGTACACCCAGGGGTTGGGTCGGCAGCTGATGCCGTCGACGTCCAGGGACTTCGTCTGCTGCTGCATCACGGGAGCGAGCGCGCCCGGCGTCCGGCACGACACGTGGTTGTGGCCGAGCCGGTGGCCGACCTCGTGGTTGATGAGCATCTGCCGGTAGGCGTACATCGCCTTCGGGCCGAAGGTCTCCGCGCCCTGCGCCCAGCGGAAGGCGTTGATCATCACGCGCTCGGTGGAGGCGGAGTCGCAGGAGACGTTGTCGATGGTGGTGTCGAGCCCCGACTTGGCACACCACGTGCCGGTGGTGCCGGGGCTCGCGAGGGTGATGACGAAGTCGGGCTGCCCGCTGGAGATCCGCTCGAAGGTCATCGCCCCCCGACCGGCCCAGCTGCGCTTGTCGTTGAGGGTCTGCTGGATCGCCCGCGCGAAGAGCTTGGCGTCGAGCCCGAGCCCCTTCTCGACGTCCACCCGGTAGCGGTACTTCTGCCCCGAGCCGGGCGCCTTGTCGAGTCCGGGCACGGCCTCGAACTCGCCGGAGCCGGTCAGCTTCGGGTCGATCGGGAACTGATGGGTCATCAACTGCTCGTACGTGGGCGCCGGTCGGCTCGTCGCGGGCGCCGGGCTCGACGGGGTGGGCCGCTCGTCGGAGCGGGAGGCGGAGGTGTCGCCCGAGGCCCGGTCGGCCGGCTCCTGCGCGGCGCGCACGGCCGGGGCCCCGTCGTCCCGGTCGGCGACCTGACCGGCGACGACGATCGCGAGGCAGGTGGTGACCGCGGCGGCGGCGATGCCGGTGAGCGCCTTGCCCTTGCCGCCCCGGCCCGCGGCGTCGTCCGCGTCGACCTCGGGGGCGGGAGCCCCGACGGGCCCGGCGGGCGGGGCCGCGGCGGTCCGGCGGGGCCCGGGGATCAGGGGCGGACCACCGGTGGCCGGGCCGTACCGCTCGGGCCCCGGCCGCGGGGCCTCCTCGTGCGCCGGATGCCCGCCCCGCACCGGGGTGCCGTGCGCGGGCGTGTGCGGAGCGGCGTGCGCGGACGCGTCGTGGCCGCCCCCGCCGTACGCGGGCGTGCCGTGCCGGGGCGTCCCGTGCGCCGGGGTCCCGTGCGCCGGGGTCCCGTAGGGGGGCGCGCCGGGGGCGGACGCCCCGTACGAGGGCGCGCCCTGTGCCGGGGTCCCGTACGCGGGTGCCCCCTGTGCCGGGGGCCGGTGTCCGTGGAAGGCGCCGTGCCCGCGGGTGGTGCCCCGGGCCGCCGCGCCGCGCTCCTCCGGGGCGCCCTCGGCGCTCCGGCGGCGCCGTCCCGTGCCCGCCCCGCCCTCCACGACCGGCGTGCGCCCGGTGTCCGCCACCGGCGTGCGCCCGGTGTCGCCCGCCGAGGGCGCGGGCCCCTTGCGACTATGTCGTCCCACCCCGGGTTCAGCTCCCGTCGTGCCGCGCGTCGTGGTCCGCGATCAGTTCCCGCGCGGCCGCGGCGACCGTCTCGGGGTACTCCATCATCGCCACGTGACCGGCGTCGGGCAGGGTCAGCAGCCGCGAGCCCCGGAAGGCGGCGGCGGCCCTGCGGGCCATCCGGTACGAGACGAGCCGGTCACGGCCGCCGTAGATCAGCAGGGTGGGCGCGAGCACCCGCTCCGCCTGACGCCACAGGCCGTGCTGGCCGCCGAGCGTATAGGCGTCGACGATACCGCGCGAGGAACGCGCCATGGCGTCCCAGAAGTACGGGAGTTCCAGCCGCCGTTCCATCTCCTCGACGGCGTGCCGGAGGCCCTCGTCGGTGACCTGCGCGGGGTCGCCGTAACAGAGGGAGAGGACGCCGCGGACGCGCTGCTCGGCGGTCCAGTCACGGGAGAGGCGGGCGAAGAGCCCGGCCACGCCGGGCACGGCGAGCAGCGCGGTCGGCCAGGCGGTGCGCTGGGCGCGCAGCTCGGGCAGGGCCGGCGCGACGAGGGTCAGGGTGCGGACCAGGTCGGGCCGGACGGCGGCGACCCGGGTGGCGACGGCGCCACCCATCGAGTTGCCGAAGAGGTGGACCGGGCCGCGCCCGGAGGCGTCGAGCAGCCGGATGACGGCCCGGGCGTGCCCGGTGACCGAGTAGTTGCCGTCGTCGGGCGGCGGGGAGTCGCCGAAGCCGGGCAGGTCGACGGCCTCGCCGTCGACCAGGTCGGCGAGGAGCGGCATCAGGGCGGACCAGTTCTGCGAGGAGCCGCCGAGGCCGTGCACGTACAGCGCGGGCGGCAGGCCGGCGCGGCCGCCGGGCCGGGAGCGCACGGTGAGGCTGAGTCCGGGGAGCGCGACGGAGCGGAGCTCCTCGCCGTCGGCGACCCGGACGGCTCGCGGGAGCGGCGTCGCCTGAGCGGCGTCGGCGGTCCGGGTTTCCGGCAGCTCGGTCGAGGACATGGCCGCAATATTACGAGACGATCACGCGGGCCCGGGTGTGGGTGCGGTCACAGGCCGTGCGGCGCCGGGGGCGCGCCACCACCGGAGGCGGCTCGGGTGCGGGGGGAGGCCGGTGCTCCTACGCTCGAAGGGAGGTCACCGGCGCGGGCGGCCGCCCGCGTACGGGGAGGACGGGAAGGAACCGCATGACTGTCGATCCGTCCGAGCCGGACACGTTCCCCGAGGAAGAGGACACCGTGCTCGACGAGGAAGTCCCGGAGGCCGACGCGGCCGAGCAGCACACGGAACTGCGTCCCAAGGAGGACGAACCGCTCAGCGACGTCGACCACGACGCGGCGGACGAGGGCGACGTCTCGGAGCAGGCGCGCGTCGTCACTCTCGACGAAGACGACTATCGCTGATTTGTTCGGTTTAATCTTGAATAGCCTGTCGACCGCGGCGTCCGGTCCGTGAAATTCTGCGTCCGCACCGCGCACAGCCGGGTTACCCAAAAGTACGATGGCCGCGCGGCGCGACAGCGCACATGGATCGAATTCTTGGGAGGCCGCGTGAGCGCCATCGAGCAGACAGAGGCAGCACGCCCTCGCGGTACGCGGCTGCCGCGCCGTGCCCGGCGGAACCAGCTGCTCGGCGCGGCCCAGGAGGTCTTCGTCGCCCAGGGCTACCACTCCGCGGCCATGGACGACATCGCCGAGCGGGCCGGGGTCAGCAAGCCGGTGCTCTACCAGCACTTCCCCGGCAAGCTGGAGCTGTACCTGGCCCTGCTCGACCAGCACTGCGAGTCCCTGCTCTTGTCGGTCCGCACGGCCCTCGCCTCCACCTCGGACAACAAGCTCCGGGTCGCGGCGACCATGGACGCGTACTTCGCCTACGTCGAGGACGAGGGCGGCGCCTTCCGCCTCGTCTTCGAGTCCGACCTCACCAACGAGCCGGCCGTGCGCGAGCGGGTCGACCGGGTGAGCCTCCAGTGCGCCGAGGCGATCTCCGAGGTCATCGCGGAGGACACCGGCCTGTCCCAGGACGAGTCGATGCTGCTCGCGGTGGGCCTCGGCGGCGTCTCCCAGGTGGTCGCCCGCTACTGGCTCTCCAGCGAGTCGCCGATCCCCCGCGACACGGCCGTCTCCCTGCTCACCTCGCTCGCCTGGCGCGGCATCGCGGGCTTCCCGCTGCACGGCGTGGACGGCCAGCTGAGCGCCGAGGGGCACTGACCGCCCGCCCGGTTCCCGGCGCCTGTTCGCTCCTGGCGTGCGGCGGCTGAGCCGTGCGCGTCCCCTCACCGGGCTAATGTGTGCAGCGTACGGCGCGGGTTCATCGCGCATGGCTGACCGTTCGGAGGGACATAGCCGTGGAGGTCAAGATCGGCGTGCAGTACGCACCCCGGGAGATCGTTCTGGAGAGCGGGCAGTCCGCCGAGGACGTGGAGCGCGCCGTCGCGGACGCGCTGTCCGGCAAGGCACCGCTGCTCAGCCTTGAGGACGACAAGGGCCGCCGGGTCCTCGTCCCGTCGGACAAGATCGCGTACGTGGAGCTCGGCGAGACCGCCGTGCGCCGGGTGGGCTTCGGCACGCTCTGAGCTCCGGCTCTCGTGGAGGAGGCCCGGAGGGACACCCGTCCCTCCGGGCCTCCTCGCGTACGCCCGCCCTTCCGCACCCTCCGCCCCCGGGCACGCCGTCCCCGCCTACGCGGCCTCCCGGGTGCGCCGTCCCGCCTACGCCGCCTTCCGGGTACGGCGTCCCCGCGCGGCCCTTCCCGTACGGCGTCCCCGCGCGCCCTTCGCGTACGGCGTCCCCGCACGGCCCTTCCCCGTACGCCGTCCCCGCACGGCCCTTCCCGTACGGCGTCCCCTGGTACGCCGTCCCCGTCCCCGCGTACGCCCGTCCGGGTGTCCCTCGGTGCCGGGGCCTCGGGGGCTCCGGCGGGTCGTCCGGCGCGGGCCGCGGCCGTGACGGGCGGGTGGGCGGGGCGTCCCGCCGGGGCGCGGGGAGGATTGCGTTCCGGTGGGCCGGGGTAGAGGGGGCTTGACCGCACCACCCGCCCCGCACCCCTCGCGAGGTGACCCACCGTGTTCCTGGAAGCCCTCGGTTCCGCCCTGCTCGGACTCGCCCTGGCCTGGGCCGCCGCGCACCGCCTGCCCGACCGCCTCCCCGCCCGGGGGACCGTGCTCCTGACCGGTGCGCTCGGCGCCGTCTTCGGCGCCCTGGTCACCCACGGGGCGCTCGGCCCCGGCCACTTCCTCGCCACCCTCGCCGGCGCCGTCGCGGTCGCGGCGGTGCTGCTCTCGCTGCTCGTCCGGCCGGCCGCCCGCCGGCTGCGCCGATCATCCCCCGCGGCGTACTGACCGCCGCTCCGCACGCACGAAGGCCGCGCGGCCCGGGACCGAAGTCCCGGGCCGCGCGGCCGAGTCGTACCGCGGGAGGGCTCAGGCCGCGAGGCCCAGGGCCGCCATCCGCTTGGTGTGCGCCTCGGTGATCCGGGAGAACATCCGGCCCACCTCCGCGAGGTCGAAGCCGTCCGCCACCCCGCCGACGAGCATCGTGGAGAGCGCGTCCCGCTCCGCCACCACCCGCTGGGCCTGCGACAGCGCCTCGCCCATCAGCCGGCGGGCCCACAGCGCGAGCCGGCCGCCGACGCGCGGGTCGGCGTCGATCGCCGCGCGCACCTTCTCCACGGCGAAGTTGCCGTGGCCCGTGTCGTCGAGCACCGCGAGCACCAGGGCGCGGGTGTCCGAGTCGAGCCGGGCCGCCACCTCGCGGTAGAAGTCGCTGGCGATCGAGTCGCCCACGTAGGCCTTGACCAGACCCTCCAGCCAGTCCGACGGGGCGGTCTGGCGGTGGAAGTCGTCGAGCGCCTTCGCGAAGGGCTCCATCGCCGCGGTCGGCTCGGCGTCCACGGCGGCCAGCCGGTCCCGCAGCCGCTCGAAGTGGTGGAACTCGGCGGAGGCCATCTTCGCCAGCTCCGCCTTGTCCTCCAGGGACGGCGCGAGCTTGGCGTCCTCGGCCAGCCGCTCGAAGGCCGCCAGCTCGCCGTAGGCGAGGGCGCCGAGGAGGTCGATCACGGCGGCGCGGTACTGCGGCTCCGCGGAGGCCGTGGCCCAGTCCTCGGCGGCGATCCCGGTGCGGGTGTCGTCGGTGTCGGTCCCACCGGCGGGCGTGGCGTTGTCAGGCGTCTCCATGCACGGCACAATAGCCCGCCCTCCGGGCCCCGAAGGGCCTGGTCAGTCAGTGTGACCGTGCCCTCATCGTCATTTCGCCCGACACACATGCGCGATTCCGGGGTACAGTGATATTGCGCCTGCCGAGTATGCGGACATGCTTTCGCACGTTCGGACGTATCCGGTGGGCCGACGCATGAATGAGGATGCCCGGTCGGTGGCCCGATCGGCTCCGGCCCGACAGCCCTTCCGGCGCCTGCCGAAGGGTCCCTCAAGCGGTACGACGCTCGAGCGACGGCAGTGGTCCCGTGCCACCCGGCGGTGATCTTCCCCAGGATCCCGCGGGAAGAGCCCGGCACGATGACAGACCCCCTTCGTTCGCCTCGCGCCGCGTCTCACAGAAGAGGCAGCACCCTGACTACGTTCCGAGAGCTCGGAATCCTTCCCGAGACCGCCGAGGCGCTCGAAGCCGTCGGCATCATCAACCCCTTCCCCATCCAGGAGATGACCCTCCCGGTCGCCCTCACCGGCACCGACGTCATCGGCCAGGCCAAGACCGGCACGGGCAAGACCCTCGGCTTCGGCCTGCCGATCCTGGAGCGCGTCACCGTCCCCGCCGACGTCGAGGCCGGCCGCGCGAAGCCCGAGCAGCTGACCGAGGCCCCCCAGGCCCTCGTCGTCGTGCCGACCCGCGAGCTGTGCCAGCAGGTCACCAACGACCTCCTGACCGCCGGCAAGGTGCGCAACGTCCGCGTCCTCGCCATCTACGGCGGCCGGGCCTACGAGCCCCAGGTCGAGGCGCTCCAGAAGGGCGTCGACGTCGTCGTCGGCACCCCCGGCCGCCTGCTCGACCTGGCCGGCCAGCGCAAGCTCGACCTGTCGAAGATCAAGACGCTCGTCCTCGACGAGGCCGACGAGATGCTCGACCTGGGCTTCCTGCCCGACGTCGAGAAGATCATCAACATGCTTCCGGCCACGCGCCAGACCATGCTGTTCTCGGCCACCATGCCGGGCGCGGTCATCGGCCTGGCCCGCCGCTACATGTCGCGGCCGACGCACATCCGCGCCACCTCGCCGGACAACGAGGGCGTGACGCACGCCAACATCAAGCAGCACGTCTACCGCGCGCACAACATGGACAAGCCGGAGATGGTCGCGCGCATCCTCCAGGCCCGCGGCCGCGGCCTCGCGATGATCTTCTGCCGTACGAAGCGGACGGCGGCCGACATCGCCGAGCAGCTCCAGCGGCGCGGCTTCGCCTCCGGCGCGGTCCACGGCGACCTCGGCCAGGGCGCCCGCGAGCAGGCGCTGCGCGCCTTCCGCAACGGCAAGGTGGACGTCCTCGTCTGCACCGACGTCGCCGCGCGCGGCATCGACGTCGAGGGCGTCACCCACGTCATCAACTACCAGACCCCCGAGGACGAGAAGACCTACCTGCACCGCACCGGCCGCACCGGCCGCGCGGGCAACACCGGCACGGCGATCACGCTCGTCGACTGGGACGACATCCCGCGCTGGCAGCTGATCAACAAGGCGCTGGAGCTGAACTTCGCCGACCCGGTGGAGACCTACTCCAGCTCCCCGCACTTCTACACCGAGCTGGACATCCCCGAGGGCACCAAGGGCATCCTGCCGCGCGCCGAGCGGACCCGCGCGGGTCTCGCCGCGGAGGAGCTGGAGGACCTGGGCGAGCCCGGCGGCCGTCGTGGCCGCGGCGGCCGCGCCGAGGCCCCGGCCGCCGAGGAGCGCCCGGCCCGGACGCCGCGCCAGCGCCGCCGCACCCGCGGCGGCTCGGACGGCGACGCCCCGCAGGTGACGGCCGGCGCCCCGGAGACCACCGAGGCCCCGGAGGCCGTCGACGGCCCGCGCCGTCCGCGCCGCCGCCGCACCCGTGGCACCGGCCCGTCGACCGGCGGCATCCCGGTCGCCGGCGCCATCCCGGTCGCCGACGCCACCCCGGTGACCCCGGCCGCCCCGGCCCCGCAGGCCGCCCCGGTGGCCGAGGCCGCCGCGCCCGCCGAGGCCGCCGCGCCCGCCGAGGTCGCCGCCCCCGTCGAGGCCCCGGCCGAGGAGACGGCTCCGCGCCGCCGCCGCGGCCGTGGCGGCCGTACGGAGACCGAGAAGGCCGTCGTCGAGACGGTCGGGGCCCCGGTGGCCGAGGCCGCCCCGGCGGCACGGGTCGCCAAGGCCACCGCGCCCGTCGCGTCCGTCGAGACCCCGGCCGAGGAGACGGCCCCGCGCCGCCGCCGCGGCCGTGGCGGCCGTACGGAGACGGTCGTCACCGAGACGCCCGCCGCCCCGGCCCCGGCCTTCGCGCCGCGCAAGCGGCGGGTCCGGCCCCGCGTCGAGGACACGGTGAGCTTCCAGACGGTGGAGACCGCCGCCGCCGAGCTGGCCGCCGCCCGCAAGAAGTCCGCTCCGGTCCCGGCCCAGGCCGCGGAGGCCCGCCCGGCCGAGGCCGCCCGGACCGCCCCGGCCCGGACCACCGCCCCGGCCCAGGCCGCTCCGGCTCCGGCCCAGGCCGCTCCGGCCGCCGTCCCGGCGCAGGCCGTGGCCGCGCCGCCGCGCGCCCGGCGCCGGGCCACCCGCCCGGCCACCACTCCGGGTGCCGTCGTCGAGGCCGCTCCGGCCGTGGTCGAGGCCCCCGAGGCCCCGGTCGTCGAGGAGCCGGCCGCCCGCCCGCGCCGCCGCGCGGTCCGCAAGGCGTCCAGCCCCGTCACGACCACCGCCCCCGCGGAGGCCGTCGTGGTCGTCCCGGCCCCGGTCGCGGAGGCCCAGGCCGCCGCGGCCCCGGCCGCCGAGGCCCCGGTCGTCGAGGAGGCCCCCAAGGCTCCGCGCAAGCGCGCCGCCGCCAAGAAGACGGCCCCCGC